>JAFDZL010000190.1 GCA_018266935.1 Bacteroidota bacterium | reverse complement strand
TTGCAGAATGTGCAAAGACGGCTTGAATTACTTTATCCCGGTCATTACAAGCTGGATATACAGGACAGGCCCGACTCCTATATCTGCGAATTATCCTTAGTTTTATAACGATGATCAGATGCCTTGTAGTTGACGATGAACCGCTGGCGCTCCATATTTTGGAGGACTATATCGCCAAGATGCCCTTTTTGGAATTAGTGAAATCGACCACTAACCCGATAGAGGCATTGCAGCTGGTGCAGGCAGGCGGCATCGACCTGGTTTTCCTGGATGTTCAGATGCCCGAACTGACAGGAATCCAATTCCTGCGTATCGCCAACGGCAAAACGAAGGTGATATTGACCACGGCCTATCCTCAATATGCGCTGGAAGGCTATGAATTGGATGTGATCGACTATCTATTGAAGCCGATCGCTTTTGACCGCTTTTATAAATCGGTGCAAAAGGCGCAGGCTATCATCCAGCCGACGGCCAAAACTGAAACTAAACAGGAGCAATCCGCTTCCCAAAACGATTTCCTCAGCGATTTTATTTTCGTCAAAACTGAACATAAGATCCAAAAAGTTTACCTGAATGATATCCTGTTCATCGAAGGGCTGAAGGACTATATTTCTATTTTCACGCCGGCCGAACGTATCATCACCCTGCAAAATATGAAGAAGATGGAGGATGCTTTACCCGAGAAGCACTTTATCCGCGTACATAAGTCCTATATCGTTTCGATCAATAAAATAGACAGCATCGAACGCAGCCGCATCTTCATCGGCGACAAGATCATCCCGGTAGGAGATACTTACCGCGACGAATTTTTCAAGATCATCGACGGGAAGAATATTTGAATTATTGCGAATTTCGAATGTTCAATTTCGAATTTAGCTTGACTGCCCTAATTGCATCCTAATGGCGTTCTCTGCCTCTTTAACCGTTTCGTCCAATGATTTTCCGGTTGGGTCAATAGGCGGCAGTACGTCCCAGGTCATCCGGATAAAGGTTCCCATCGGGTATTTGCCGTAACGTACCATTTTCCATGAATTCCGAATGGCGACCGGCACTATCAGCGCTTCGGGACATTTCTTTAATATCGCTCCGATACCGGCCGATTGGAACGCGCGCACGGCCCCGTCTTTCGAACGGGTGCCTTCCGGGAATATCACGCACGACCAACGGTTTTCTTTCATTCGGGTACCCAATTTGGCCAGTTCCATGATGGATTGACGCGGATCTCTACGGTCGATATTGGCGCCGCCGCCATGCCTCAGGTTGTAGGAGACGGATGGGATGCCTTTGGTCAGTTCGATCTTGGAAATAAATTTGGCGTGGTATTTCCGCAGGAACCAGATCATTACCGGGATATCATACAGGCTCTGGTGATTTGCAACAAAGATCATCGGCCGGTCGAGCGGCAAATGCTGTTTGTTATTAAACGTTACGGTATTGAACAGCACATAATACGTAGCGGTTATCCACCAATTCATGGTGTCAACCGCCCACTTGTGTGCGCGGTAGCCAAACCAGTTGAAGCAAATCCATTGTATGGGATGAAAAACCACCAATACCAGCCCAAAAAAAATGTAATGGAGGGGTGTTAAAATAAAGCCGAACAATTTTCTCATTCCGTGGCAAAGGTAGTTGTTTGGTTGAATAAGTTGAATGGTTAGGTAAGCGTAAACTTAGTCAACTCTACAGATAGTTATCGGGACTAATCCCATCAACTTACTTAACTGATTTATTCGGTTCTCAAACTTTTCACCGGGTTGGCTAATGCGGCTTTTATCGCCTGGAAGCTTAGTGTTCCAAATGCAATAATAAAGGCCAGTACTCCCGCAATGCCGAATACCCACCAGCTGATATCGATCCTGAAAGCGTAGTCCTGCAGCCAGTTATGCATAATAAACCAGGCGACCGGCGTGGCTAAAATAAATGAAACGATAACAAGTGCGAGGAAGTCTTTCGACAGGATGAACACGACGTTCCTCACAGAAGCGCCAAGTACTTTACGTATGCCCACTTCTTTGGTACGTTGTAGTATGTTATACGCCGAAAGGCCAACCAGGCCAAAACATGCGATCAGGATTGCCAATAAAGAGAAAATTGTAAACATTTCGCCGAAACGCTGATCGCTTTGATATTGCGCATTAAACTCATCGTCGAGGAAGAAATAATTAAAAGGGTCATTGGGAAAATATCTATTCCATGATGCTTTTATAGCGGCAATGGTGCTTTGCAGGTCTTTGGTTTGTAACTTGATCGAATAAGCATTGCGTGCATTTGGCCGGAGAGTGATCAATTGAGGGTCGATAGGTTTTTGCAGACCCATATGATGAAAACTTTGAACCACACCAATCACGGTCAAAGTGTCCCGCCCGTTAGATATTTTTTTGGCGATAGCATCCTGCGGGTCTTTAAATCCCATTTGGGCCAATGCCTTATCATTCAATATAGCTGCTTTTTTGTCGCTTGGAAAATTGTTTGAGAAATTTCTTCCTGCAAGTAATTTCATGCCGAACTGCGGTATAAAATCATAATCTATCCCAAGCCGGTATACCGTCGATCCCCCAATATCCTTGTGATCGAGGCTCTCAAAGCCATTGGTCCAGTATATCTCCTGCCCCATTACATTGGTGGACGCTGTCATACTCTTTATGCCGGGATTTTTAAGCAGTTCCGTTTTGAATGGTTGAAATACATCCTGGTAGGTTGAATCGGAAACCGATTGCACGCCGTCAAGCACCAGTGTTTGGTTAATATTGACCCCCAGCTTTTGCTTACGCATGAAATTTACCTGCTGATAGACGATAATGGTGCCTGCTATAAGAATAACAGATATGCTGAATTGCAAAATGATCAAGCCCTTGCGCAATATCAATCCGCCTGAAGTATTTTTGAATGCCCCTTTCAGTACGGCCACGGGTTGATAGCCGGACAGGACCAATGCCGGATATACTCCGGACAGCAACGTTCCCGAAATGAAGATACCCGCAAAGATGAGCCAATATTTGCTGGTCATAGAAAATTCTTTGATGGTTTGCTGACCCATCAGTTGGTTGAATAGCGGTGTCAACAGGAAAACAGCTGCGGCAGCAAGGACTATCGCCGTACAATTCAATATAATGTTTTCCAGCATGAACTGTCCCACCAGGTTTTGCCTTGCTGCGCCCAGCACTTTACGGACACCTACTTCTTTGGCCCGTTCAACCGAACGCGCAGTTGACAAATTGATATAATTGATCCAGGCAATACCTAAAATGATGAGCGCAATCAGGAACATAAAGCTTACTGCGCTGCCGCTGCCGTTCACTTCGGCTTCCTGGTTATAATTCGAGTACAGGTGTATATCACTGAGTGGTATGATAAAAAGCTTGTTGCCCGAAAACTGATTGCCTTTAAAACCTTTGCGCTTATTAATGTATTTAGTGGCGAACGCAGGCATTTTGGCCTGGAAGGCATTCAGGTCGGTGCCTGGCCGTAGCTGCAGGTAAACATAGAAATCGTACCAGCCAATAGCTGTATTAGCCTGATCTTCCTTATCCCCCCCTTCGCGCAAAGCTTTCCGGAGTGTTTCATACGAAACAAGGTAGTCAATAATAAGATGTGAGTTTTTAGGATAATCCTTAAACACACCTGTTACCTGGTACACGCTCGGCTTGGCCCTGCCGTCACCATGCGATTGCAATACTTTGCCAACGGCATCGGTGGTGCCAAAATATTTACGCGCCATGCTTTCGGAGACGATCATTTTATTAGGAGCGTCTAATGCCGTCGCAACGTTGCCTGCGGTAAGGTTTACGCCCAGCATGTCGATCGACGAGGGATCGGCGAAGTATCCTTTCTTCTCCGAGAATTTGATATTCCTGGCATCGTTGCTCAACAATAGTTCGTCGTCGATAAGCCTGCAATAGTTTTGCACTTCGGGATAGTCCTTTTTCATCAGCGGACCGAATGCAGGGTACGACGTAGCAGATTGCCACAGCAATTTTCCCTCTTTGTACTCATCAAGCCGGATACGGACAATGTTTTTTGCGTTTTTCTGAAAGGTATCATAACTCCTCTCCCGTGAAACATATTGGAAGATCAGCAGGCAGCAGGTAATGCCGATAGTGAGCCCGAGAATGTTTAGGGCGGTGTAGCCTTTCCGCTTTAAAAGGTTACGAAGGCTGATAGTGAAATAGCTCTTTATCATATTCGCTTTTACAGGAACCCAATTTGACGGGCTTTCCTGGCGCAATAATATCG
>JAFDZL010000018.1 GCA_018266935.1 Bacteroidota bacterium | reverse complement strand
TTTACCGCTGTTAACGTTCTTCACAAAATTCAGATTTGTTAACAAAGAAAAAGAAGCAAAAAGAAAGCTTCAACAACCATAACAATCTCTGATAATTGCTGAAGCTAACCTAAAGGAAATGACATAATTTTATTTTACATAGTCCTCAGGTAAAAAATTCATATAAAGCATATAGGTTTTTTTTGCGCAATCTTTCTGCCCAATTGTCAATTTTCCGGTTAAAATCCTGCCAATTTGAGCTGCTTTTCTCTTAGGATTGCTTTTTGTAAGCATCCCTTCATGGATGCATACTCACAAATCATTATCGATGCGGTTGAAAAGCTGCACACTTCGGTCGTTAAGATCGAGCAATTTACCAGCGACAAGGGTCGCGATACGGTAACCGGCACCGGTACCGGTTTTTTATTCTCTTCCGACGGATACCTGTTCACCAATAGCCACGTCGTAAAAAAGGCGAAACAACTGCGCGCCATGCTCTATGACGGCACTGTTCACCACGCAACACTCATCGGCGAAGATCCTTATGCTGATCTAGCCATTCTGAAAATAGATGCGGTTGACTACGTGCCCGCCATTCTCGGCGATTCGGATAACCTGAAGATCGGGCAATTGGTGATCGCTATCGGCAACCCGCTGGGCTTTCAGCAAACGGTTACCGCGGGTGTCATCAGTGCGCTGGGCAGAACTTTATCCGGTGAAACCGGCGTTAGTATGGACAGCATGATACAAACCGACGCCTCGCTAAATCCCGGCAATTCAGGCGGGCCGCTTATCAATGCAGACGGAGAAGTGATCGGCGTCAATACGGCTATGATCCGCGGCGCTCAGGGACTTTGTTTTGCCATCAGCATCAACACAGCCAAATCGGTGGCTAACCAGCTGATCCGTTATGGAAAAGTGAAACGCGCCTATATCGGCGCCAGCCTGCAGCAGATCGGCCTCGTGCCAAAGTTGCGTACTATACATGAGCTTAAAAATCAACAGGCTTTATTCATTACGAAGGTTGAACAAAACAGTCCGGCGGATAAAGGCGGGATGCTCAGCGGCGATATTATTTACGCCTTCAACGACCAGCGTGTGGAAACTTCAGACCAGCTTTTCAAGTTGCTTACGGGCGATAAGGTGGGCCAGTTCCAGTATATCAGCGTTTTACGAAACAATCAGAAAAAGGAACTGAGGGTAACACCGGCGGAGAGGTAATTGTCTGAGCTAAGATTCGTAGGATGGGAGGATTTTAGGATGTTTTCTCGCCAGTTGGTCATCCTACCATCTTAAAATCTTACGAATCTTAGTTCAGACATTTATCTTCGTTTATAATCCGCATTGTCGGGATGTTTTACATTAAAAACTCTCTTGAACTCCATGCTCTTGCTTCCAAAGTTTATAAGCAGACCAACTGGTAACTTGTAAGCCTCAAGATAATTCATAGCTTGTGCAAGGTGCAATTCGTCAAGAGCTGAAACTGCCTTTAGCTCAACCATTATCTTATCTTCAACAAAGAAATCAACACGACGAGTTCCAATGTCTATGCCATCGTAAAAAATCGTCAT
Source organism: Bacteroidota bacterium (assembly GCA_018266935.1). Taxonomy (GTDB): domain Bacteria; phylum Bacteroidota; class Bacteroidia; order Sphingobacteriales; family Sphingobacteriaceae; genus Mucilaginibacter. Next base: position 5,270 of record JAFDZL010000018.1, on the reverse strand, counting down.
CTCCATTTCCCTGCCAAATCCCAGGCCTTGTTTTTCCATTTCTATAGCCAGCGCCGCTGATAAATGACTTCCTGAAACCCACTGCCGAGCGTGGTATGGACTTTCATGGCAGAGCCAATGATTTTATGGGTAATATCTTCGTATTGCATGGGGTGCCGTGATTAAGGTCTGATATATAGGTTAGGTTTTGCAATACAATGTTAGTCTATTTTTTATTAAAAATTATGTAATTGTCTGAACTATGATTCTTAGGATAGGAGGATTATAGGATGTTTTCTCGCCAATTGGTCATCCTACCATCTTTAAATCCTACGAATCTTAGTTCAGACAAAAGCAAAGGGCCCCTTGCGGAGCCCCTCTTGCAAAACAAACAATAAACCACCTATTTATTTAAATGAGGTTTCCACCTTCGTAATTTTCCATCCGTCGCCGGTACGCTGCTCGGTGATCACATCCGTGCGGGTAACGCCTTCATACTTCACGTCCACTTTCTTTACATAAACGTCGTCGCTGTCCTGCAATACCGCGTCACTGGCGTTGCAATCCTGGTCAACAGCCGGGTTGGCCTTCAGGTAGGCCAGCATCTGGCTTTTGCTCAACTGGCTCACACGGGCGCTGTGCATCGTGTAAAACTGTGCATCGTTGTCGATGGCGCCGGATACGCCGTTCATGTCACCGTGCATCACTGCATTCATATAAGTGTCGGCTACTTCATCTTTGGTCTGGTTGTGATGAGTGATGGGGGCTGCTCCGGCGATGCTCCCGGCCAGTATCAATGCCAGGCCCGTCATCGTTGCTTTTAGTGTTTTCATAATATTTGTTATTAAGTTTTTTTGCGTTGGTTTTGTACATAAGACATCGGCAAAAAGCTGATCGTTACATCACGGGTACCTGATTTAACAATCTTTAACAATTGTTACCAACCAGTTACAATTATGCCTTAATTTGGCGCTATGGTTGAGTTTGACGCCATTATGCTGCAGTTTGCCGAACAGGGAGAAAAAACCGGGTGGACCTATATCGATATTCCCGCCGACCTGGCGCTGCAGTTGAAACCGGATAACAAAAAGTCGTTCCGGGTACGCGGTATGCTGGATGCGCTGCCCGTGAACGGTTTAGCATTGATGCCCATGGGCGATGGCAATTTTATCATGGCGCTCAAGGCGGACATTCGTAAGAAACTGCATAAGAATGCCGGCGCCATGCTCCGCTGCAAACTGGAGGAAGATTTGGACTATAAAGTAGATATCCCCGCCGACCTGCAGGAATGCTTCGATTTTGAACCTGAAGCCGTTGAGTTCTTCAACAGCCTCGCCAAATCGCACCGCGAATATTTTATCAAATGGATCAACGAAGCGAAGACCAGTGAGACGCGGGCTAAACGCGTTGTAAATACGATGAACGCTATGCTGCGGAAATGGCGCTTTAATGTGATGCTGAGGGAAGTGCGGAAGGAGGGGTAGATGTGCGGATGTGCGAATTTCAAATGTGCAGATGAGAATTTTATGGAATTTGAATGGTATTGGAATCCTTTAGGTAAAAAATTGAAATGATTTCCAAAACGGGCATGAAAATTTTGCTTTTATTAATAACTACTAGCTGCCATTCTTTGTTGACCAACGCTCAAGCCCGGGCTAATTCTTCAGACACAACAAAGCACGAATTTAAAAATGCGGGTGAGCAGGAAAACTATTGGGCCGAACAACTCTTTAAAAATGAGTATCAAAAACGCCATTTCAAGAAATTCCATGGCGAAATCATTATCAATGGCAATCACTATCAATACGGTAGTCAGGTACTGACAGTTTATGCACCGGAGGAATTCAAACCTCTTTTTAGGGAAGGTATCCTTTATCCGGATATAATACACGGGTATTTTAAGCCTGATAAGAGAATAAAAATCGAATTGTCAAAAACTGATACTGCAAAAGCAAACCCCGTTCCTATCAAATCAATTTTGAAACCGGACAGTTTAAGTTTGAGTGCATTTGAAGAATTAAAATTTCTGGAAAAATCACCTCATCAAAAAAGATTCCGGTTCTGGATGTTTAGAAAAGGTTTTGCAAACCCATCAGTATATTTTATCGAATTAACAAATAACAAAGCAACACGCGATACACCTATATCAGAATTCGTTCAGGGAGTCCATTTGACTTTCGTTGAGGGAGGTTGGGTTATTATTTAAGTTACCAATATAATTTGCGTTTCCTTGGGTTTTGCCTATTATCGAAAACGGAAGATATTTCGATATATTCCGTTTTCACCTTAAAGAAGATAGAAGTTTGAGGAGACATTACACAACGTCGGACATTTCGTCGTTTCAGCACCACTGGAAATTGTTCGGGCGACTTTTGGATACACAGTGTTGTTTTTTCGACCTCAAGTACGACTCTCAACATTATTTCTTCGCCCCATTCGCTGTATAAATATGCCAGGAGCTTATCGTATTCTTCTAATGCCCTATCTGTCCATTTTAAAACATTAGCCATTCTTCTTTCGCAAACGAGCTACTGTTTCCTGAATATGGGCCATTGCTTCTTCATGGCTGCGTACACGCCCCGCATCTCCATCAGCCAAACCCGCTTTAATGCCTTCAATCGCTTCCGGCGGAATATCTCCCCAATCGTCATCTTCATCAGTTTCGATCTGGTATTCAACCCCCATTTTTTTTAGGAACGCCTCAATTGCAGGCAAATCCTGTTCTTTATCTATTTCAACTGTCAGCGTCGTCATAACTCAAATTTACTAAGAAAAACCCTGTATTCATAACCTGCTTAGCGGAACTTTCGAACAACCCTCCTCAAAATATCCACCCCTTCTTCCATTTCTTTAAAGTTTAGCGAGGCAAAGCCCAAACGTACAAATTCCGTGTTTTGTGACTGATGAAAGTACTCATCGCCGCTGCTTAACGATAGTCCCATTTCGTTTGCCTTCTCCGCAACCTCCCTTGAATTGATCCCATGCAGATACCGTGTCCACACGGCGAAACCGCCGTCGGGGATTTTGAAGGAAACATGATCGCCTAATTGTTCCGCCAGCAGATGGCAGAACGCATCCCGCCGCTCGTGATAGATCTTGTTGGTTTTCTTCAGGTGCCGGTTGATGTCACCGTTCCTGAGCAGGTTGGCCAGCGCTTCTTCCAATAGTTGCTCTCCCTGCCGGTCGATCATCCTGCGCAGGCGGGCCAGGTGATTGATCAGGTTCTGCGGCGCGGCGACAAAACCTACGCGTATCCCCGGCGCGATGGTCTTGCAGAACGACCCGACATAGATCACACTGCCGTAGTAATCCGCGCTTGCTAAAGGTAAAACCGGGCTGCTGGCGTAGTGGTAGTCGTAGTCATAGTCATCCTCCAGGATCGCAAAGCGGTATTTCATCGCCAGTTCCAATAGCTGCATGCGGCGTTCAGAACTTAGCGTGGCCGTTGTCGGACGGTGATGGTGGGGTATTACGTACAGCATGCGCACTTTCTTCTTTTTGCAGATATCCTCCACGGCGTTCAGGTCCATGCCCTGCTCGTCCACGGGCGCAAATGCCAGTTGGGCGCCGGCATACCGGAAAACGTCGTTACCGGTCGGGTACCCGGGCTCGGGCACGATCACTACATCGCCCTTCGACACCAGCAACTGAGCGGCCAGGTACATCGCCATCTGTACGCCTTTGGTGATCAGAATATTCTCCGTGCTCACCTGCATACCGCGTGTTTCGGCGAGGAATTTCGCCAGTTCGCTTCGCAGGTTTTCGGAGCCGAGTTCCGGCCCGTACATCAGGTATTTTGACGTAAACTGGTAATTGCCAAAACGACGGTATTCCCGCACCAGCAATTCCATCGGCGCCAGGCGCGTATCCGGGAAACCGTCGCTGATCACGATGTTTTGCTGGGGCGGGGGACTGAACAATTTCCGCGCAGGCACGCGCTTTTCGTCGATCTCAAAAAAGGTCGCGTTCGGGAAAGACCGGGCCGTCACATTTTCCTGTAAAGCTTTTGGTGAAATATCGGGCAGGTTCTTCGCCACGAAAATACCCCTGCGCGGATAGCTGTCCACCCAGCTTTGGGCGTACAGTTCCTCGTACGCCGCCACCACGGTTTTGCGGTGGACGTTCAGCGCGTCGGCAAGCACCCTGCTGCCGGGTAGAGCGCTTTCAGGCTTCAATGTTCCGCGCCTGATCTGCGCGATGATGCTGTTGGCGATCTGCAAATACACGGGTACTTGTGATTCCTTATTGATCTGCACCAGGCTTTCGACGATATTCATTCTGGACTACCTTTATTATAAATTCTGGACTATTAAAGTAGTCCAATGTAGTGATAATTTTGAATTGTCAAAAGCAAAAAGATATGACCACCATCAACAGGAACTCTATATGCACCACCTGCGGAACAAAGTTCCCTTATAACGAAAGAGTACCCGCGCTGTGTCCCATCTGCAATGACGACCGCCAGTTCATTAACCCGGACGGCCAGCGCTGGACGAGTGAAGAAGACCTGGAAAAGTGTCATGCGGTCAGGATACGGAAGATCAGCGACCGCCTGCATTATCTAACGGTAAGGCCTTCCTTCGCCATCGGTCAGCGCGCTTTCCTGGCGTTATCGCCGGGCGGGAATATTTTGTGGGATTGCATCCCGCTGCTGGATGAGGCCACCAAAGAATTTATCTACAGTAAAGGCGGCTTGAAAGCCATCGCTTTTTCGCACCCCCACTTTTACAGCAACATGAACGAGTGGGCCGCGGAATTCAATTGCCCGGTCTATATCCATGAGAACGACAAACCCTGGATATTCAATCGGGGCCCAAACGTTAAGCTTTGGGGCGGCGACGGGAAACCACTTTGGGACGATCTGGAGCTTGTTCACGTCGGCGGTCATTTCCCCGGAAGCAGTATGCTGCGCATTGGCAGCTTTTCGCCCGGCGGCGCCATGCTCTGCGGCGACAGCTTGTACATTTCGCGCAGCCTGCGCCATACCGCGGTGATGTTCAGCTATCCTAATAGCATTCCATTATTGAAGGAAGAATTCGCCGCTTTCTATGAGAAATGCGCGAAGCTGAAATTCGACACATTGTATGGGGCGACTTTCGAAGGACAGGACCTGGAAGGCAACGCCTATGCAGTTTTCGCCCGCTCGATGAATCGCTACAAAAGTATTTACGGATTATAAAAACTAAGACCATGAAGATTACGACAAACACCAAATTCATTCAACTGTACCTCAGGTTAGCAATTGGCTCGGCTTATTTATGGGAAGTCGCTGACCGCCTGGGCATACTGGG
>JAFDZL010000189.1 GCA_018266935.1 Bacteroidota bacterium | reverse complement strand
TTCCCCTCTTCAGGCTGAATGTAGAATGCCCCCATGCCCAGATGGCCGGAGCTGAATGTTGCTACCTGCAGGTTGGTGTTGTCAACAACCACCCCTTTGGCGCTGATCCCCATTCCATTGGTCCCGATAGCCTTAAAAGCAACTTTGGTTAGTAACGAACTGATCAGCTCACCGCCTTCGGGGAAGAATTGAATATCTGGCTTTGCGGTTTGGGTCGTATTGGGATTACTACCTGTCACGCCGCTTACCGCGATAACCGGAATAGTCTTATCGAAGAAATATTCAGGCGTATTAGTCATGTAACGCGTGTAGGCCCGTACGCGGTAAGCTCCGCCCTGCAGCGTATCGGGCAACGAGAAACTGCCCGGGCCAACGCCATTATCAAGCTGTACGAGAATATGCCTGATGATCACATTGTTGGGATTAATAAGATCTACGTGCACTATGCCACTCGCTTTTGAAAGTGTATGTGCCTCGCCAAGCGTCACATACGCTTTAAAATACATTTCGTCGCCTGCGCTATAATAGGGTTTGTCGAAATGCAGGTAGGCCTTTTCAACTACATAATTTGTTTCGAAGGTCTTCAGTTTGGAAACTATATTTTGCAGAGCCGGGCTCGTACCCTGGCCAAACGCAAAACAGCTGATGAAAGTAAACAGAGCAAAGAAGCAATATAGCTTTTTCATGGCTTATAACTGGTTAATTTGCAAGTGTTTGGCACCCGTTTTACTGATAAGGCTTTACAGGATAACCGGCATTTGCAATTGGTTTCCTAAATCTATAACTAAATTCTTAATTATCAAACGGAATTACCTTATAAAAATAGGCGAATTTCACCAATGATATATTCGCGGATATATTTAAGCAACCGGATTAAAGCCGGCCACCAGGCCATGAAGTTCGGCCTCGGTTATCGACTCGGGCGATTCGAACTGCTTCATCACCAGGTGCTGTGGAAAGTGAATGATACCTGCTGACGTTTTTACAATTACATCGCCATCACATATCGCATGATCTTTGTAGTCGCCTATTGCTTCGTTCAAGTGTGCCAATCGTATTAAAAGCTCAACAATAGCATAGGTAGGAAGATTGTGTTTAGCCATGTGTCAAAAGTACATTAAGCATTTAATAAGGCTAAATTAACCTTATATAAACAATTAACTTTATTTTAACGCTAAATTAATTATCTCCCGCCACCGCCATTATCGGAATTGTCCGGCACGTTGTTATTATTATTATCTTCCTTATCCTTTTTGAAGTCCAGCTTACCAAACTTATACATGATGTTGATACCAAATGAACGCAACGGTATTTCACGCAGGCTGGTTTGATAAAAATTCGACCCATAAGTTATGGAGCGAACATCGACATATTGGTTGAACGGATTGGCAGCTGTTAACCCAATGCTGAATTTTTTGTGATCAAACTGTTTACGGACCGCAAAATTATAGAACAGGAACGCCGGATTGGTGCCCTGGATCCCTTTTTGTGACGAGCGGTAGTTCACGAAGGCTTCGGCCGCCAGGTCCTTGGCGAATTCGTAACTGGTATTTAAATTAATACGATAAACAAATCCTGTCACCTGCGGGCTTGGCGGATTATCAGTTACTCTGTTGGCAAAAAACATGTTGGTACGGAAAGTCAGTTTACCGACGGGCATCGATCCGTATAAATTAATACCTTCTGTTGCTTCCCGGCCGATGTTAGCGCGTTGCGATAAGTAAACATTCGTATAGGTTGTGTCGCCTATAGTTAAATTCTGATAAAAGTGAGTGAATGATTGCAGGTCGTTCGTATTGTAACGGTAAAATGCAGCCACATAAATACTTGGTCCCTTATCAAACGATTTATTATATCCTAATTCGAAATTATGGCCCAATTCAGGTTTTAGATTTGGGTCACCTGTACTGATATTGTGCGGGTCGCTGATATTATAAAAGGGATTGAGCGAACGATAATCGGGCCTCTCCAACCGGTACGAATAACTGAATTTAATGCTCTCCGTTTGATTCAGTTTATGCTGCAGTACAAAAGAGGGAGCTAAAATACCATAAGAAGGGATGGTTGCATTGCTAGAGGCCGACGTGGTGTATTCCTCTCTCAAACCAGCTTTTCCGTTAATAAAATCGTTAAATAATGAAAACGAAGTGGACAGGTAATAGGCAAATATCTTGCGGCCATAAGTAAAGCTATAAGTTTGAGCAAGAAACGGCCGATAAACCCCGGTACTGTCCAGCATTTGCGTAGCAACACTGTTATTCAGATTTTCGATTGTTGCCTTAGCGCCTGTTTCAATGGTAAAACCTTTGGCCACCGGCTGGGTATAATCGATCATGATATCGGTTTCTTTATCAGTTCCCGGGTTATCGCCGATTGAACCCGTTGACGGACGAGCTATATTGGTATAATCAAGCTGCTGCGAATAATCGTTGGTATTTCGGCCGTCGCTGTAGTTATATAAGATGTCAAGTTCCTGGTCTTTATTTTCGAAAGTTTTCTTATAGCTCAAGCTTACGTCCGTTGAATTAAAGCTGAATTTACTTGATGAGTTGTTGATGCTCGACGTATCGACAGGCAAGTTAATTCCCGGGTAATTAGTGCTTTGAAACACATTAGTATAGCCGCTGCCCTGGTTGCCGAAGTGGTTAAAATTAACCGAACCAATCAACTGGTCTTTTGGCGTAATATCCCAGTTAAGGCTCAGGCCCGACCGATAGCCGCTTCGCTTAAAATTGCTTGATCCTGCCTCGTTTATATCAGTGGTGGAAGTATTGCCGTTTGAGGTGCTGTTTGACGAACCTGGAGTTGCACTGAGCAGATTTGCGTTACCGCCAAAAAATGCATTAAAACCTAACTTGCCCTTCTTGGCGTTCAAATTGAAATTTGCGTTCTCAAGGCGCGTGCCTGCGGTAAGATTAACGGTGCCGTTGATACCTTCCACTTTATTATCCTTCAAAATGATATTGATAATACCGCCGGTGCCCGAAGCGTCGTATTTAGCACCCGGATTCGTGATCACTTCGATACTTTTGATCTGGCTTGCCGGGATGGCCTGCAGGGCGTCGGTAATGCTTGAGCCGAAAATAGTGGACGGCTTGCCATTTATCAGAAATTGGACATTGCTATTACCCATCAACTCCACGTTGCCATTGATATCGACGGAAACCATTGGCACTTTCTGCATTACGTCCAAAGCCACCCCGCCCTGGGTAGTAAGATCAGTTGCAGGATTATATACCAATTTATCAATTTTGTTTTCCACCGTGGCAGCATGCGCGGTAATGGCAACCTCTTTGAGCTGGTTTGCACTAGGCGCAAGCAGGATGTTGCCCAATGACACATTTGGGGTACCTTTATTTAAAATTATCCCCCCGATGGTTTTTTCGCGGTACCCGATGAAACCGACAACTATGCGGTAGTTGCCCATCGGCAGATTGTTCAGCGTGAATCCACCATCATCAGCAGTGACAGCGCCGTTAAACGGCGTGGGGCTGCCCTGCTTGAAAATACTTATAGTGGCGTAGGAAACAGGCGCTTTGGTAACTGAGTCGATCACTTTACCGCTTAACTGGCCTCTCGCCACATCGTCGTCAGCACTCGCATGCGCCTTTGGAGCAAGGGATATTACAAGAAAAAGAAGTATAAATAAATATTTCAATCCGGTCTTAAATTCCATATCGGTCGCGAAAATGCGCAGAAATGTTGGATTAAATCTGGATGTCACGTAACGTAGTTTAATTGTTACATTAACACTAAGTCAGAAGATTAGCACCAGCGTACCGGCAATGATAAGGACAGCACCTGAGATTGTTTTCACGGTAAGCGGCTCCTTTAAAAACAAAGCGGACAAAATTATAGCAAGCGCCACGCTGAGCTTATCGACAGGAGCCACCTGCGATACCCGGCCCACCTGTAGGGCTTTGAAATAAAATATCCACGAGAAGCCGGTTGCACAACCCGAAAGGACGAGAAAAATCCAGTTAGTTTTGTTAAGACTGCTCATGTGTTCCGCACTGCCTTTATATAAGGCGATTCCCCATGCGAGCATCAGGATAATGACCGTCCTGATCGCCGTAGCCAGGTCGCTGTCAATACCCTTGACACCCACTTTTGCAAAAATTGCCGTCAGCGCCGCAAAAAGGGCTGAAAGTAACGCGTATATCCACCACATAATAATTATTCATTGAGTCGGGAAGTCCGCGTAAGTCCGGAAGTCCGAAAGAAGGTTACATATTTCATTAATCTTTCGGACTTACGCGGACTTTCGGACTTGCGGACTAAATTAAGATTTACATCCTGTACAAACCCTATAATACAAAATGTATCCCAAATTGAGTTTGTACATTTATGCAAAATACGGCATGAAGATACTGATCATTGAGGACGAAAAAGGTTTGCGCGAAAGTATTGAAGAATATTTTACCGAAGCGGGTAATATTTGTGAAACGGCCTCCGATTATACCGAAGCGATGGCGAAAGTGAATGTTTACCGTTACGATTGCATATTGCTTGACATCACTCTTCCCGGCGGTAACGGCATCCAGATACTGAAGGACATTAAACAAAACAATTATCCCGACGGCGTGCTGATCATATCGGCGCGAAATTCGCTGGATGACCGCCTCGAAGGACTTGACCTGGGCGCCGACGATTACCTGGTAAAACCTTTCCATTTGTCCGAGCTTCGCGCCCGTGTCATGGCCATCATCAGGCGCAAGTCATTCAGCGGAAATAATATCCTGCAGTTTAACGAACTGGCTATCGACCTGCTGGCGAAATCGGTGAAGGTGAAAACCCAGGCGGTGAAACTTACCCGCAAAGAGTACGCCCTATTGCTTTACTTTATAGCGAACAAAGGAAAAGTAGTCTCAAAAAACGCGATCGCCGAGCATCTTTGGGGCGACGGGATCGACATGGCCAATAATTTTGACTTCATTTATTCGCATATCAAAAACCTCCGCAAAAAGCTGGTGGAAGCCGGCAGCCACGATTACATCCAGGCGGCTTATGGCATGGGATATAAGTTTACCGATCAATGAAACTGCTGACCAGGTATAACAGGGTGACGCTGGCAACCACCGTGGTTGTAATGCTCATAACAGGTATCGTTTACTATTTCTTTATACACTTTATATTGATCCGTGATGTTGACAAAGACCTCGAAGTGGAAGAAAATGAAGTATTCGAATATGCCCGGGAAAACAACCGCTTGCCGCAGGTCTTCGAATCCAACGATCAGCAAATATCATTCTATGAAGCCCCAGCGGGTTCGGTGCAGCGCAGATTTCTGGACACGTTATACAAATTAACACCCAACCCTAATCACAGGCACCGTCATCATGGCGAGCATTATGAATCGGGCCGCGGGCTGATCACTTCGGTTTCCGCGGGCAATCAATATTATAAGGTGCTGATCGTAAAATCAACGGTCGAAACCGAAGACCTGGTCAAGGTTATTTTCCTGATCACCATAGGCGTGATATTATTGCTGCTGCTCATCCTGTTTTTGATCAACCGGCTATTGCTGAACCGGCTCTGGCAGCCTTTCCATGCGCTGCTCAAAGAACTGCGCATGTTCAATGTAGCCGACAATAAGGATATCGCGCAGATCGATACATCGATAGAAGAATTCAGGGAGCTAAACCAGGTGGTAACCTCAATGTCGTCAAGGGTCAAAAGCGACTATAAGGACCTGAAAACATTTACTGAAAATGCTTCGCACGAATTACTGACGCCCATTGCGGTGATCAACTCCAAGCTCGACACGCTGCTGCAAACCGATAATTTCAGCCAGCAGCAAAGCAAGCTTCTGAGCGATCTTTACGGGGCGGTATCCCGGTTAACAAGGCTTAATCAGTCGTTGTTATTATTGGTAAAGATCGAAAACCACCTGCTCGGCAGTGAACAGGACATTAACCTTAAAGTGGCAATTGAAGAATTGGTGATGCAATTTGATGAGATCTTCCAGGATAAAGGGCTAAAAGTAACCTGCGATCTGCAGGATAAAATGCTGCTTACCAATCCTTACCTGGTGGATGTGCTGCTGAATAATCTGCTGAGCAACGCAATAAGGCATAACCACGCCGACGGCGAGATCAGAATCAAACTTGACGGCGTAAAACTATCGATACAAAATACCGGCGAGAATACCGCGTTACGAAGCGAAAACCTTTTCAGACGCTTCCATAAGTCGGCGTCGTCCGAAGGAAACGGCTTAGGGTTGACCATCTCTCAGCAGATATGCGAGAACTTAGGATACGACCTGCGGTATGATTTTATAACCGGCCTGCACATTTTCACGGTGATATTTTGAATATACGTCCCAAATTTTTCCAGAATTAAATCTTTATTTTAGCGACACCAACCCCAAAATACCTGATTTTTGATGAAACGGATCATCGGCGTTATTGTCCTTTTACTGGCCTACACTGTTTCATTTTCACAGACTTACAACCTGGATCACTACATTGAGCTCGCTGAAAAAAACAGCCCGCTGCTGAAAGACCTCAGGAACCAGGTTTCGTCCGCCAAACTCGATAGTATGCGCCTGCGGGCCGGCTTAAGACCACAAGTAACCGGCACCAGCGCCGGCCTGTTCGCACCGGTGATCGATGGCTTCGGCTATGCGGGAGCTATAACCAATGTGAATACCCTTAGCGCCCTGGTTGGTGTTAACCAGCAGATCATTGGCAGGAATTATCGCACCGCGCAATTGCAAACAATTGCTTTACAGCAAGATTCGCTGATCAATGCCTCACAGCTTTCCGTCCAGGATTTGAAAAAGGCCGTAATAGGCCAATATATTACTGCTTACGGTGACCTTGAGCAGTTGAAATTCACTCAAACAATAATTGAGCTGCTCGACAAAGAAGAACAAGTGCTCAAGAAGCTCACCCAAAGCAACGTGTACAGGCAGAGCGATTATCTTGCCTTTTTAGTCACACTGAAGCAGCAGCAAATACAATTGATGCAGGCGCGTATTCAGTATAAATCAGATTTTGCGACATTGAATTACCTTGCCGGGGTCACTGATACAGCTTCAGTTGCGCTGGCCGAGCCAAAAATCGACCGGGGCGTATTGCCATATCCTGAAAACAGCATATTCTTTCGCAAATTCAGGCTCGACAGCCTCCGGCTGGCAAACAGCAACGCACTGATCGATTACACCTATAAACCAAAAGCAACCATTTTTGCCGATGCAGGTTATAATACCGATTTCACGCAGCCTGCAAAGAATTTCGGTAGCAGCTTTGGATTTAACATCAGCATACCCATTTATGATGGCGGGCAGCGCGGCTTATTGCACAAAAAGGTCCAGCTGCAGGAAGAAACCCGCCAGTATTACAAATTCTTTTACACCAGGCAGTACAGGCAGCAAATAGACCAATTGAACCAACAAATAAACGAAACCAATAAACTTTTCGCACAGATAGACGAGCAGATCAAATACGATGAGGCGCTGATTAAGGTTGATACAGAGCTGATGCAAACCGGCGACCTTAAAATAGCCGATCTGATACTTGCTATTAATAACTATTTGAGCGTAAAGAACCTGTTCATGCAAACCACCGTCAATAAGTTGCAATTGGTCAATCAGTTAAATTACTGGAACAAGTAAAATGAAAAAACGAATTAACCGATATTCCCTGGCCTGGCCGATCATATCGATGGTCGCGTTGATGATCTGCCTGGCAGCATGCGGCGGCGGTAAAAAGTCGGACGACGATGACGATACTTCTAAGGTGCAGGCCCAAACGCCGGTTACAGTGACAACGGTCGATCAGAAATCGATGGCCGATTATGTCGATCTTAACGCGACTTCGGCTTTCCTCCAGAAAAATTACATCAAATCCAATGCAAACGGTTACATCGTTAAAGTGAACGTACAGCAGGGGCAGCAGGTAAACCAGGGACAAACACTGTTTGTGATTAAAACCAAGGAAGCTCAGGCCATCGGCAACAGCATTAACGTATTGGATACCACGTTCAAATTTTCGGGCACCAACCAAATCAAAGCATCAAAACATGGCTATATCTCGCAGATGAACCACCAGATGGGTGATTACGTGCAGGACGGCGAGGCGCTGGCGACTATGAGCGACCGTTCAAGCTTCGTCTTTTTGATGCAATTGCCTTACGAGTTAAGACAGTATGTAAACAGAGGTGAAAGAATACAACTTACCTTACCGGGGGGACAAAAATTAGACGCGAACGTCGCTTCATTTATGCCCTCGGTAGATACCGTGGCACAAACGCAAGCGGTGGTACTGAAGGTGAATTCAGGGGAACAAATACCTGAAAATCTTGTCGCAAAAGCGCGCATCGTCAAGTCGGAAAAAAGCAATACCCAATCGCTGCCCAAAGAGGCGGTGCTGGCTAACGAGACCCAAACCGACTTTTGGGTAATGAAAATGATCAACGCCACTACAGCGGTGAAGGTCCCGGTAAAAAAAGGTATTGAAACAGGAGACCGGATAGAAATATTATCACCCAAATTTTCCGCTAACGATAAGATCGTCGTCACCGGCAATTATGGACTGACTGACACTGCCAAAGTAAAAATCACCGAGCAATGACGCCGATCAGGGACTTTTTCATATCGCATAAAAAACCGCTGAGCCTGGTGCTGGCGCTCATCATCATGAGCGGTCTGTTCGTCTATTCCAAGATGCAGACCTCGCTTTTCCCCGAGATCACCTTCCCGAAGATAAAAGTCATCGCTGATGAAGGCCTGCAGCCCC
>JAFDZL010000188.1 GCA_018266935.1 Bacteroidota bacterium | reverse complement strand
GGTATGGCAGGCTGCAGCGCCGTTGATAAAAGATAAAAAACTCAGGGCCATCATGATCGAAGTGTCGTTCCCGGACGAGCAACCGGATAAATCGCTTTTCGGGCATCTGACTCCCAAATGGCTGTTGACTGAATTGCATCAATTGGAAAAGTTGTCCGGCCCCGGTTCGTTGAAAGGTTTTAATCTGATCTTGACACACGTTAAACCTCCGCAAAAAAGTATCGAAAGGATAAAGCAGGAATTAGCCGCGGAAAATGATCTCGGCCTCCATCTCACTTATCCTGAACAAGGTGTTCGGCTGGACCTGTAAATAAAAAAGGTCAGCAGCGTTTGGCTACTGACCTTCCTATAAATTATTTTTTTTCTTACAGACCGGTAATCGTTATGCTGTTGTCAGCCTTTGATGTGCTGGCATTGTTGTCAGTAACCGTCGGGGCCTTCTTTTCAATTTCGTCCAGCAGATCATTTAATTTGCCTTTGTAAGTGCCAATGGTGATGGTTTGCGCCGCATCATCATAGTCAACATCTTTGCCATCTACGCCGTTGATGGTTTTGAGGACAGCGGCAAGATCTTTGATCTTGGCCCGGTTGGCGCCCGGAACCTTGATCAGCACTGAGCTTACAGGCTTCTTTTTAGCGCCGAACAAGCTACCTACCTGGTCTGCGACACCTTTAACCTGGGTGGCCGTGTTTTGTGCGGTGCCTACTGCGTTCTGGGCAGTTGCGCCGGCATTGTTTACGCTGTTGTTCGCGCTGTTAACGGCATTGTTTGCTCTATTAACAGCATTATCGACCTTGTTTTGTGCCTGGGTGGTCAAAGCGAAGACGAACAGCGCCGAGGTCAGAAGAATAATACGTTTCATTTTTTGATGTGATTTTGGTTTCAATAAACAATTTAAAACTATAGGGGATTTACCTGGAAAGCGTAGGGACAAATGCTATACCAAATATATATAAACAATTTTAACTAATTGAAATATAGTAAGTTATAATTATTCAATTAATTATTGGTTACCCTATTTGAGTACTGAGCCAATGAAATTAATTGTTAATTATAATATATTTTCTAATTGCGTGGATAGTATAATCTATGGTTAATTCCATTGGTTTACGCCAATGGAAATGAACATTTGGAAAGACGTTTTACCCCGGCTCTGGTGTCCCTTAATGTCCAAACAACTCCCCATATGTCTGCAAGTGGTGCGTAGTAATTCCACACATTTTCAGCGTACTACGGTAATTCAGTGACCGCTTTGATGACGTTGTTTTCGGGTTTGAGCCAGTTCGGAAATTCATCTTTTACCTGGTCGAAGCTTACCCGGTGAGTGATATAAGTTAGCGGGTCCACCAGCTTTTCCTTCAAGGCCTTCATTACTTCTTCAAAATCAGCGCGGGTCGCGTTCCGGCTGCTCATTAGTGTGGCTTCACGTTTGTGAAATTCAGGATGACCAAAGTTAATATCGCCTTTCTGCAAACCAATAAGGACATAACGGCCTCCATGCGAGAGATATTGAAAACCTATATTGATCGCATTCAGGTTACCGGTAGCGTCAATTACAACCGCGGGCATATCGCCATGCGTGATGTCTTTTAGTTGCGAAGCAGCATCGTTTCTAGCATCGACGGTATATTCTATACCGATTTTATCTCTGCAAAAAGCAAGACGGGTTTGATTAACATCCATAGCGATAACCTTGCCGCCGGCTATCCGCGCAAATTCCATCGTGCCTAAGCCTATAGGTCCTGCCCCGATAACCAATACGAATTCGCCTGTTTTCACAGCCGCTCTTCTTACACCATGCGCGCCGATCGCCAGCGGTTCGGCAAGGGCTAGCTCATCAAGGTCCAACCCATCAGCATGAACCAAAGCCGAAGACGGCACTGAAAGATATTCGGCCATGCCGCCGTCAATATGTACGCCGCAAACTTTAAGCGACACACAACAATTTGGTTTACCCGACCGGCAGGCGATACAAACCCCGCAATTGAAGTAAGGAATTATGGTGACCGCTTCACCTGGTTCAAAGTCCGGTGCATCGGTTTGAATGATCTCTGCCGCCAATTCGTGCCCCAGTATCCGCGGATAATTAAAGTAGGGCTGCGTACCTTCATAAGCGTGCAGATCGGTGCCGCAGATGCCAACCCGTTTTGTCTTGATGATAGTGCGTTGAGGTTGCGGACTGGGATCGGGAATATCCCGGTATTCGAAACTTCCGGGCCTGGTGCATACTAAAGCTTTCATAGCATGCTAAAGTTAATTGAAAAACCTTGCCCCTGAAAGTTTACAAAAGCGTGTTATTACTTTCAGAACGGACATGGATATTTGGCCTGAAACCTAGTACACCAAGTATGGAAAACACTCAACACGACACAAGGGCGATATTTATCAAAATGGTTTTGTCGAACTGGCAAACGCAAAATTCGCGCCTCACCGCTTTATTTGATAAACTGACCGACGAAGAATTATCGGCTGAAACCGCGCCCGGCCGCAATACGGGCGTTTACTTGCTGGGCCATATGGCAGCGGTGCACGACGCCATGTTTACGATATTGGGTTTCAGGGAAAGATTATACCCCCAGCTTGATGAAGTATTTGTTGATAATCCCGATAAGTCAGGCCTGCCAAAGCCACTGATAGGTGACCTGCGCATATGCTGGAAACAGGTAAGTGCGATACTCGATGAACATATCAACGCAACACAGCCTGACGAATGGTTCAAAAGACATAACTCCGTATCGGACGAAGACTTCGCCAAAGAGCCTCATCGCAATAAGCTCAATATCATCATCAATCGCACCAATCACCTGAGCACCCATTTAGGGCAGCTCACTTACCTGTCGAAATAAAAAGGGGTCAATGCTTATGCGACCGGATAGCGGAAGGTACCTTCAAATCCGATCCCATATAAACGTAATAAGTGATCTTGCAATTGTGGCAATAATACTTGCGTATATCGGCAACGTATGAAATTGCTTTGAGAACAAAGCTCCTGTGCCTCCGGTACTGGAAAGGCTCTCCGCAGGTGGTGCAGATCTGGGTGGGGGCCAATGAAATAATTGTTCTCAACTTTAGGATTTTTACCTATAAACGGAACTGGCGGGCAAAAGGTTATAGTTGTTTTGGCGGAATCTTGATTTTATCACAACTTTCATGTTTTCAGTTGCGTACACATATCAGTTAAATCAAGCTGATGAAGAAGGTACTGATCATTGAAGACGAGCAGGATATCGTTGATATAGCTACTATGATCCTCGAGGATGAAGGCTACGAAGTTGCGAGCCATTGTGCATTTAATGGCTTTGAAAAAAAGGTTAATGACGCCGATGCCGATGTGGTGCTGCTCGACCTGAACCTGGATGGCTACCACGGGAAAGATATCTGCAAGTACATCAAAAATAATGATCAGTTAAAGGGTACCTCAGTGATCCTGATGTCGGCCAACCTCGACATAGAAGCCATCAAGGAAGAAGCAGGCGCCGATGGTTATATCACCAAGCCTTTCGACCTGGCGGATTTCATCAATATCGTAAAGGCGTTTATCAACAAGCGCAAACTGGCTGTTCAAACCAGTTGATGATAAGTTTTGCCATCTGTACATCTACATCCGCATATCATTTTTCTTCTTCATACCCACCTACACGGCCATAATGCCTTTCATGCTCGATACCAGCATCAGTACCGAAGGGGTGTCCGCCGAAACCGTTACGCATCATCGCGATCGCTTTTGGCGAGGTATGATCTTTATCCCTTGATGCGATAAGCTGCATTACGGATTGAGAGATCACCGGTATGGAAACTTCCATACGCATGGCATCGCTCACCAGCCAGTTCACTTCGCCGGTATCTTCCACATATGATGGCACATTAAAGCCTTGTTTTTCGTCGTACAATTTCTTCATCAGCTCGATGAGCCAGCTGCGCACGACGGAGCCGTGGTTCCAGGTATATAATATTTCGCTGATATTGAGTTTTTCGCGGTAATGCTCCAGCAGGTCCATGCCCTCGCCTATAGCCTGCAGCATACCGAATTCAATGCCGTTGTGCACCAGTTTAACAAAATGCCCCGAACCAGGCGCCCCGCAATGCGTGTAGCCGTTCGGAACGGCCAGATCTTTCAATAACCCTTCAATATGGCTGACGGCCTCCTTGTCTCCACCGATCATAAAGCAAGCGCCGTTGCGCGCGCCGCTCGTACCGCCGCTGGTGCCGCAGTCGATCAGGTAGAATCCCTGTTCTTTTAACTTTTCAGCGCGGCGGATACTGTCGCCCCAATACGAATTTCCGCCGTCGATGATGATATCACCCTTGTCAAGGAAGGGCGTCAGTTCACCTATGACAATATCAACTGCTTTGCCGGCTGGTATATAAATGAAAATTTTTCGTGGCTTGGGTAACTTACTGACGAGGTCCTGCAAGCTGCCGGCTAACATGAGGTTTGGCTGGCTTACTGATGGTGCATGTTTATCATACCCGATAATGGCATATCCTTTCTCTGTTGCCTGCAAGGCCAGGTTCAGGCCCATTTTGCCCAGGCCGATAATGCCGTATGTTTTGTTTTTCATATTGTTAATAATTTCTAAATTCTAAACTCTAAATCCTAAAAGGAGCTTTAATGATGACAAGTAATCACAAATTAACTGATCACGGCATTCAATACCAGGACCCCAGTCAACCCAATGATCGACACGGTAGTCTCCATCACCGTCCACGATCGTAAAGTGTCTTTGATCGACAGGTTGAAATACTCTTTGAAAAGCCAGAAACCACCGTCATTGAGGTGAGAGCAGGTAAGGCTGCCGGCACCCACGGCGAGCACCATTAAATTGGGGTTGATCGATGGGTCGTGCAAAACCAGCGGCGAAATGATACCTGCCGTAGTCAAGCCGGCGACCGTCGCCGAACCCAGGCTGATACGAATAATAGCCGCAATGAGCCAGCCAAGAACCAGCGGCTGCAAGTGAAAGCTTTGGAGCAAGGTGGCAATATCCTTATTGGCTCCGCTATCAGTTAGGACAGCCTTGAAGGCACCCGAACCGGCTACGATGAGTAAGATCAGCGATACATCTTTTACCGCATGACCGAAATTGCTCCCGATATGCTTCATGTCCATACCCTGCCTGACGCCCAGTGTATAGGTAGCGACAAAGAGCGATATGAGCATGACGATCGGTGCATCGCCAAGAAACATTACGATACGGTGGACGATACCCTGGCTGTGGTCGAAATTCAGATAGACAGTCGAGATGATCAGCAGCATTACCGGCAGCAGCGCGGTGAAAAAGCTGTTGAAGGTTCCGGGAAGTTTCTCCTCCGGCATTTCCTCGGCTATAAAAGTGGCCAGCGGATGAACCTGGATCTTTTTAAGCGTCCTGGAAAGTACAGGTCCGGCAACAATGATGGCCGGAACTGCAAGCATTAAGCCATAGATCAGCGTTTTGCCCATATTGGCATGGAATGTACTTACCAGCGCAGTAGGGGACGGGTGCGGAGGCAGGAAGCCATGCGTTACCGACAGCGCCGCGAGCATCGGCAAACCAATATAAACGGCGTGCAGCTTGTACCGATAGACCACTGAAAAAATAAGCGGTATCATCAATACGAAACCCGTCTCATAAAACAATGGTATGCCGATGATGAATCCCACGATCATCAGCGCCCACTGGATGTGCTTTATGCCGAAACCGTTTACCAGTACCCCTGCTATCCGTTGCGCGGCGCCGCTTGCGGCAACCAGCTTACCGATCATAGCGCCCACGCAGATAATGATCGCTATGCTCCCAAAAGTATCGCCAAGGCCCTTTTCAACCGATTTGGTAACCTTTTCCAGCGGGATGCCCAGCATTAGTCCCCCGGTTAAAGAAACAATAAGGAAAGCGATAAAAGGGTTTATTTTCAGCCAGCTCACTAAGAGCACGAGCAGGATAATGCAAAAGAGGATAGTCAGTAAAACCATGGAACGGCGTTATTTAGGTTAAAAAGCTGCAGCGCTAAAAGTAATAACAAAAGTTTGGTTTTTCCCATGGCCGGCGTCCATTTCACGAGGATCGTTGGTCGCCATAGGTAAAGGCATTCTGATCAAATGTCCTAAAGAGGAACCGTTGATCGTCTTTGTCCAAACAACGATGAAAAATCAAATTATAACAATCCTATTATTTTTAAAAACAAAAATTGGAACGATCTTCGGGTCGTCCGCTTATTATTATGACAAAAAAACGTTATGTATTCCTCGTATTGATCCTCGGTTTCCTGATCGCGCTCAGTCCGTTCTCTATCGATATGTACCTGCCGGCATTCGGCGATATAGCTAAATCGCTCCATACGGTCAGTTCACGGGTTGACCTTTCGCTGTCGAGCTATTTTATTGGCCTGGCTTTCGGTCAGCTGATCTACGGTCCGTTGATGGACCGGTTCGGGCGTAAGGTGCCGTTGTATTTTGGATTGGGCCTTTATATTATTTCGTCGGTTGGGTGTTTCCTGTCCGGGTCGGTTAATATGCTTATCGCTATGCGCCTGTTCCAGGCGCTGGGCGGGTGCGCGGCGCAGGTGGCCTGTATCGCCATGGTGCGCGACCTTTTCCCCGTAAGCGATATCGCCAAGGTGTACGCGCTGCTTTTCGTCGTATTGGGGGCTTCGCCGTTACTGGCGCCAACCGCCGGAAGCTATCTTACCCTGGCTTTTGGCTGGCGGGCTGTGTTTGTGGTTTTGCTTGCTATCGCGGTGATGGTTTTATTGGCCTCGATCTTCGCCCTTCCCGAAAGTTATAAACCAGACAAATCGTATTCGTTAAAGCCCGGGTCTATCATCAATAATTTCCTATCGGTCATCCGTAACGCCCAGTTTTACACTTATGCTATCTCGGGCTCGGTGGCTTTTTGCGCCTTGTTTGCCTACGTTGCGGGTTCGCCGCTGGTATTTATGGACGTATTTGGATTGGGCAAACGCGAATTTGGCTGGGCTTTCGCCGGCATAGCGGTTGGTTTTATCGGAGCGGGACAGATCAACACCCGGTTGTTAAGACAATTCAAAAGCGAACAGATCGTGGCCGTGTCGGCAGTATGCCAGGTACTGTTTTCAGGCGTTTTCCTCATCGGTGCGATCAACGGCTGGTTCGGCCTCGCAGGAACTATAGCCATGATCTTTTTTACGTTATTCTTCGTCGGCCTCACCAATCCCAATACTTCCGCGCTTTCTATGGCGCCTTTCAGCCGAAATGCGGGCGTTGCCTCGGCTTTATTAGGTGCCATGCAGCTTGGGCTCGGGTCGGTTTCTTCATCCGCCATGGGAATATTCAGCGGGAAATCCGCCGTTCCCCTGGCAGCTATTATGGCAGTTGCCGCAGTTATTTCCTCGCTGGTCCTGTTTATAGGACGCAGAACTATTAAAGATAAAGTGGAAGCCGACACAGAAGCTGTTGGTGCGGCGCATTGATTTATGGTTTACAGGATAAAAAGTTAAATAGTTGATTGTCAATTACTTAACTTTAAAATATGCCAAAAAGTGTAAACCATGTAAGCCATGTTTTGCCTGTCATGCAGATGACCAGTGACTATACGTTGCCCAGCACTTCGTCGACAATACCGAATTCCTTCGCTTCCTGGGCGATCATCCAGAAATCACGGTCCGAAACGTCATGTATCTTTTGATATTCCTGCCCGCTGTGTTTGGCGAGGATGGTATAAAGCTCCTTTTTCACTTTTAACACTTCACGGGCGGTGATCTCGATGTCTGATGCCGGGCCTTGTACGCCGCCCAGCGGCTGGTGCAGCATAACGCGCGAATGAGTGAGGGCAGCTCGCTTTCCCGTCGCGCCTGAGCACAATAATACCGCCGCCATAGAAGCCGCCATACCTGTGCAAATGGTACCCACATCTGGGCTGATCAGGTGCATCGTGTCGTAAATGCCAAACCCGGCATAAACCGATCCCCCGGGCGAATTGATATACATCTGGATGTCGCGCTTTGAATCGGCAGACTGGAGGAACAGTAATTGCGCCTGGATGATATTGGCGATATTGTCGTCTATGGCTGCGCCAAGGAGAATGATGCGGTCCATCATCAGGCGCGAGAATACGTCCATCTGCGCCATTCGCATTTCGCGTTCTTCGATGATGTAAGGCGTCATGGCGTAAATGCTGCTTTCCGTCTTTGAAATGTATTGATCTACTGCTAAACT
>JAFDZL010000187.1 GCA_018266935.1 Bacteroidota bacterium | reverse complement strand
TAATGGCCGACAACAATTTCAGTTACGAAGTCGTCCTGGTGGACGACGGCAGCAATGATGGCTCGTGGGATATGATCCTGAAGCTGCGTCAAGGCAACTCAAACATCAGGGGCATCAAATTCAGGCGGAATTATGGTAAATCGGCAGCATTGAACGTCGGTTTTGGTGCCACGCAAGGCCGCGTGGTGATCACTATGGATGCCGACCTACAGGACAGCCCCGACGAAATACCCGAACTGTATCGCCGCATTACCGAAGACAATTACGACCTGGTTTCGGGCTGGAAGGCCAAGCGTCATGACCCGCTGAGCAAGACCATTCCGACCAAGATATATAACGCTGCTACGCGCCGTATGTCAGGCATCAAGAATCTGCACGATTTCAATTGCGGCCTGAAAGCTTACCGCAGTACCGTGGTGAAAAACATCGAGGTATATGGGGAGATGCACCGCTATATCCCCGTGATAGCCAAATGGGCAGGTTTCACCAAAATTGGAGAGCAAATCGTGGAACACCGCCCGCGCAAATACGGCAAAACCAAGTTTGGTATGAGCCGCTTTATCAACGGCCTGCTCGACCTGATGTCGATATTTTTTGTCGGTAAGTTTGGCCGGCGCCCGATGCACTTTTTCGGTTCGATGGGTGTATTGAGTTTCCTTACCGGTTTGTTCATTACCATCTGGATGATATCCGACAAGCTTTACGACATAGCACATGGCTTAAAATTCAGGGATATAACGGCACAGCCTTTATTTTATATCGCGTTGGTGGCCATTATCCTTGGTTCGCAGCTGTTCCTCACAGGCTTCGTCGCCGAACTCGTCGCCCGCGGTTCACACGACAGGAACCATTACCAGGTTGAGGAAACGATTTAATCGAGACGTGAGATTTGAGATATGAGATCTGAGATAGTAAAATCTGCAAGGGATATAAACTCATACCTGCCAAACTTGTCTCATATCTCACATCTCATATCTCAAATCTAAAAAATGCTCTTCTCCGTCATCATACCGCTTTACAACCGCCCCCAGGAAATCAAGGAACTGCTGGGAACATTGCTCGATCAAACCTATAAGCAATTCGAGGTTTTGGTGATCGAGGATGGATCGGTGAACGATGCGGAAGACATTGTGAAAAGCTTCGAAGGCAAACTGGATGTTCGGTATTTCAAAAAGCACAACGAAGGCCAGGGTTTTACGAGGAATTACGGTTTTGAGCGCGCCAAAGGCGACTACTTTGTGATCTTCGATTCCGACTGCCTGATCCCGCCAAACTATTTCGAAATTGTAAATAACTACCTGCAAACCAACTGGCTGGATGCCTATGGCGGCCCGGACGACTCGCACCCTTCATTCACACCGGTGCAAAAGGCTATCAGCTACAGCATGACCTCGCCTTTCACCACGGGCGGCATCCGCGGGCGAAAAAAAGGTATCGGTGATTTTACGCCGCGCAGCTTTAATATGGGCGTATCACGAAAAGCATGGGAAACCGTAGGTGGTTTTATCATTACCCGCGCGGCGGAGGACCTGGAATACAGCATCCGCATCCGCTCGGCGGGATTTAAGATCGGGCTGATACCGGACGCCAAGGTCTATCACAAGCGCCGGACGAATTTTT
>JAFDZL010000186.1 GCA_018266935.1 Bacteroidota bacterium | reverse complement strand
GTGATAGTTTAGAAACTACATTGAATGAATTGCAATCCACCCAAACCCAACTGATCCAATCCGAGAAAATGGCCTCCCTGGGTGAACTGACAGCCGGCATTGCCCATGAGATACAAAATCCGCTGAATTTCGTCAATAACTTTTCTGACGTAAGCACCGAACTTGTCGACGAGATGCAAACGGAGTTAAAAAATGGCGACAAGGATGAAGCGATAGCCATTTCAGAGGACATAAAACAAAACCTTGAAAAGATACGCCACCACGGCAAACGCGCCGACGCTATTGTGAAAAGCATGCTGCAGCATAGCCGCACATCTTCGGGACAAAAGGAACCGACTGACATCAATGCGCTCGCTGATGAATATTTGCGGTTAGCCTATCATGGTTTAAGGGCAAAAGATAAAGATTTCAATGCTGAGCTCATTACCCATTTCGATGCAAACCTACCTAAAGTTGAAGCTGTTCCGCAGGATATTGGCCGGGTGTTGCTGAATGTGATCAACAATGCTTTTTATGCCGTTCAGCAGAAAGCAAAAACAGCCGGGGCCGGATATAAACCGGAAGTTGAGCTCAGTACCGCGCAGCAAAACGGTTCGGTGATCATTTCAGTGAAAGACAATGGAAACGGCATTCCCGATGCGATCAAAGACAAGATCATGCAGCCTTTCTTCACCACTAAACCAACAGGGGAAGGCACCGGATTAGGTTTATCTTTAAGCTATGATATTGTGGTAAAGGGGCATGGCGGGAAAATCAATGTGGAGAGCAAGGAAGGAGAAGGATCAGAGTTTACGGTGATGTTGCCTTCAAACTAAAAAACCATGTCATTTCGACGAACAAAACGGGCATATGATGTAGGCGTGAGGAGAAACCTTATACGCCAGGACGGTAATCCACCATGCAGGTAGTATAAGGTTTCTCCTCGTACCTCGTCGAAATGACATAACTTAGTTTTTGGTCCTAATTTTCTTTCGGACTTCCGGACTTACGCGGACTTCCGGACTAATAAAATATTACCATCCGCTTTTCGTTTGTATCTTTAGCCTGAACCAAAAACCCGGCTATACGTTTACATCGGTATGGAAAAAAAGGAAAAATGGCTTGTCGCGCTCGCGGCCGGCGCTGCGGCGGCGGGCATCACCTACGCGCTGTGGCCCAAAAGCAAAATACCTAACAGCGCCATCGTGCAGCCTTTTGACAAATCAAAATATATGGGCAAATGGAACGAGGTAGCCCGCCTGCCCAACAACATCGAAAAAAAGCTGAAAAACGTGACCGACGAATATTCGCTTAATGCCGATGGTTCCATCAAAGTGGTCACCCGCGCCTACGATTTCGACAAGAATAAACCCGTTG
>JAFDZL010000185.1 GCA_018266935.1 Bacteroidota bacterium | reverse complement strand
GTCATACTGCTGCCCAGTCTGGCAAAAATACTTTTCTGTTCAGGATAGCCAAATAGTGTGTAATTCTTGAGATTTGCCATTTTCGCCGCGCTTTTGATCGCGTCGTTGATATTGCCCAGTTTGTCCACCAAACCGATCTTGACAGCCTGTGAGCCGGTCCACACGCGGCCCTGCCCGATACTATTGATATAAGCCTGGCTTTTATGGCGTCCAGCGGCAACAGCTTTGGTAAATTCATCATAGCCGCGATTCACATTATTTTGCAGGATAGCTTTTTCTTCAGGCGATAACGGTCTGCTTACATCGCCGAGGTCGGCATATTTGCCGGTTTTCACACCGTCGAAAGTCATACCGAGTTTATCGTTGAACAGTTTTTGCAGGTTAGGGATGATCGCGAAAATGCCGATAGAACCTGTCAGCGTGTTCGGTTCGGCATAGATTGAATCAGCAGCGCAGGAAATATAGTATCCGCCGGATGCCGCTAAATCGCCCATAGAAACGATAATTGGTTTTACTTTTTTCGTCAGATATACTTCGCGCCATATCACGTCCGAAGCTAACGAACTGCCACCCGGTGAGTTTACACGCAAAACCACCGCTTTAACGTTATCGTCCAGTCGCGCTTTGCGCAGCGCCTCTGAAATTCTGTCCGAGCCAATCGTGTTTTCGTCGCCGTCGCCGCCTTGTATTTCGCCTGAGGCATAGATGATCGCTATATGGTTTTTCGATATTTTTTTGTCGGGCTTATCGGCCGCATTGGTATAATCCGCGAGTTCGACGCTATGCAGATCAGATTTTGAAGCGGCATCCGTGCGCTCCTTCAATTCGTCCAGCACCTCATCACGATATTTCATCCCGTCAACCAGGTGATATTTCATCGCGTCTTCAGGGAACTGGATTCGCATATTATTGGCAACATCAAACAGCGAATCTTTATTCATCTTGCGGCTTTCGCTGATGCCGGTAAGAAAATGATCATACAGCGAACCAAGGTAGGAGGTAACCTGTTCGCGGTTTGCCGGGCTCATTTTGGTTAATACAAAAGGCTCCACTGCGCTTTTATACGTCCCCACTTTTATTACTTGTGCCTCAATGCCCAGTTTATCTAGCGTTCCTTTCAGGAAGGTGATCTGCGAACTGAAGCCCCTGAATTCAAATATGCCTTTTGGATTGATATATATCTTGTCCGCTACTGACGCTAAGTAATAAAAGCTTTGCGTATAAACTTCCGAATAAGCAACAATAAATTTGCCCGAATGCTTAAAGTCGATCAGCGCATTACGAATTTCCTCAGTTGTAGCCTGCCCGGAAAGAAGATAGCTTTCGTCGAGGAAAATGCCTTTGATATTCGGATCGGTTTTAGCTCGTTTGATATTGGCCAGGATATCGTTCAGGCCGATAACTTTTTCGCTCTCGATACCCAGGAAACCGAGGCCTTCTAACGGATTATGCGGTGTGCGCTCGGGAATTCGGGCGTTCAAATTGATATGGAGAACGGAATCCTGATCTACATCAATATGTTTTTCGCCGCTCGCCGCCACCAGTATCCCGATTATGATTATGATAAAAATGATACTGGTTAATATGATCCCCACCATCGTGGCGAAAACAAATTTGAAGAATTGTTTCATTAAGTACTTTAAATCTTTTACCTATGCAAAATTAGCATTTAGCTATGTATAACATTGAGAGCTAAATCTATAATATTTGTTACAACGAATGAATGATGTTTTTTTATTGCTGGGGAGTAATTTGGGCGACCGGCAAGCTTACTTGCAGCAGGCTATAGCGCTGATCGGGAAAGAAATAGCTCCGGTGATCAACAGGTCGTCAGTTTATGAGACGCAATCATGGGGGAAAACGGACGAGCCTGATTATTTGAACCAAGTTATAGCATTGCAAACCGATATCCCGCCTAAGGAAATATTATACAAAATATTAAATATCGAAAAGGCCCTGGGCCGTAAACGCGAGGTGAAGTGGGGATCGAGGATCATCGATATCGATATCCTGTTTTACGCATCGGAGATAATTGACGCGGATGAACTGACCATACCACATCCGGAAATGCATAAACGGATGTTTACCCTTGCACCTCTGGCTGAAATTGCGCCCGACTTCGTTCACCCGGTACTGCGTAAAAATATTACTGAATTGAAAAGTGAACTTAAAAGCGACTTGCACGTAAAAAAGTTATAATTTTGAATTGACCCTTAAATTTATTAATGCCCGTGACGCCTTCTGACCAGGATCTTGACCTCACTTTTTTATATGAAATTGCCGACGGCAGTAACGAATTTGTAATAGAGTCTATCGATATGCTTCTGCAACAGGCCCCTGAGATGTTGAATGCTATCGCGAATGCGTTAAACTCGTCTGACTGGCCATCTGCTGCTGCGGCGGCGCATAAATTGAAACCATCGATGGGTTTCTTCGGCATGACGATCTCGCAGGAACTTTTGCAGGAAATCGAACAGTTGTGCAAGGCAGGCGGGCAAGATCCCGCAATTATATCAACCAAGTTCAGCCAGGCCGAAGAGCTGATCAGCCAAAGCATGGACGTGCTTACCAAACTGAGGGCTGAAAAAGAAGCAGAGCTTTAAACTTCCTTTACGCTGAAATGATAGCTTTCCATGATGAGGTTAGCCAGCAGGTTTTTGCAGGCTTGCTCCACTTTGGCGTTTGCGGTAGCTTCGCTGTCGGCTTCGACCTCGAGCGAGATGTGCTTGCCGATGCGCACATTATGGATTTCTGACAGCCCCAGGTTTTTCATACTTCCGGTTACAGCTTTTCCTTGCGGATCAAGGATCTCTTTTTTGGGCATTACGTCAATTTCGGCCTGGAACTTTTTCATTTTTAATATTTATTTAACGATCAGGAGCGCTTGCCTTGTTTATGGTGACCGCTCATGACGGTTTGATTAGAAAATTTCGATTGAATTACCGACAGTACGATGTACATCAGTATGACTACCGGAACCGCGGTAAATTTAAAAAATAGTATCAAAATAGCCGAAAACATCAGCAACAAATAACGGTAGATGTTCTTCTGGAAGTCCGGGTTTTTGAATTTGAGCGACATCATCGGTATCTCCGCTACCAGCAGAGTGCCCATTACCAATACAAGTCCGGTCAAAACATACTGGTTCAGGATATATTTTGAAAAGTTGCGATGATGTTCGAGGATCATCGGCAGCGAGGCGATAAAGATTGCATTGGCGGGCGTCGGCAAACCAATGAAGCTGTCGGCCTGCCTGGTGTCATTGTTGAACTTGGCCAGCCGCAAAGCTGAGAATACGGATATCAGGAATGCCGCGAAATTGATATAAGGACTGATATCCGGCGTTTGCGGCGATTCGAGAAACATCTCGTACAGGATAGCCGAGGGCAGGAAGCCGAAACTAACCATGTCTGCCAGCGAATCCAGATCTTTCCCAATGCCCGAAAATGACTTCAATACGCGTGAAGCAAATCCGTCAAAGAAATCAAATATGGCTGCCAGGAACAAGGCATAGGCTGCGAAGACCAACTGATCCTGGAAAGCAAAAACGATACCTACGCAGCCGCTAAACAGGTTAGCACAAGTGATAGCATTGGGGACATGTTTACTTATGCGTTTTTTCATTTCCGACCCGAAAGTACGATTATAAGGTAAAAGGCGAAAGGGAAAAGGTGAAAGGTTTATACATTTTACCCTTCACCTTTATCTTTTCACCTCCACAATACAAAGGTATTAAGAATTCATCGAGATCAGGAATTCCTCGTTGGTTTTGGTGCCCCTGATCTGGCTTTGCAGGAATTCCATCGCCTCCTGCGAATTCATATCGGCCAGGTGGTTGCGCAATATCCAAACGCGCTGCAGGGTCTCACGATCAAGCAGCAAGTCGTCGCGGCGGGTACTTGAAGCGGTGATATCGATAGCCGGGAATATACGCTTGTTGGACAGTTTGCGGTCGAGCTGCAATTCCATGTTACCCGTACCTTTGAATTCTTCAAAGATCACCTCGTCCATCTTCGAGCCGGTTTCCGTAAGCGCGGTGGCGATGATCGTTAACGAACCACCGTCTTCGATGTTACGCGCCGCACCGAAGAAACGCTTCGGCTTGTGCAGGGCGTTGGCGTCCACACCGCCGGATAATATTTTACCCGAAGCAGGCGCAACAGTATTATAGGCGCGCGCCAAACGGGTTATCGAGTCGAGCAGGATCACTACGTCGTGACCGCACTCCACCATGCGTTTTGCTTTTTCCAGTACGATGTTTGCGATCTTGACGTGACGCTCAGCCGGTTCGTCGAAGGTTGACGAAACCACTTCGGCGCGTACGCTGCGGGCCATATCCGTCACCTCCTCAGGGCGTTCGTCGATAAGCAGGATGATCAGGTAAACTTCAGGGTGGTTTTTGGCGATAGCGTTGGCCACATCCTTCAGCAACATGGTTTTACCGGTTTTTGGCTGCGCAACGATCAAACCGCGCTGACCTTTACCGATAGGCGAGAACAGGTCCATGATGCGGGTCGAGTAATTGCCCATGTCAGTGAACAGTTCCAGCCTTTCCGAAGGGAAAAGCGGCGTTAAGTGGTCGAATGGAACGCGGTCGCGCACCTCGGCAGGGTTACGCCCGTTGATGGCTTCCACGCGCACCAGCGGGAAATACTTTTCACCTTCCTTCGGCGGGCGTATGCTGCCGCGAACGGTATCGCCCGTCTTCAGGCCAAACAATTTGATCTGCGACTGCGATACATAGATATCATCGGGCGAAGTGAGATAGTTGTAATCTGACGAGCGGAGGAAACCATAGCCATCGGGCATAATTTCAAGTACGCCTTCGTTGACGATCACATTGTCGAAATCAAGATTGATCGCCGGTTCCTGCGCTCTTTGCTGGTTGGGGTTTTGCCCGTTATTGAAGCGGCGCTCGGTACGTTGAGGTCTTTCTTCAATTACCGGATCATCATTACGCATTACAGGTTCCTCTTGTTCGGGCTGTTCAACCGCAGCGGGGGTAAAGGTCATCTCGTCATCGCTTTCATCGGCGGCTGCTTCTTCGTCCTGTTCGTCAAAAAGACTGGTATCGTCCAGCGGAACCTCAACCCTTGGTTTCATACTGCTGCCGGCTTTTACGGTAGTAGTTCGGGTTCTTTTACGCGGTCTTTCGCCGCCTTCACGAGGTCCCGCCTCGGGGGCTATCTGGCTATAGTTTTGAGCCACCGCCGCCTGTTGGGCGCGCGCGGCCTCTATCAGTTGTTGTTGTTCAATTATATTGCTTATCAGTTGGGCTTTTCGCAATTCTTCAGCATCAGCTATGCCTAAACCCTTTGCAATGTCACGCAACTCCGAAACGAGTTTGTCGTTCAATTCTGTTGTATCAAACATGAGAAAAATAGTAGTTCAAAAGGAAATATTTTATTTGAGAGAAATTATCCTGCAGCTTTGCTTACGGCAACATTTAAAAATTATGGCTTGTGGATTTTTAAATTGTTTCTTTAGTGCAAGAAAAATTCAAAGGATAACGCTGCAATTTTACTCATTAATATTCACAAAACAAAAATTTTGAAAAAATAACTTTTTGCAGCATGACACTTCGCTGATTTTTTAGTTTTTTTGTGCCCCGAAAACTACCCAGTGTAAATGCTTACCCGCCAGCAGCTAATCGAACAGATCAAACAAAAAAGATCATTTCTTTGTGTAGGCCTCGATACTGATATCGATAAAATACCCGCTTTCCTGAAAGATTATCCTGATCCGATCTTCGAGTTCAACAAACGCATTATCGACGCGACACGAGACCTCTGCATCGCTTATAAGCCGAACGCCGCCTTTTATGAAAGACATGGTATTCCGGGATTGCAGAGCCTCATCAGGACGAGTGAATATCTGCCAAAGGACTGTTTAAGTATTATCGATGCCAAACGGGGCGATATTGGCAATACATCAGGCATGTATGCAAAGGCCTTTTTCGACAAAGAGGCTACCGGTATGGACTTCGACGCGATCACTGTCGCACCTTATATGGGTCATGACAGCGTGACGCCGTTCCTTGCTTTTGAAGGCAAATGGGTGATCCTGCTGGCGCTTACTTCATCGGCAGGGAGCAAGGATTTTCAATATCTTGACGTCAACGGCGGCACGCTCTACGAAACCGTGATCCAAAAGGCCAATACATGGGCCGGCGCCGATCGCCTGATGTACGTGGTAGGGGCAACCAAGAGTAACGAATTCACCAATATCCGCAAATACGCGCCGGATAATTTCCTCCTGGTACCGGGTATCGGCGCGCAGGGCGGAAGTTTGGAAGACGTTTGCAAATATGGCATGACCAAAGACTGCGGCCTGATCGTAAACAGCTCAAGAGCAATTATCTACGCCTCAAGCGGCGAAGGCTTCGCCGAAGCAGCCAGGGCCGAAGCGTTAAAAGTCCAGCAACAAATGGAAGCTGAACTTGAGAAAGCAGGAGTTATTTAATTTACGATTTACGATTTTAGATTTACGATTGCTTGAATTCAAATCGTAATTCGTAAATCTACAATCGTAAATACCCTTATACCGGCACGTATTTGTTTACTATTTTCCCGTGTTTGAAAGCGGTTGAGCTTTCCAGTTCCAGTAACTTCCTATCCTCAAAAATGGAAAGCCCGCTGCCGATGGCGATAGGGTTCACGATAAGATAATATTCATCGATGAGGTTTTCGCTCACGAGCGATCTTACAAACTCCACGCCTCCGTAAACGAGCATATCTTTGCCGGGCTGGTTTTTTAACTCTTTTACCGCCGTTGCCAGATCGCGACTTTCAACTTCCACATTGGGGCCGCTTATTTCCGCTCCGGTGCGGCTGAAAACAATTTTGCGATGACTTATCATCAGCTTCCCAAAAGGATTCCACGGATTGTCGGGCTGATTTTCACCCACATTTGCCCAGTAATCGACAAATCCTCCCTGGGACAACTTGCGTCCGACCAAAAGGGTATCGCAGCCGGAGACCAGATCAACGCTGAAGTTGACGATCTGCTGTAAAGCTTCCGGGTCCTGCTTTCCGGATGCGAATACCCAGTCCTGCTCATTGTTTGGACCAGCTACAAAGCCATCGATGGTCATTTGCATCTGTAATTTTAATTTTCTCATGTTAATCGGTTTTTAAATTAGTTGTGTTTGTCAGTTTATTGATGTTATTCTGAAGCCAGTACCTCATCCAGTTGGTTAAGCGTCGCTGCGGTGCCTTCTTTGAAGCCGCCATCGACGAACCACTTTACAGTATTTTCGTTGTCAAAGGTGTGGACCGTTTCTATTTTTGTCCTGTTACCGTCTATTGCAAAGAATCTTGTCTCGGTGTATGACTTTGACCCGTCCAGGTTTGGAGTACCCTCGTGGTCACAAAACACACCAATTGTTGAAAAGAACCTGCCATTCTCAATTGCCGTAAATTGATCATACACCCAGTGCCGTGCGCCTTCAGGGTTAATCATGACATATTTTGATGCGCCGCCAACGGTAAAATCCCAGGTTTGCTCTTCAATCCTCCAGGGTTTCGGTGCGGCCCATTTTTTAAGTAGCTCAGGCTCTGTAAAAGCTCTCCATACTTTTTCTAACGGCGCATTAAATTCGCGTGACACATAGATCTTTTTAGCCGCCATGTCGGCTTCGAATACAAAGTTTTTTGTCATGATGGTTTAGTTTTATAAGTCTTTTAATACATTATCTAATTGATCAAAGCGGTCCTCCCACATCTTGCGGAACTGTTCCAGCCAAATGTCTATGTCTTTCATTCTTCCCAGATTAAGGTGATAGTAATTTTCCCGGCCGGTTTGCGTTTGTGTTACCACTTCGCATTCCGTTAATATTTTCACATGTTTTGATATAGCCTGGCGCGTGCTGTTGAAATGCTCAGAAAGAGCCTGCGGCGTCATCGCCTGCAGCGCCAGCAGGGCGATGATTGCCCGGCGGGTAGGGTCGGCTATGGCTTGAAAAACGTCTCGTCTCATGTTATTCGCAACTGATTGGTTGCAAATATAATCGCAACTGATCGGTTGCGCAAATTTTTTTGAAAATATTTTTTGGATAATGATCCGCGATTCGGGCTACAGGTTTTTCATCAAAGAAATTCCAATACCAACTGTTCCCATTCTTCTTCCAAAGACAGGTCAGGGCGGGTTTTCCCAGCTCTTCTATACCAGTAATCAGCATTCCAGATATCGCCTTCTTTCCGGTGCAGGTAGGCATGCACCCATGCCGATTGCAGGTCGGCCAGCTGGTCAACCTGGGCATGCGCTTTATGCCAGTCGCCTTTACCATCATACCACAGGCTTTTCAACTGTACAGATAGTTCGCCGGGAGGCTGAGTTAAGTTCAGTGAGTCTTTAAATTCTGTTAACGTTTTCATATCAGGCAAACACCACCATCCGTTCCGGATAACGCATGGCATAACTGGAGACCATGTTGCGGATATAATCATTGCCCGGGTAAGGTGTAAGGTGATTTTTTAGTTCGTCAAGTCCGCTCACATCCAGGTCGTGCGAAACGTAACCCATACCATAGAATTGCCCTTTTTCGATCAGGATGCAGCTATGTTCGTCATTCCGGCGGCCTTCGTCGCGTACGGCGAAGGTGGGCAGGTTATCCCTAAGCTGGTCAATTGCCCATTGTATTTTTTCATTGTACGCTTCAGGGCTTTCGATGCCTTCGCAGGCACACAGATGTTCAAGGGCGCCGGTACAGGGTTCGCTGTTGGTTTGGATAAAACACAACTTGGGGCAGAGTTCAAAATCGTCGATCAGCCTGGTCAGGATATTGCGGCCGTCTAAAAGCGAATTGCAGGTATAAAGCGGAGCGGTCAGCTTGCGTCGTTTATCTACAGCGAGGCGCATGTAGCCGCGCTGGTCCTCAAAAGCATAGATACCGTAAGCATGCTCGTAACGCTTCAAGGAACGGTTATACTTCGGCCATAGGCGTTTGATCTCGATGGCCTCCATAATAAAAGCGGCGAGTTCATTGCCGCAATCCTGGAAAGAGATGTGGTGGATGTTACGCAGAAATTCCTGGCGCTGCAAGCCGGCGTTGTTCCCGGTAAAATGACTGCAAACACGTTTTTTTATACTCCGGGCCTTGCCAACGTAGATCACCTTGCCTTTGGCATCATGAAAATAATAAACGCCCGGAGCATAGGGGAGG
>JAFDZL010000184.1 GCA_018266935.1 Bacteroidota bacterium | reverse complement strand
CTGCCCTGGGAAACGGGCTGTGTATCGAACCCACTTTGGGCCTTGGTTATCCGATGAACGAGATACCGGTATTAAAAGAATTGAACAAATATATTAAGCCGGGCGACGAAAATAACCTGAGCTTTGATTTCGACTTTATCGGGCTGCAGAATTACACGCGGGAGATCGTCAAATATTCATTCTTTACCCCTTACATAGGAGCGAAGCTTATCAAGGCCCAAAATCGAAAAGTTGAAACCACAGCAATGGGATGGGAAGTATATCCTAAAGCCATTTACCATATCCTGAAGAAATTTAACGCTTACCCGCAGATCAAAAAGATCATCATTACCGAGAACGGCGCCGCATTTCCTGACGAGGTTGCCGAGGGCGAAGTTAATGATACTAAACGCATCAATTACCTAAAGGCTAACATTCAGGAGGTGTTAAAGGCGAAGCAGGAGGGTTGTATGGTAAATGGTTACTTTGTCTGGACGCTGACCGACAATTTTGAATGGGCCGAAGGTTATCACCCCCGTTTCGGGTTGATATACGTTAACTTTGAAACGCAAAAACGTATTGTCAAGCGCTCGGGAAAATGGTATGCCGGCTTCCTCGAAGGCCGCTAGCGTGTTGCTAATTGCTTGTCCGCACTGCTGCTTTGCAATTGACCATTCTTCTTAGACGTTTTAGGGAGGCTGATATAAAATGTGGTGCCTTTATTTTGCTCGCTCTCGAACCATATTTTACCCTGGTGCTTCTCGATGATCTGTTTGCTGATCGACAGTCCCAAACCGAATGATTTTTCGCCGATTGTACCGGGCCGTTTGGCGTTAGTGAACATATTGAATACCTTATCTTTCATGTTATCAGGTATGCCGATGCCATGATCCTTGACGCATATGATCACATTATTTTGCTTTTGTAACGCGTTCACCATGATCACAGAATCCACCGGGCTAAACTTGATAGCATTGCTGATCAGGTTGCTGATCACGCGCCATATCTTTTCGCGGTTGATATGCAATTCGGTATCGTCGCTCAGACCGTCAACCAATATTTGCTGATGCTTTTCGGCTGCTTTGAAACGCAGTAATTCCACACTATTATTGATAAGCGAATTCACTTCCACCCATTGCCTGCTCATATTTGCTGATTCGCTGTTTGTCGCTTCCAGGATCTCGTTGATCAGTTCGAGCGAATCGTTGGCTGTTTCTTTTATCAGCTTCAACTGATCGGCCAGTTCCTTGTTCTCTTCACATTCCTCAACCATTACCGCGGTGAGGGAGGCAATACCGCCCAGCGGGTTACGCAAGTCGTGCGCTACGGCACGTAATATCCGGTCCTTTTCCTGACTGCCGAACTTAACTTCGTCAAGGGCTTTTTCAAGATCTGTTTTTTGTTCATTGATCTGCCTGTTCAGCGCTATGCTTACTTGTACGTCAAGTTTCGACTGCTTCCAGTTGCGCCATACAAGGGCAATGATCAGCAGTAGCATTGCGGCGCAGACAATAGCGACGCTGAGATATATCTTCTGGAGCTTTGCATTGTTGTTCAGCCCATCTATTTCATATTGTTTTTCAAGATTGGCCAGCTGCTGGTTCACATCGGTTTCTTTGAGCGCGCTTAACCGCCTGATGACGGAATCTTTAAGCACATTGTATTGCCGGGTATAAACAATTGCTTTCTCCAGTTCTTTTTTGTTATAGTAATAGTTGCCCATTAAACGGTTCCAATCTGCTTCTGCTTCTTCATTATGCACGGTGTCCAATTGCCCGCGCAAATCTTTTAGCAGCATAAAAAGGGAGTCGTCTTTGTGACTGGCGTTATATAGGTACGCGAGTTTTATTTCGGTATATTCCGCATCCTTGTTGTCGCCCCCTTTTCGCAAATTGACCGCTATACTGCTCCTGAGTAATTCGCGGGCCGCGGCATTCTGTCCGCGGAGCATTAGTATTTCAGCCTTATTCCCGTCTATCACACCCTTTGCTATATCAAGTAAGCCCCCCTGTGCTCTAAACTTTTGCCTGTTTGAATTAATATACTTAGCGTCGCGGTCGAAGTAATTTAAAGCACTGTCCAGGTCGCCGTTTGACCGGTAACTGATAGCGATATTGTCCAGTAACTCCTGTTTGCGGTAAAATGCAGCAAAATCATCTTTCCTGGAAGCGCTTTGGCGGTAACTCTCTTTAAAATATTCGGCTGCCAGCTTATAATGTTCCTGCTTGAACATGATCATGCCCATGCGATAAGTAAAATCCGCAAGGGAGGCCTGCTGCAAATGGTTTTTAGCTACGAAATAACCCTGGAAATAACATTGATAAGCATCATTGTACTGCTTCAAACCAAAATAACCGTCGCCTTTAGCATAATTGCCCTCTGCAAAGTTTGCGGCGTACTGATCCCGGGTTACGCTCTTTTGCGCCATCATCAGCATACTATCGGCATAAGGCAGCGACTTTTTATAATCTTGTTTTGTATTAAACCAATAATTATAATGAAAGCCGTAGAACCTGAACCGGTCATCGATGGTAGGGTCATGTATTTTTGCGAACGCGCTATCGAGGTATAGCAGTCCTTTTTCCGGTTGGCCGTGATCGAAATCCCGATTTACCTGGTTGAAAATTCCTTTAAATGCTTCCGAATAGCTGGTTGAAGCATTTTCTTTCTTATTACATGAATTCAAAAAGAAAGGCAATAAAAGCAGAAGCCAGGTCATGGATAACTTATAATAACCGTTGCTTCTAATAAATTGCGACAATTGACCCATAAAACAATGCTTTATACGGTTCCCGTCAAAGCGATGTTTGTTTTATGGGTCAATTATTTATTAACAATTTGGTTACTTAAAGGCGTCTTCGCCGGTGATGTCCATGCCGGTTATCAACAGGTGGATATCGTGCGTTCCTTCATAGGTGATAACCGATTCAAGGTTCATCATGTGCCGCATGATCGGGTATTCGCCTGTGATGCCCATGCCGCCCAGCATTTGGCGCGCTTCGCGGGCTATGGTGATGGCCGTTTCCACGCTGTTGCGCTTGGCCATAGATATTTGTGCGGGGGTTGCGCGATTTTCATTTTTCAATGCACCCAAACGCCAAACCAGCAATTGCCCTTTCGTTATCTCAGTGATCATTTCAGCTAACTTTTTCTGCTGAAGCTGAAAACCCGCTATCGGGCGGCCGAACTGTACGCGTTCTTTAGAGTAGCGCAGCGCGGTATCGTAACAATCCATTGCAGCGCCAAGTGCGCCCCAGGCAATGCCATAACGTGCCTGATTTAAGCAGCCCAGCGGCCCCTTCAGACCTGATACATTGGGAAAAATATTTTCTTTGGGAACTTTTACATTATCGAATACAAGCTCGCCAGTGGCTGATGCCCGAAGCGACCATTTGTTATGCGTCTCCGGCGTCGAAAATCCTTCCATGCCCCGTTCTGCAACCAAACCTCGAATTTTGCCGCTCTCGTCCTTCGCCCACACCACCGCGATATCTGCGAAGGGGGAGTTGGAAATCCACATTTTAGCGCCATTCAGCACATAATGATCGCCGGCATCTTTGATATTGGTTACCATGCCGCCCGGGTTCGACCCATGATCCGGCTCTGTCAACCCGAAGCAACCCATCAATTCTCCTGAAGCCAGTTTCGCCAGATATTTTTTCTTTTGTTCTTCCGACCCGTAGGCATATATCGGGTACATCACCAGTGATCCCTGTACCGAAGCTGTCGATCTGATACCCGAATCCCCGCGCTCAATTTCCTGCATGATGATGCCGTAGGAAATATAATCCAGCCCTGCGCCGCCGTATTCAACAGGTACCGTAGGCCCAAAGGCGCCTATTTCGGCAAGACCTTTTAACAGTTGTTTCGGAAATTCAGCACGTTGTGCATAGTCTTCGATGATTGGACTCAGTTCTTTTTTCACCCATTCGCGCACGCTGGCGCGTATCAGTTTATGTTCGTCGGTAAGGAGTTCGTCCACCAGGTAATAATCCGGTGCTTCATAAAGATCAGTTTTTGCCATGAGAAGAATAATTGGTGCGGCAAAGGTAGTCGGAAAGTCCGAAAGTCCACAAAAGTCCGAAGGACAATTTGAGCCTGGAGGCCATGTTTTTCACTGCTCCTCCATTATTAAGTTTAATCTGATTAACTTTACTTCATGTTGCCGCTTGGCTCAAACCTTTTATAAACTAATGACCAGAGTCCTTATCGTTTTGACATTCTTGCT
This sequence comes from Bacteroidota bacterium, assembly GCA_018266935.1. GTDB lineage: Bacteria > Bacteroidota > Bacteroidia > Sphingobacteriales > Sphingobacteriaceae > Mucilaginibacter. The sequence continues at coordinate 3,588 of JAFDZL010000184.1, read as the reverse complement.
GCCCCGGATGGTGCTGGCTCAATATGCTGTCACGGGTAAAGTATTAGACCGTGAGAATGGATCCGCGGTCGCCAATGCTAATGTCTTTTTAAATAATGCAACCATAGGCGACAAAACTGGGCCCGATGGAACGTTTAAATTTCAGCAGGTAAAGGCAGGTACTTATCACCTTATTGTTTCAATGATCGGCTTTAATACCTTCGAAACAGCGATCAATGTGAACAGCGATATAAAACTACCAGATATCTATATTGATCGTAAGATCGCTATGCTCAGCGAGGTTAGGATAACTCCGGTCGAAGACCCTGACCGTAACAATAATATCGAGTTATTTAAACAAGTTTTTTTAGGTACGTCGCAACTGGCCAAGCAGTGTAAACTGGTAAATCCTGAAGTTCTTGACTTCGACTACGACAAAAAAAGCCGCATACTTACCGCAAAGTCGTCCGATCTGCTGGTCATCGAGAATTACGCTTTAGGCTATCGTATTAAATATCTTCTATCCGACTTTATGTACGATCAGGCAGGCAGCAGGTTTCGTTACGGCGGACGATCATTTTTTGAGGAGATGAAGGGCAGCGATTCGCAACGGAAAAAATGGAATGAGGCAAGACAGGAAGCATACAAAAACTCTTTGCAGCATTTTTTGCGGTCAGCCATCGATAACCAATTGAAAGAAGCCGGATTTACGGTGTTCAGGCTACAGAAAAATCCTGACAGGCCGGCTGATAGTTTAATCAATAAGAAGATCGCTTTTTTTTCTATTCTTAAAAAGGAGCGGCCATACCGTGATTCATTGGACCTTTGGATAAAACGATCGAAGTTGCCGAAAATCAGTCCCGGGGTCCAACCAGTCAATTTAACCGGGGAAGATATAATCCAACCGAAAGACAAACGCGGGTTTTACGCCTTAGAGTGCGAAAATGACCCCCTTTACGTGGTGCATAACGATGCCAGACCCGCAAAATCCACCGCTGTTTTATTAAATCGGTTACGCGATCAGAACAATAACTCTGCGACGTTGGTCAACTTTAATCAACCTATCGTTTTCATGGATCAGCGCGGTATTCTTGCGAACCCCGAAAGTCTTTCTTTTATCGGGGTTTGGGCAAACAAAAAGATAGCCGATCTTCTTCCCGATAACTATGAACCGCCGGAAACCGAACCTATTGATAAAGCATTGTTCACCAGGGTTGATAGCTTACTCAAAAAGTATGTGGATGGCCATGAAATTGAAAAAGCTTATCTGCATTTCGACAAACCTTTGTATATGGCCGGGGACACGATCTATTTTAAAGCGTACGTGACCGATATAGCGGATCAGCCTTCGATTTTAAGCAAAATACTGAATGTTGAATTGATCGATCCCCGGCGGCACATTAGCCAGGCTATCAAATTAAAACTGACCGATGGTATGGCCGCGGGCGATTTTGCTTTGCCAGATACATTAACAACCGGTTATTACCGGGTGCGGGCCTACACGGGCCTGATGGCTGCGGATGGCAATGACTACCTCTTTGAAAAATATATTCGTTTGGTAAATCCGGAAGCAAAAACCTCAAGCCAGCCGAAAAATGTAAATACAACGACGGTAAAATACAAAGAGGCCATAGTACGGGAAAGAGCCGTTCCCAATAAGATCGATATCCAGTTTTTTCCGGAAGGGGGTAACCTGGTTGCGGGTGTTAAAGCTAAAATAGCTTTTAAAGCCATCGCAGGAGATGGACTTGGTATCAGCGTACGTGGAATAATTGCCGACGATCAGGGGCATAAAATATGCGACTTCGCCAGCCGGCATCTCGGTATGGGCGACATCAGCTTTACGCCCAGGCCGGGATCGTCCTACAAAGCCTGGTTAAGCTACCCCGACAGTTCAAAGGTGGCCTATCAACTGCCTAAACCAGACGATTCCGGACTTGGGTTAAATATTATCAATTCCGATCCGAGGTTTTTAACCATAAACGTCTCAGCCGGAGCACAAAACCATCAATCGCAAGTCAGCATTGCCGGACAATCATGCGGAAAGATTTGCTATTTTACCAGCGGGAGAATTACGAAGGGCCGATATTCAGTCACCGTTCGCAAGGAGCTTTTTCCGGAAGGGATTGTACGTTTTACCTTATTTGCGCCAAATGGCCAACCGGTCAATGAACGGCTTGTATTTGTCCGCAACCATAATGACGAGATCAATTTAAACTTGTCCGGTACCAGCAGTATTTCCCGGTCACGCCAAAAAGTGAAATTAAATGTTGTTGCGACCGGTAGTAATCATCAGCCGGTAGTTGGGTCGTTCTCTGCATCTGTCATTGATATCACGCACCTACCGTACGATGCGCATGCTGAAAGCACAATATTGTCGCAGTTGTTGTTAACATCAGAACTCAAAGGTTATATCGAACAGCCCGGTTACTACTTTGATGCTGACAACGAGCAGGTAAATGCAGATTTGGACCTCCTGATGCTCACGCAGGGGTATCATGGTTTTGAATGGAAGCAATTGCTCGTGGATAAGTTCCCACCTGGTAGTGCTCAACCGGAGCGGATCCAAAGAGTAACCGGAACCATAAAAACCATGAACGGAAAACCGGCGCCGAACGCGCGGATTTCCATGTTTTCTGTATCCAGGACATTCTTTTCACTGGACACTGTCGCTGATGAAAACGGGCGGTTTGTTTTCGCCGATTTTCCAACAGATAGCATGCATTATGTAATACAAGCTGCTGATAAAGAGCTGAGAAAAAAAACGATCGTTAGCATAGATCATGAGCTACCGCCCCGAATAAATGAAAATAATCAAGTGAATGAAAATAATAGTGTTGATGATGATACCACCCTAACGGCTTATATCAAATTGAATCAACGGTTTCACCAGGAACAGCAAAGACTTGGTTTCGGAAAACCTGTCAACCTGCTTAAAGAAGTGGTGATAAAAGCGAAAACGACCAAAAAATACCTCGAAAATTCAGAAAACCTCAACGGACGGGGGAACGCGAATGACGTAATCACCGCCGACCAATTGCCTGTGGGCGCGCTTACATTTAAAGATGCTATAATAGCTCATTTGCGCGGCATTCAGTACCTGGACGGGAATTTTTACTACGGTTTTTTCCCGACACTGGTATTGCTCGATGGTTTTGAAGTGCAGGGCAACCTGTATCGTGACCCCCAAACGGAGCAGTTTAAAATAGATCCGCAACGGTCCACTTCGCAGGCCGATATTTTGAATACCATTCCGATAAGCAGCATCGCAAGCGTTGAGATCATCACCGATGCCAGCCTCGCAGCTGCATATGGGGTACGGGGGTCCGGCGGCGTTATTATCATTACGACAAAAAAATGGAATGATATGATCAGGGATGCCAAAAATGTACGGGCCAATCATGCTGATTATTTTCCACCCGTATTTTATAAAGCCCGCACGTTTTATTCGCCAAAATATGATGCTGAGAAAAATGATGCTTCATTCAGTGATCTTCGTACCACCATCTATTGGACCCCCAATTTAAATACCGACGAACGGGGAAACGCCAGCTTCGAGTTTTTTAATTCAGATAATAAAGGAACTTACCTGGTGGTCATTGAAGGTAT
>JAFDZL010000183.1 GCA_018266935.1 Bacteroidota bacterium | reverse complement strand
CCCTCAGCAGCACACCGCCGGAAGCGATCACTTCGGGTAAAACCAAATCCGGGTTATTGCCAGCGCTGGGTTGGCCGGTATGTCCTTCATTCGAAGCGTCGACAAAATCGGCCGCAAGCTTTGGCGGTGCGGATTCGGTAAAGGTTAGTTCGGTGCCATTTTGTTTTAAGGAACCCTGCGTTTTCTGTCGACCGAGATCCCATAAGATCATAGCCAGGTAATACAGGAAATATACCCCGAGCACCCATAGTAAAAAGTGTATCCAGCTCATATTTGTATTTTTTGTAAGTATTGTTTGACAATCGTTTTTAATTCAGGATTCTGTTCAACGAATTGCTTTACTGCAAAACCTACCACCTTATTTACTTCTATGCCTGTCGCCATTTTGAAATGATGTAGCATCTGTGCGGTTGGGTCCTCGAACCGTACGTGTACCATGCTTTTATGACCGGCGAGATCGTAGGCCCGCAGCAATTCCAGGACAGGCGGCGGGTCCGGCTGTTTCTTTTCCCTTTTCTTTTCGGGCGGAGATTTGCCGGACGCGTCAGCGCCGTTATTAGCAATCTTACTGCGCAGCTGGTCGGCCAGGGATTTGATCTCACTCATTCGGTTTCAGTTTTAGGTATTGTTTGTAAATGGCGTCGAACACAGGCCGCACGGCGGGGAAAACCGACAAGGGCGTTTGAAAGGTACTTGTGCGCTGGAAGTCGATCCTATCGGGGATTGAGTCGACTACAGTTCCAAATTTCGCGAGCTGTTCGTCGACGTCGGAACGTGTTTCGTAACGCACGTTGGCTTTGACCCGATTAGGGACAAAGAGCAACCGGCAGTCGGGGCTAACTTTTTTTAGTACTACGGAAAAGAGTACCGTCGATTCAAAACTGAACTCGTCGTAAGCAAACGGGCAGATCGCCAATTCAGCGGACCTGAACACCGGCAGCAAGCCATCATCATCCAACTTGCCGGGCAAATCGATCAAAACGAGACTTTCCTTCTCGGCCTTCACCAATTCGGCCATACCGGGGAAATCATCGAGGCCAGCGGCGACAACTTCGTAAGGTTCCTCATTTTCCAACACTTTAGCTTTCTCGTATTTCTGTGATATGGATTGCTGGTAATCCATGTCGATGACGGTTACCTTTCGCTTTTTTACCATAGTCAGGTAGTTCGCCAGCAATAGTGTGAGCGTACTCTTTCCTGCGCCGCCTTTCTGGTTGCCGATGATAATGATCATAATGTCTGGATTTAAAGTTTATCTGCAATTCGTTCGCGGATGCCTGCGTCGCTTGCGATTACGGCCGTGAATGGCTTCGTCGTCGATGGATGCGGCAATTATGGGTGCAGGAATATTTATATGATGCCGGCTTACTTCGGTACCTAATTCGCCGGAATGTGCGAAAGTATGCATCGTGGCCTTGTATTCTTCAGCTGTCAGCAACTGGTCCAGCAGGATAAATTCCTTGTCCCTATTGTCGACCAGGTAAAATTTCTCATCACGGAAATAGATACTGATGCCTGTATGGTGCAATCCCTGCCGGATATCCGGGTAGTTGTGTATTGCCGCATTGAGCATTGCTTTATAGTAATCACGGCGGATGCTTTCGGGAATACCTTCTTTGTATACCCTATCCCTATTTTGTTTTTTACTTTGCGGATGGCCTGGCGAAGTCAAGCCGAGCAATGTTGCCAGCGGCATTATCTCGCTCCCTTTGTAAACTGCCTTGCCTGTATGATCGATGATCGAATAGCCGTATGGCGCTTTGCCGTCTTTTGCATGAAATAGCAAAATAAGGCCATGCTGTTGTTTCATGAGTTCAGTCAGTCCAGCCGTATTGTATTGAGGCGCATATTTATAAAGTAATGCAGCAACCTGCTTTTTACGCCTGTCGTCGCCTGCGTCTTTTCGTAAATTTCCGGTTATTATAGACAGGCTGACATCAGCCTGCACCTTGCCGAATTTGACCAGGCTCAGCATATCCTCTTTCGCGATCATTTTGTAGCACTGGCATTCGAGGATCATCATAAACTGCGCATTCGTGGAGTAAGCATAAGCCAATGCATTTTCAATGTCCAGCTTTGCACTTTGCGTTTCATCGACGCCTAACACCTGGTTGAGGTTGTTAACGGCGCGTATATTTTCGAATCCGCTGCTGATTTTTCTCCCTTCCCTATTAATGCGCGTCGTAACGATGTGCACATGGTTGTTTGCGGTGTCTTTGTGAAAGACAACCAGGTAAGGCTGATCGCCGTAACCCATTTTATTGAGCCATCCCTCAGCAATTTCAGTTAAAGCTTGTTTATCATATGAACGGCCTTCGGCTGAAATCGCCGCATGAAACTGCGGGTTTTTTACTGCCTTGTTGGTTGCTGAAATCATTTTAAGGTAATTCCTATAATCTTCCGGCCGAAGGCCCGATAAGCCCTGCAAAGCCCCAAAGTTCCGAACGAGCATCAATTCGCCTTTACCCGTATCAATCTTGTTGGTGTTATACCGGACGCCATTAAAGGCGGCCGACGAAGAGAGTATTTTCACGATCATGGAGCCCGATACTTTGGAGCCAGAGATGAGATACAGGGCTATGTTTTATCCGGATATATTCGAACCAGGTAGTTTGTATCCCGATCGGTTATATCCCGATATTTGTAACACGATCTAAAATACAGGGATGCTTTGTATCCCGCTGCAATTGATCTATGATCTGGATATAAAGTCGCCGGATACATTTTATCCAGATACATTATCGCGCGATCAGTCGGATGATCTTCCGGAGACTAACTTCCAACTGTTCCTGGTTCTGAATGTAGGCCGACAGCAGGGCGTTAAAACGATCTACAATTTCCGGGGGCAATAGCCCGCGTTTCTGCAATGTGTTGGCGTGCCGCGCCAATTGGTTGATATTGTTGCCGGCCCGGCCAAGTTCGGAACCTATGGCGTCAATTGCTGTAATCAATTCTTTCGCGTTGATCAATATTTGCGGCGCATTTTCCAGCAGCTTTGTCCGGACCAGGTCGGTTTTGCTTATGCCAAGCGTTTTTTCAAGATCGAGAACGATTTTGTATTCATCCTCTGTAAACCTTGCATCTATCTTTTTGATACGCTTACCATCGGTCATCGGTGGCCTGCCGGTAAGGTTTCGCCTAGCTGTCATCAAGAGGAATTGAGTTGCGAAATTCCGATACTCCCCGGTTGTTCGCGGAGTGAGGGTACGAACGGAGCGGGCATCCGGGGCAAGATTCCGATTGGCTGACAAAAATCTCGCAGAGTTTTTGTCGGACAAGAGGACATCTTGCTGGTTAAAAAACCAAAATGTATCTATGTATCCGGATAGGGAAAAATCAAAATATCTTTAGGTAGCAAGACATATTAGGTTTGATGAGACTATGAGCGTCATCGCTTAAAAGCGGATTGATTTGTCGTTCGCCTTAACATCTCGTTATAATTGGCATAGCCTTTATAATTACCTGAAGCATCGTATGCACCAGGGGCTTGGGTAAGAAACGCTGATGTAGCCTTAAACCCAACCTCGGTGCGGTCCAGGTAGACGGCCACCTGTTCAAATTCACCGGCTTTTCTTGCTGCGGCAAAAATGACCGTGAGTGTATTCAGGATTAACACGGTACAATTGCACCCAGGCTCGACAACAAGCCAGCTCAAGTAATTGACGAAGTTTTCAAACACAGCAAGCCGGTTTGTGTCGCCGGGTATTATGGTCATGGCCTTGTGTCCGAGGCTACCGCAGAAATTGAGACTTTGCACTTCCCAGGAACCTAATTCGTTTTGAATGCCCGCTGCGAAGAAGTGCTTACGCCGCTGCTTTTCGTCCTCGACGAAATAGTATATTTCTGAAAGATGTGATTGCGCGATTTCCCAAATGCCCAAACCGACCAAATACTTTTGTATAAAAAAGTTATTACCTAACGGTTTTACATATTCCACCTGGTAGTGCGGAAGTCGAACGGCGTGCCGACGCCTCCCGCTTTTTGCTGTCGAGTCGATATCAGCATTGTGTCCTGTGAGGGCACATATTTTTTTGAAAGCGTCGAGGAAACCGGATTGCCAATAGGCCATGGCGAAGTCAATCAGATTGCCACCCTTCCCAAGCGTATGGTCATACCAAACGTTCAGCTCAGGATTTACAGCAAAGGCCGGGCGGGAGCCGGAACCGGGTAGCATGCCCAAGTATATCAAGTCAGCGCCGGAGGTCCTTACCGGATTGTGACCAAGTTTTTGCAACAGGCCAGTCAAGGCCACGGCTTTTTTCAATTCTTTGGCGTTCATAGAAAGATATAGGGACGTTTACAAATAGCGGAGCATCTCACGTGCCTTGGCCACCGTTTCGATCTCGAGGCGGTCTATCCGCCAGGCGGCGGAGTGTCCGCCATCTTTACGGATGGTCAGCCATCCGTTATTGATCCAGTGTTCGACGTGTTTTCGGCCGAAACGGCGGAAAGCTTCGGACTTTTTTAAATACGGCTTCAGTTTGCCCGTCCGTATGAGGACTTCAAGGCCACACAATTCGGCGGAGATGGCCAAAAAACGAGGTAAAAGATGCGCGGGAATATCATGTTCACTCATCGGCCGGAAATAAAAAAGGGCGGCAAAAATGCCACCCTGGGTATTATTCGGGACTACTCACCTCGTATCCTACGATACGGACCATCGTCTGCCCATGCGCTTTCGGTATTTTGCGGCTTTACGCTCACCTTCGCATGATTTCCTGTTGTTTGCAGGATAATGCTTCGTCCCCCGATGTCAAAAAACGTTCGTTACCGTTCTGCCACTTGCAGATAGGTCGTGCGGTTGCTTTTAGCGGCGATGCGCCGCAATGCCAACCTGTCGATACTTTGATTGGATCTTTTCCCGCCGACTATGACAGGTTTGAGCAGCCCCTCGGCGATCCAGCGATCTATATCGCTGCGGCCGTACAGCTGGTAAGCTTGCTGCTTACTGATCATCGCCGGCAATTCATCGCTTTGGGCGAGCGCCTTTTCGGCGCCCTCCAAAGTTGATTGGCTGAATTGCCGGATTAACCACTCCTGATCCATTCAAAGTCTCCCGCGGATGTTTCCGAAGGATGACGAAACAAAAGTGAGGTGGGGTCAAATTCTTTTTTCACAAGCACGGGCGTGCTCACGTAAGATTTTTTAGAATTTAGCTTTTGAGCCTGAAACCGGTGCGGGCGGAACTGGTTTAAATGCATCGCTTTCATCCATATGGCGCAAAAGCATTTCACGCATGTGATCGATAAACCTGGTGCGGCTCACGTTTTTGCGCAATTTCATTTCCGCAAAGCGTTTATAATATCGGCCAAGGCTTACATGAAGAGTATTCTCGAGCCAGTCGATAATGTCTGAAATATCTACTTCACCGTTATTGATCTGCATCGTATCGTAAATCGCATATGCCAATTCGACAAGGTTGCTTTTATCTCCAGTCCACTCTAGCGGCCGTCCTTTCTTGCTCCGGTAAGGCTGCGCCACGCTTCCTTGTCCGTAAAGACAATCCATCAAGTAATTCTGAACCTTTTCGAAGGCCATGAACCGGGCAAAAAGTGAATCTGCCGCGGTTGAGAAATTCGGATCCAATCCGGGCGCATCTGGCAATATGATATCTGTCGGCCTTGCCCCTCTCACAAAAAACAGATGATCGAGCTCGGTCGCACCCAACTGATAATATTGATATAGAAACTGGTGCTGCATAAAAAACCGCTTGATATAACGCAACTCTCCTTCGTAATAAGTACGGATCAACTGGTCATCCACCAATGGCTTGCCGGTTTCAATGGTATATATTTCAATTGCATAAACTTGTTCGGCGACGAACATGGGTTTATCATTCTTAAAAAAATCGATCTCCTGACGCTGATCAGTCAACGAATTTTGTCGTAGCTGATCCTTTAACTTTTCCAATGCCGCACCTATCGCGCTAATGGCCGAAGTCAGCCTTCTAACCGGAAGCGTGCCTAAGTCGGCGTAAACTGTTAAATCTTCTTGCAATTCGTTGTATAAGGTTTTT
>JAFDZL010000182.1 GCA_018266935.1 Bacteroidota bacterium | reverse complement strand
GATAAAATTCCTTACGCATGATATGGGTTGCGGCGGTACGCAGCAGGATTCGCGTGCCTTGTGCGGATTGCTTGCCGGGTACGTTACGCATCCCAATGTGGCCGGCGCTACGGGTTTAAGCCTTGGCTGCCAGCACGCGCAGGGCGCTATCTTGCAGGAAGAGATCGCCAAACGCGATGCCAATTTCAGCAAGCCGCTCATTATCCTGGAACAACAGAAATTGGGCACCGAGAAAAACCTTTTGCAGCAAGCTTTGAAACAAACTTTTGCGGGACTGATTGAAGCGAACAAGAATTCGCGCAAGCCAGCACCATTATCCAAATTATGTATCGGTTTGGAGTGCGGTGGTTCGGATGGTTTTTCGGGTATTTCGGCAAATCCTGCATTGGGCTATGTGTCCGATCTGCTGGTATCCATGGGCGGTTCGGTGATATTATCTGAATTTCCCGAACTATGCGGTGTGGAGCAGGAATTGAGCGACCGCTGTGTCGATGAGAACACTGCCCGGCGTTTTATGAGCTTAATGACGACCTATAACAAGCGTGCTGAAGAAACGGGTTCAGGTTTTTACGCCAATCCATCGTTCGGTAATATTAAAGACGGCCTGATAACCGACGCGATCAAGTCGGCGGGGGCGGCAAAAAAAGGTGGCACATCGCCGGTTACCGAAGTTTTAGATTACCCGGAAAAAGCTACGAAACCTGGGCTCAATCTTTTGTGCACCCCGGGCAGCGACGTGGAAAGTACGACGGCGGAAGTTGGCTCAGGGGCTAATATTGTGCTGTTTACTACTGGTCTCGGCACACCGACCGGCAACCCCGTAGCGCCTGTCATCAAGTTATCGACCAACACGGCACTATACAAACGCATGCCCGACATTATCGATATCGATTGCGGCACCATTATAGAAGGCACGGAAACTATCCCGCAGGCGGGCGAACGCATACTCGATTATCTGATCAAAGTGGCTAGCGGAGAGGAGCAACCTAAATCGGTGCAATTAGAGCAGGACGATTTTATCCCGTGGAAAAGAGGTGTTTCCTTATAGATTTTAATTCTTCAATTTCGATATTGAACATTCGAAATTCGATATATAATATATGTTTTCACTTCAGGATAAAACAGCCATAATAACCGGCGGCGGAAGCGGCATCGGAAAAGCCATCGCCGTATTGTTTGCGCAGCAGGGCGCCAAAGTGCATATCATTGAACTTGATGAGGAAGCCGCAGCGGAAACGGTAGAAGAAATAAGCAGTGAGGCTTCATACCATATCTGCAATATCGCCGATCAGAAACAGGTGATTGAGGTATTCAATTCGATCGGGAGGATCGACATATTGGTAAACAACGCGGGCATCGCGCACGTCGGCAAAGCGGACACGACTGCTGAACCCGACTTCGACCGGGTAATGAATGTCAATGTGAAAGGCGCTTACAACTGTTTATTCGCTGCCATCCCGCTGATGAAAGCGAATGGCGGCGGCGTGATCCTCAATTCAGCGTCAATTGCGGCGATCGTGGGTATTCCCGACAGGTTTGCGTATTCAACCAGTAAGGGCGCCATTGTCGCCATGACACTGTCGGTCGCGAAAGATTATTTGCAGGACAATATCCGCTGCAATTGCATTTCACCAGCACGTGTCCATACACCTTTTGTCGATGGTTTTATCGCTAAAAACTACCCGGATAATCAGCAGGAAATTTTTGATAAACTTTCCAAAAGTCAGCCTATAGGGCGTATGGCCAAACCGGAGGAGGTTGCAGCTCTGGCGCTGTACCTTTGTTCGGACGAGGCGGGATTTGTTACCGGCTGTGATTACCCGATAGACGGCGGATTTACAAGAATTAATAACTGAAATAATATATCTATGAAACTCATCCGCTACGGCGAGGCCGGGAAAGAAAAAACAGGTGTTATCATCAACGATAAACGTTATGACACCTCCGCTTTCGGTGAAGATTATGACGAGAAATTTTTTGAAAACGACGGGCTGACCCGCCTGGCCGATTTTGTGAAGAGTTGGAAGCTTTCGGAAGTGAGCGGCTCTGTCCGACTGGGCTGCCCGTTCGGTCGCCCGTCCAAGCTGGTTTGTATCGGTCTCAATTATATCGACCATGCCCGCGAAACCAACGCCACGCCGCCGCCGGAACCAGTTATCTTTATGAAATCGACGACGGCTATCGTGGGCCCGAATGACGATATTATGATCCCCAAAGATTCTGTGAAAACCGACTGGGAAGTGGAACTGGCGGTGGTGATCGGCAAAAAAGCAAGTTACGTTGGGGAGAGCGAAGCCATGGATTACGTAGCGGGCTATGTTCTGCACAACGATGTATCGGAACGCGAGTTTCAGTTGGAGCGCAGCGGTACCTGGGATAAGGGCAAGGGCTGCGATACCTTCGCGCCGATAGGGCCGTTTATGGCTACGCCCGATGAGATATCTGATCCGCATAAGCTCCGCCTGTGGCTGAAGCTGAATGGCAAAACCATGCAGGATGGCAATACATCCAATTTGATTTTTGATAGTCCGACCCTGATCGCTTATACCAGCAAGTTCATGACCTTATTGCCCGGGGATGTGATCTCGACAGGCACGCCGGCAGGCGTGGGGCTTGGGATGAAACCGAATTTATACCTGAAACCCGGCGACGTGATCGAACTGGGTATCGACGGTTTAGGCACCGCAACGCAAAGATTGGTTCCGTATGCAAAGAATTGATGCGCATCAGCACTTCTGGCAGTTCGATCCGGTAAGAGACAGCTGGATCACACCCGAAATGTCGGTGATCAGGCGCGATTTTTTGCCGGCGGATCTGAAACCCTTACTTGACAGGAACGGGTTCGACGGATCGGTCGTGGTGCAAACCTGCCAGGATGAAAGCGACAATCAATTCATGCTGAAACTGGCCGATGAGAACAGCTTTATCAAAGGTGTGGTCGGCTGGATAGATCTGTGTTCGCCGAAAGTTGAGGAACGGCTAAAATTTTACAGGGACAACCATCCCAAAATGAAAGGCTTCCGGCACGTTTTACAGGGCGAAGCGGACGAGCAATTCATGCTGCGGGATGATTTCAGGCACGGGATAGGTTTGCTGAACAAATATGGATTCACCTATGATATACTGATCTACCCCAATCATCTCAAATACGCCAAAAAATTGGTGATAGAGTTCCCGGATCAGAAATTTGTGGTTGACCACATTGCCAAGCCGTATAT
>JAFDZL010000181.1 GCA_018266935.1 Bacteroidota bacterium | reverse complement strand
CTTACACTATCACTGCGACAAACGCAGGGGGCAGCGGCAGCGCAACAGTAAGCATCGAAGTTGACCTGCTTGGCCCAACCATTACCTATCCGTCTCCAATACCGGTTTATACGGTCGGCACAGCTATAACGCCGTTGGCCCCGATCATCCTTACGGGTACCCCGACAAGTTATGCGATAAGCGCTCCGTTACCGGCAGGCTTATCGTTCAATACAACCACTGGCGTCATCTCCGGAACACCTACAGCGACATCGCCCGCTACCGCATATACGATTACTGCAAGCAACGGAGGCGGGAGCGGCAGCACCATCATAATTCTGATCGTGGTTAATCCATTGCCCCCGGTTATAAGCTACGTACCGTCGAGCAATACTTATACCGTAGGGACAGCGATCACGACCTGGACGCCCATTAACATCGGCGGTGCAGTTGCCAGTTGGTCGATAAGCCCATCGCTGCCGGCAGGCTTATCATTTAATTCTTCAACGGGCACGATCACCGGTACGCCGACAGCGGTATCGGCTGCAACAACTTATACAGTAACGGCGACCAACGCCGGTGGCAGCGGGAGCACGACGATAACTATCACGGTAAACCCTGTGCCGCCAAGCATCAGTTATAGCCCCAACACCAACATTTACACTGTTGGTACTGCTGTCAGCACCTGGTCGCCAACCAATACGGGTGGCGCAGCAACCAGTTGGTCGATAAGCCCGGCATTGCCGGCAGGTCTGTCGTTTAATACTTCAACTGGTAATATCACAGGTACGCCGACTGCCACATCATCGGCAACAACCTATACTGTTACAGCCACAAATGCGGGCGGAAGCGGCAGCACGACGATAACTATAACGGTCAACCCGCAGGCGCCAAACATCAGTTACAGCCCTTCGGCGAATATTTATACGGTAAACACGGCCATCACTTCGTGGAATCCGACGAATACAGGCGGCGCTGCTACCAGTTGGTCTGTAAGCCCGGCGCTGCCAACGGGTATATCGTTTAATACTTCAACAGGCGTGATATCCGGTACGCCGACTGTCACCGCGACTATCGCATCCTATACAGTTACCGCGACAAATGTCACAGGCAGCAGCAGTTGTACGATCACTATCACGGTTAACCCGAAGGCGCCAAATATCAGCTACAGCCCATCGACTAACACTTACACGGTGGGTACGGCTATTACACCGCTGACGCCAACGAATACCGGCGGCTCCTCAACGAGCTGGGCCATAGGACCGGCATTACCGGCAGGCTTGTCATTCAATACCACTACAGGCGTAATATCGGGTACGCCAACCGGTACGTCGTCAGCCACAACCTATAGCATTTCAGCGGATAATGATGGCGGCACGAGCGTTACCTATGTAACCATATCCTGCGTTGACCCAACATTGCCCGCTATTAGTTATACGCCGTCAACCAATACCTATACTGTTGGCACGGCTATTACGCCGCTGACGCCGACCAATTCCGGCGGCCCTGTGAGCAGTTACTCGATCAATACGTCGTTACCCGCCGGCTTATCCTTCAATACTTCGACGGGTGTGATCTCGGGTACTCCAACGACGACGTCATCGACAACGACTTATACTATTACGGCTACGAATGCTACGGGCAGTACAACGACAACGGTAACCCTGACGGTTAACCCGCAGGCGCCGGTCATCAGTTACAGCCCCTCTACCAATACCTATACCGTAGGTGCTACCATTAGTTCGCTCACGCCGACGAATACCGGGGGCGCAGCGACAAGCTGGTCGATTAGCGCGTCTTTGCCGGCAGGCCTATCTTTCAATACTTCAACCGGTGTTATATCTGGTACGCCAACTGCTACTTCGTCAACTACCACTTATACGGTTACCGCTACCAATGCCACCGGCAGCGGGACAACCACCGTAACCATTACGGTAAATAATATTAAACCGATTATCAGCTATTCACCCGGCACAGTGACTTATTCTGTGGGTACCACGATCACAGCGGCTTCCCCGACAAACACCGGCGGTGCCGCATCTACGTGGACGATCAGTGCATCATTGCCTGCAGGTTTGTCCTTCGATACCTCAACAGGTATCATATCAGGAACACCAACCGCGGTATTTGCGACGACAACGTTTACGATCACAGCTACCAACAGTGCGGGAAGTGCCAGTACCAACCTCATCATTACTGTGAGCCCGCACGCCCCGGTGATCAGTTATTCACCGTCAACGGTCGTGCTTTCGCTGAATGCAACGATGACCACCATGACGCCTACCAACACGGGCGGTGCGGTTACGGGTTATAGCTATTCATCTACTGGCATATCATTGACGGGAGCAACATTAAGCGGACCAAGTTTGATGTGGATAGATGCTTCCGGCAATATCTACGTGGCCAACTACAACAACAAAACGATTAGCAGGTGGAACTCGAGCCACACATACCTGGGTACTTATACGACGGGCAAAACGTTCTCTAACCCCGAGGGTATCGTGTTCGACTCGGCAGGGAATTGCTATGTGGAAGATACCGGCGCCGGCGCCATCTATAAATTTAACTCGTCGGGCGTTTATCAAAGTACGATTATCAGCGGCCTGAGCCACCCGCTCGGCATCAGTATCGACCCATCGGACAACTTATACATTGCTACTTACAACTATAGCTCGCCATATACCAGCTCGGTAACAAAATATAGCACCTCAGGTACTCTGTTGCAGACCTTGCCGAACGCGAATATGGATGAATCGGATGGTGTGGCCGTCGATGGCGCCGGCAATATTTATGTACTGAACCGTGCTCTCGACGCAGCAGGAAGCAACCCGGGTTATGTGACCAAATATAATTCAGCAGGCGTTTACCAGGGGGTATTCAGCAGCGGTTATAATGACCCGCTGGCTATAGCCTGCGACCCATCCGGCGACGTGTTCGTTGCCGATTCTCACAATAACGAGGTAAAAATTTACAGTTCATCCGGTGTATTGCTGAATACCGTAACAGGTTTTACTGACGTTGAGGGTTTCGTTGCCGATGGTAACGGTAACCTGTATGTATCCGACTATACCAACAATACGGTTAAGGAATATACCGCATTGGGCGGTTATTATATCAGCTCGCCGCTGCCGGCCGGTTTAAGCTTCAGTACTTCAACAGGGCAGATCAGCGGTACGCCGACGGTAACCTTCGCGCCAACTACCTATACAATAACGGCCTATAACATTACAGGCAGCGGTTCAACCACGGTTACACTGTCTTGTGTGCAAACAAACGACTGGATAGGTACCACGAGCACCGACTGGAATACCGCCTCGAACTGGCTGGGCAACGCCGTTCCGACGAGTGCGCAATCGGCGCTTATTGGCGTGAACAGGGCCTTTACCAACTATCCTAATGTATCCTCATCGGATGGTACGGTCAACGTGGGTTCGGTACAGTTCGGTAACCTGGGCGGCAAGGCGCCGGGCATCGTGGTGAATACAGGCGGTGTGCTGAATATATCCGGTGCGCTCACCTACCAAAGCGATGCCAGCGCCACAAATGGCTATACCGGTACACTTTCGGGTGCAGGCACATTGAACGCTGGAAGTATAGCTGTAACCTCGAACACCGCATTAACCAGTTCTTATACTACTACGCTGGCATCGTCGCTTACTAACTTAAACGTGAGCGGGAATATATCGTTAACAACATCCAACTCGGGTGCGAATATCTTTAACGCCACATTCAACGTTACCTCGGGTACGACAGCGCTTACGGGTTATTTGCAGACAACCAACACCTCAAGCGGTACTTCGACATTTGCCGTAGTACCGGCTACAACAGCAACCTTGCAACTATTGAACAGCGCGGCCTTGTCAGGTTTGTCATCCACAGGAACCAACGTGGTTACCTTTAACAATACAGGAGCAACGGTGCAATATGCCGGTG
Source organism: Bacteroidota bacterium (assembly GCA_018266935.1). Classification (GTDB taxonomy): domain Bacteria; phylum Bacteroidota; class Bacteroidia; order Sphingobacteriales; family Sphingobacteriaceae; genus Mucilaginibacter. The sequence continues at coordinate 6,598 of JAFDZL010000181.1, read as the reverse complement.
CATCGCAAACGGTTTATACTTCGGCAGCTATAACCGGCCTGTCATCAGGTGTAAGCTATTACAGTATCGCATTTTCGGGAACGGGTATTAAGACGGCATCAACCAACAATTTGAACGTATCGGGCAATTTCACCAATACCCTCGGTAATGATGCCGGTGACTACGTGGATCTTAGCAACCCGATCGTGAACTTCAACGGAACCACGCAAACCCTTGCGGGCGGCTTCGGCAATGGTACGACTTTTTATAACGTCACTTTTAGCGGCAATGGCACCAAAACCATGTCGAGCGGCGCGTTTTATGTTGCAGCAACCGGCGTACTGACCATGAGCGGCAGTAGCGCAAGTACCGTGTTGAACGCTAACGGGATTTTAACGCTTAACTCAACTTCAACGAGTTCAGCGTCGGTAGCGGCCATTTCGGGTCCAAGCATAACCGGCAACGTGAACGTGCAGCGTTATGTGACGGGTGGTGCAGGTTATCGCGGCTACAGGCTGGCGTCATCACCTGTTTATACAGCAACCGTCAGCAGCAACAGCGTTTATAGTATAAATTATCTTCAGAACAGCATTTACCTGACCGGGTCGGCGGGCGGTGGATTTGACAAAACGGGAAACCCAACCATTTACCTGTACCGCGAGGACCAGGCGCCATCGAACGCTGGTTTTACAGCCGGGAATTTCTGGGGCGTAAGTGCCATCAATGACGTTACGCCGTACAACTATACCGTATCAAATCAGTCATCTTCGGGCACGTTCAACATTCCGGTTGGTAATGGTTTCCTGTACTTCTTCAGGGGGAACAGGGCTTCAGCGGCATTAGCCACCGAAACCAGTACGAGTTATACAAGCCCCGCAGCAGTAACGCTGACCGCTACTGGTACGCTGAACCAGGGACAATACATCGTGCATGACTGGTACACCACGTCGTCCCCATATATAGGTTATACAGGTACAGGATCCGGTTCGAATTACAACGTGCGCGGGTTCAACCTGGTTGGTAACCCTTACGCCAGTTCCATCGATTGGGAGTTGTTCAATTCGACGACCAGTACGAGCGGTATATACGGTAATAATGTAAGTACTACGATATATGAATTTAACCCGGCTACGCAAAACTACGATACCTATCAGAAAGGCGGTATTTACACCAATCACGGCCGAAGGACTATAGTTAGCGGCCAGGGTTTCTTCGTGATAGCGACAAGCAGCACGAATCCGCAGCTGATATTCAACGAATCGGCGAAAACGACGACACAATCGACCGGCCTTAACCTCTTTATGGCCACTCACGTTACTAATCTCGCGTTGCAGGACCAGAACGTCAACCCGCATTTACGTCTCCAAATGGAAATGGATTCGATCAATACAGATGATACATATATAGGATTTAGTTCGTCGGCGAAAAATGAATTCGTGGTAAACGAAGACGCCCAGTATAAACCGGGAAACGGCAAGCTGGGTATGGCAAGTTTCTCAAGCGATGGCGTTCGCCTTGCTATCAACAAAATGCAGTTACCTCAGCTGAACTCGACGATAATACCATTAAGCGTCAACGCAAGGCTTCAGGGCCTGTATAAGTTAAACATGACTGAAATTGAGGCCATACCCCAGGTTTATGAGATATGGCTGATGGACGACTGGAAAAAGGATTCGCTGGATATGCGCCACAACCCGACCTATACGTTCAATATTACTTCAGATACGGCAAGCCAGGGTAACAACCGCTTCAAGTTGGTCATCCGCGAAAACGCCATGCTGATGATGCACCTGCTAAGTTTTGACGCGGTTAAAACGTCTGGCGGTTCGCAGGTAAGCTGGACCACCGAGAATGAACAGAACTATACCAATTTCACCGTTCAGCGCAGTACCGACGGCGGAAATACGTTTACTGCATTAGGCGGAGTGACAGCAAACGGGCAGGGTAATTACGGCTTTTTGGATGCATCGCCTGTGAAAGGAGCCAATGTGTACCGGTTAATGATCCAGGACCTTAACGGCACGATCACTTATTCGAATGTGGTTACGGTAATGTACGGAAGTGAAGCCAATGCGCTGACAGCAGGAAGCATCATGATCTACCCGAACCCCGCAACCAACGCGCTCAACGTAAATATTAAGCCCGCGGTCGCCTCGCCAAATGCCGTTTACACCATCAACATCGCGAACGCTACAGGGCTTGTAGTAAAAACCGGGAAAAGTACGCTGCAAAACTGGTTGACCAGCGTCAACAGCCTTTTGCCCGGGTCGTACGCGGTGCAGGTGGTTGATAATAACAGCACCGTCATAGGGCGTGGTACTTTTGTAAAAATGTGATCCTTATTGTGCTGATCAACGGCGCATCGGAAACGCCTTTCGGCCCGAGAGATGGTTATTAACTTTTAGCAGGTGAGCGACAGAAGAAGCTTCAGGCTTTGACAGCCTGCCTGGCCACGAGCTCCCATCCCTGTCTATCATTTTTGACCCAAACCAGCAGGATGCTTATTTTGACATTCCCCGGCCCTTTCCCTTTATCGTTTGTTTCAGCCGAAAGTGTGTGACGAACTATTGCCGTATTGTGGATGATTCGAATGGTTTGGTTGGAAATTTCAATATTGACGAAAACGGATTCTCCGTTGGTAAAAGAAGAGATGAACTCCTGTTTATTCTGTATTTGACCGCCCGAATGCCCATAACTCAATTCGTTGGATGCCAACAGATCAAGTTTAAGGCCATCGGCGCTGATCATGGCTTTTCGTAACTGTTCTACGGCGTCGGCGACCTCTTTTATAGCATTCCTATCTGCGGATAAAGATGTAATCATTGTCGGGATGATTTAATATGGAATAAGACTCTGCGGTAAAGATGCAAACTTTTACCGTGGATTATGATACCCGCGGCGGAGACGATGTTAACAGGACTTTATCTCACCGTTATGATCACCCGCTGATATCTTGTCAGTGCAGGTGAACCGTTGTCCGTCGCTTCAAGAACGACGTGGATGGTTTGACCTGATACGGCATCCTTGGGGATTTCCACCTCTGTTTGTGCAGCATCGGATTTCAATATATTGATCTTCCCGGCATAGGTCCCCACCTGGAACTGCCACCATTTGATCGTCACTGTATTTCCATCCGGGTCAGTGACCGCTCCGTTAAGACGGATTTTTTCCCCTGCGGAGGCCATTACATTCAAAGGTCCTTCGATCTTAACAACGGGTTCGTGATTGGCGCCGGTATAGGCGGGTGTTACCGACCATTTGAGCCGCGCTGCAAAATCATTTTGCGCGGCAGGAAAAAAATCCGGGAACACCATCGCGCTTGCTTCTTTATTTGCCTGGGCGGTCATGGTGCTGAGCGAAGCTGCCATCGCCTTTTGCGAGGTATCGCCGGTTTGAAAGAAAATATTTTTGGTGTTTCGTTCAACGATCTCCCGGCCACCCCAGCCTCCGTATGAGCCGTCTTCATAAGCCCGCAGGCCATTTCCAAGCATATCCATGAATGTCGGGTCGTCACCTTCGCCCAGCCACGACCCTTTTTCCTGCACGGGCAGCCAAACGACGTAGCCCATTTTCCTCAGTTCGTCGGTGGTGTGCCCCGCTATACCGAAATAATCCATAATGTCGCCTTTTACCATTTGTTTGCCGTCACCCCAAACACGGTATATCGCGCCCAGTGGCCCGCGATCGGATACGTTGGCCTTCATCCATGATGAGGTCATATAAACAGAATCCTCTTTTTTTGCCCTCAATTGCGCGCCGTAACCATAGTTCGGTCCGCCCCTGAATTGCCTGTACTCAATATCGGGCCAGTTTGGCCTGATGTAGCTGGCGTAAGTATCGTCCTGGTCACCGGACGGAAGTAAAACCACTTTCCGGGAGATTTTTCTTTTGATCTGCTCCCATTCCGTGGTATTCTCATATTGCTCCTGTATGGATTTGAGCGCGCGCGCAATGGTGCTTCCCCCTCCGCAGGCCGTGATATATAGTTTGCCCGGTTTATTGTCCAGCATCAGCGATTTGATGAGATCTGAGCCCGGTGAATCTTTCGAGATATCGCCGTCAAACTCAATATTGCCATACCTGATCTTCGATCTCAGATCATCCGGACTCGGGTAACTAGGGTTATGTATTTTCAGGTTCGGATATACTTTGGCATAAGCTTCCACCGCGTTATGAATAAAACGCTCGTTTTTGGCCCAGCGCCACGACTCGCAGGGGCATAAATGCAACCCGAAACGCGAGTATTCCCTGCCGGGAACGTACCACTTCGTTCCCTTTCCGTCGCCTTTCCAATGGAATGCGCTGCTGGCATAAATAAGCCCTTCAACCTGGTAGTCGCTGCTGTAAAGCAGGAAACGGATAAGCGAATTGTTATCGTCCAGTTCGGGGTCTGTTGTCACCACAATGCGCGGCCGTGGTTGGTGATTTGGGCTTTGCGCACGTGCGGAAGCCGCAACAAAGAACAGCGCCATCGATGCAATGACAGGTAGTTGTTTTATGATTGATACCATCGGCTGAAAAATTTTATGTGAAATATACACGGAAATCGCCGGATATGATACAGGCGCATATCTATTCTTGTTGCCGGCTTTTGGTGGCCCCGATTTTCTTATATTTGATAAAACAGGACCATGCCTATCTTCCTATTATGAAACCATTTTCCTTTTTCCTGATCTTTTGCCTTGCAGGATCACTTGCCATAGCACAATCGAAACGCCTGCCGCGCATTGCGATCGCGGGTTTGGGCATCGAGTCGAGCACCTTTTCACCGGCATTGACGGACGAAGCTGCGTTTCATGCGAAATATGGTGACGATATTTTTTCAATATATCCGTTCTGGGCGCCCGATTCCGCGGTACGTAAGGCAGCGGTATGGGTACCGACGATAGATGGCCACGCCCTGCCCGGCGGAGCGGTAACCAGGGCGGCTTATGAATCGCTGGTAAGGAAAACGCTGGATTCGCTTAGAAAACATGGCCCCTATGACGGATTGTTCTATGATATCCACGGGGCGATGAGCGTGGTAGGTTTGGATGACCCGGAGGGGGATTTTATTGTCCGCATACGGAAGGTGGTCGGTAAGAAGACCATCATTTCGACCGCGATGGACCTGCACGGCAACGTTTCGTGGCGACTTGCCGAGAACAGCGATCTCATCACCTGTTACCGCATGGCTCCGCACGAAGATGCCATTCAAACCAAGCGCCGCGCCGTAACCAACCTGATCGACCGGATCGAAAGCGGGAAAGGCAAACCTGCTTACAAAGCATACATAGCCGTGCCTATTTTACTACCCGGAGAAAAGACAAGCACAAGAATTGAGCCCGGGAAAAGCCTTTATGCGAAGGTATGGCCGGCCGCTGTACAACCCGGCATTGTTGACGCGGCAATCTGGATAGGTTATGCCTGGGCCGACGAACCTCGGAATCATGCTGTGGTCATGGTAACCGGCGATGATAAGACCAAAGTGACAAGCACGGCCGAATACCTGGCCAAAAGCTTTTGGAATGTGCGTAAGCAGTTTAAGTTTGTTGCGCCCACGGGCAATTTAAAGGAATGTTTGGACAAAGCAGTCGCGAGCAGCAAGCATCCTTTTTATATCAGCGACTCGGGCGATAACCCCACAGCCGGCGGGGCGGGTGACGTAACATGGACATTGACGCAGATATTAAAGCGACCGGAATTTAAAACGGACAAGGGGCCTTCGCTGATCTATGCCTCTATTCCGGGCCCTGAATTAATACAGAAGGCTTTGGCGGCGGGTATCGGCGGGCATGTGGACGGCTACGCCGGTGCAAAGGTTGACGCGCGGCTTGCGCCGCCGGTGCACATTGCAGGCACCGTCGAATCTATCGTGAAAGGTGATGTCGATGCCGAGGTTGAAGTATCCGTTAAAATGGGGAGCGTACATATTATCGTCACCCGGAAAAGAAAGCCATATCACCACGAAAAGGATTTTACAAATTTGGGCCTTAACCCCCGGACCGCTGATATTGTCGTTGTGAAGATCGGTTACCTTGAGCCTGAGCTTTATAACATGAGGGCCGACTGGCTGCTGGCATTAACACCCGGAGGTGTTGACCAGGATATCGAGCATTTGCCTTATAAAAGACTGAAGCGGCCGATTTTTCCTTTGGACAAAAATATGAAGGACCCCGACCTGACCGCTAAATTGGTGCCTCTGTCGGATGCGGTAAAGTAAAACAGACTGGCGACCATCTGCGAAGTTTAATGCAGAAGGCCATATTCAGCTCAAAAGTCTTGTATATTAGGTTATTCTTTACCGGAACCATGAACAAAAGGACCTTCCTGATCGCGCTGCTGATCGGTGCTGCTTTGCCGGCCGCGGCACAAAACCTGAATAAGCAAAAATTAGACAGCCTGCTCGACGCCATTTCGGCGCATCAGCAGTCGATGGGCAGCCTGGCGATCACGCAGAACGGAGCGCTGGTTTATCAAAAGGCAATAGGGCAGGCGGCTGTACAGAACGGGCAAACCATCCCGGCAAATACCGGCACCAAATATCGCATCGGTTCCGTAACCAAAATGTTTACCGCGGTGATGATATTCCAGTTGATCGAAGAAAATAAACTCAGCCTCAGCCCGTCCTTCTCCTCTT
>JAFDZL010000180.1 GCA_018266935.1 Bacteroidota bacterium | reverse complement strand
CGGCATTTTCCGTATCGCCTCGCAAACCAAGGCGCTCACAGTAGTATCGGTAATGATGCTTTGGGAAGAAGGAAAATTTTCGCTGGACGACCCGGTTTCGAAGTTCATTCCATCCTTCGCCAATGAAAAAGTGCTGGTCAGCTTTAACCCGAAAGATACGACTTATACTACCACGCCTGCTAAACGGCCTATTACCATTCGCGACCTGCTTACCCATACCTCCGGACTGGGTTATCCCGCTATCGGTACCCCGGCCGAGAATGCTATTTACGCGAAAAGTAAAATGACAGGCGGCGTTGGCGTGAAAGATCAGAAACTTTCCGACGCAATGAACCGCCTGGGTACGCTGCCGTTATTTTTTCAACCGGGAGAAGGGTGGAAGTACGGGCTGAATATGGATGTTTTGGGCTATTTGATCGAGAAATGGTCGGGCATGTCCCTGGAAGATTTTTTTGAGAAGCGTATTTGCCAGCCCTTAGGCATGAAAGATACCTGGTTTAACCTGCCGCCTGCAAAAGGGAAGAGGCTGGTTAACTTTTTTGTGGGCGATTCAACCGGGACGATAAAAAAGACGCCGTCAACGTTCAACGGAGCTCTTGATATGAACTACCCGCTTCAGAAAACAGATTATTTTTCCGGCGGCGGCGGTTTGGTATCCACGCTTCACGATTATGCAGTTTTCCTTCAGATGTTGCTGAACGGCGGCGAGTATAACGGGGTGCGTTTGCTGTCTCACAATACCGTCCGCATGATTACTATGAACCAGATCGGTGATCTCCATCCAAATCTCGGCGATCATTTCTGGGTGAATAAATTCGGCTTTGGGTTTTTTATTATTACCGATGAGGGCAGCAAGTTTACGCCCAGCCAGGCAGGAACCTATTCCTGGGGCGGGGTGTTCTCAACCTCTTATTGGGTTGACCCGAAAGAGGATATGATCGTATTAGCTTATGAGCAAATGTGGGGGCCATACGTCGCCAATACTGCTGCAGCGTTCAAGCCACTGGTATATGCGGCGATCAATGATTGATCGGCAGAATTGAATTTCACGACCTCGTGTGCTCGTTGTTGTATCGTTCCCTCAATGCTGATTTCAGGAATTTACCCACCGAAGTTTTCGGTATGGCGTCAATAAAGGCGTAGTTTTCAGGTATCCAGAATTTTGCAAATTTGCCGGCAAGAAATGCTTTAAGCTCATTTGCAGTAACCGTCTTTCCTTCTTTTGGCACCACATAGGCGAAAGGCCGTTCCATCCATTTTTGATCGGGAACGCCGATCACTGCCGCTTCAAGCACGTCCGGGTGCCCCATCAGCGCGTTCTCTAAGGCCACTGAGCTGATCCACTCGCCCCCGGACTTGATAACATCCTTGCTGCGATCCTTTATTTCGATACAGCCATCATTGCTTATGCTGCCAATATCGCCGGTTTTCAGCCAGCCATCATCGGTAAATTTCCCTCCCGCTTCAGTATCACCGTAGTATGATGCTGCGACACATGGGCCGCGTACTTCCAGTTCCCCTATTGTTGCTCCGTCCCAGGAGATCAGGCCGGCCTCATTCCTTCCCCTGATCTCGATAAAAGGAATCGGGAAACCTTGCCTTATCCTATGGTCGTATTGCTCTTCTTTTGAAGCCTTTTCATATTGGCTGGTCACAATAGCGGTACTTCCCAGGGGGGAAAGTTCCGTCATTCCCCAGGTATTCAATACATGCACGCCGTAACGTTCTTCAAATGATTGTACCATAAACCGCGGCGCGCACGAACCGCCTATCATGATGGTGCGCAGGCAATGGTTGTACCTCCCCGGGGCCGCATCCAGTTTATCCAGGATGCTCATCATTACTGTCGGTACGCCGCCTGTTATCGTTACTTTTTCAGTTTCGAAAAGCCAGAGAAGGTTGTCCGCATCAAGGTAAGGCCCCGGAAACACCTGGCTTGCTCCGACAAAGGCGCACATGTACGGAAAGCCCCATGCACTGGCGTGAAACATCGGAACCACCGGCATGACAACGTCGCGCTCGACGATTCCCACTCCCGGCGTGCTGATGAGCGACGCCATCAAATGCAGCATGATGGAACGATGGGAGTACAGGATGCCTTTCGGTTTGCCGGTAGTGCCCGAAGTGTAGCACATAAATGCGGCGGCATTCTCATCGCCTTCAAAGGGTTCGAACAGGGCTTCATCGCCGCTGGCTACTATGCTTTCGTAGCTCAAATATCCTTCGGGAATGACGTCCCCTGTTTGCTCGATAACAACGACAGCGGAGACATTTATTGAGGACCTGAACTTTTCAAACAGGGGCAGCAATACCTGGTCAACAATAATGATCTTATCTTCTGCGTGATTGACGATATAGCTAAGCTCATCAGGACTGAAGCGGAGATTTAGCGGATGTACGATGGCTCCTATGCAGGGAACGGCGTAATAGGCCTCCAAATGCTGGTAATGATTCCAGCTCAGCGTGGCTACGCGGTCGCCGTTGCGAACTCCAAGTTTTTGGAGGGCCACCGCCAGTTTCTTCACCCGCCTGCCGAGGTCGTGATAGGTATAACGATGGATGCTCTTGTCCGGAAGACAGGTGACAATCTCTTTTTTGCCAAACAAACTTTCCGCCCGCCGCAAAACGGTGGGGAGCGTAAGCTGATAGTCCATCATTAACCCTCTCATTGGATCTGTAAATTCTATGCCGAAAAATAATCAATTAAAAATAAAGTAGGGGGTTCTCGCAGATTAATCGGAAAACGAAATATGGAAGTATCTGTATATTTGAATATAAATCATTCCCTATGAGCCAAATCAAGAAAGAGGACGTCAGCCAGGAAGTTTTCGACCTGTATGATGACTATGCGCACAACCGGCTCGACCGGCGCGCTTTCGTCCAAAAATTATCCGTGTATGCGATAGGGGGGCTTACCGTCCCGGCGCTGATGAGCTTCCTGATGCCCGACTATAAAAACAATGTGGAGACCAGGGCAGACGACCCGGACCTGGACTCGGGCTACGTTACCTATGATTCACCGAAAGGCGGCGGCAAAATTAAAGCCTTGTTGTCTAAGCCGAAAAATGCAACAGGCAAACTCGGCGGTATCGTGGTGGTGCATGAGAATCGCGGATTGAATCCTTATATAGAAGATGTTGCAAGGCGAGCCGCGCTGGCCGGCTTCATTACGCTTACCCCCGATGCCCTGACGCCGCTTGGCGGTTACCCCGGCAACGACGACAAAGGCCGCGAACTGCAGGCGCAACGCAAACCCGCTGAAATGCTGGAAGATTTCATTGCCGGATTCGAATACCTAAAGCAAAATAAGGATTGTAATGGTAAGGCAGGCGTTGTGGGTTTTTGTTTCGGCGGCGGCATTGCTAACCAGATGGCAGTTCGGTTGCCCGACCTGGCTGCTGCGGTACCTTTCTACGGTGCACAACCCCCGGCGGAAGACGTGCCGAAGATACAAGCCCCGCTATTATTGCACTATGCGTCATTAGACACACGTATCACCGGAGGCTGGCCCGCCTACGAGGCAGCTTTAAAAGCCAATAATAAAAAATACCAGGCTTATGTTTACGAAAATGTCAATCACGGCTTCCATAATAACACGACGCCCCGTTATGACAAAGCTGCCGCAGAACTGGCCTGGCAGCGTACGATAGATTTTTTCAATACTTATTTAAAATAAAAAAGCGTCCTTACCACGGGGATAGGAACGCTTTCATCAACTAAATCTCGTCTAATGCTTTGTGATAGGCTGGTCGCATTTCAGGTAAACCGGTAGCCTGTCTTGCACGGGCTACCGGTTCAAAAAACCAATTTACAGACACAACCGTGCGTATCTGAGAATAATACTAAAATTACGATTCAAAGAATATTTTGTATGTATCGCTCGCCTCACCGGAAGCGTTATATAATCATAATATAAATAAAATCGTGTTAATATTAATCTAATTGTCTAATAGTCAATTAAATATACCAAGACGACTATTCAATAATATAAAATATTATATGAGCAGGTCGTCATTTTTTGGCTTTTAACATCACCAGTTTTTTAACCACAGAATCGCCCACTACATTACCGAAGCCCTGCGATACCAAACATGAGTTGTGAAAATGGATACCACCATAGAACCTGGACATGGCCGTTTCATTTGCAGCATCCCTGAAAGAGCGGAATGACCGGTTTTTTATACCGAATTCAAGTTCGGTAGTGTCGGTATAAGCTACGTTGTCGCCCAAAACGCTGGTCAGGGCCTCTGCTGCCGCAGCAGATATCGTGCAATGCCCGCAGGTATATTCAGGGAAAGGCGGCGTTTGCAGATGCGGCCGCCAGTTAGGGTCGAAATACTTATTGATAACGGTTTCTGGTCGTACGGTTTTGTACTTGTACTTAGCCGCCCACGATTCTATAAATCCATCGAACAAGGCAATCGCAGTTTTTGCGTAAGCGCATACGGTAGTGTTAAAGTCGGCGTGAACCTTTTCCGCGCCTATGCCCACTACGCCCATCCAGTGACCCGGAGGCGAAAATTTCTTGGTAATGAACATCACGTGACCGGTAACATTCATTTTGCCGGGATTGTCGTCCCAGAAATCAGCGATATGGGTTTGTTCGGCGGTGAGGTTTAAGTTTTTTGTTAACATCACTTCCTTGTAATACTTGCTATTTTTGTCGGTGACGTTGAAATCCGGCGGCGGCGGAACTAAGTACTCCCTTGCATCATGCATGACGAGGGTCCTGATCTCGCCCCAATGCGGTTCCACGGCTTCAAAATAGCCCGGAGGCGTAGGCACCCACCGCCCGGCGGAATCTTTTATAGCAAATTTCGATGCGCTGCGCGTTTTTGCATAGTTGTCTTTTTTGCTCCATGCCATGATCGATTGGGCAACTGCTTTGGCGTAGGCTTCAGAGCCTGATATCATTTCGGACGACATCCCATTGGCAACGGCCAACTGGTGCAGGCTGTCCGTAAACAATTTCATGCTTCCCGCCGGGAAAGTAACTGCTTCGCCAACCTGGCAAAAAGCCAATATCGAAGCGTATGGATAGTCAATCTGTTCACCCGCCAGAGGTTTCGCGACAGAGGTCAATCCGTTGACCTGCCCCACAAGCGACCGGTATTTCCCCGAATCGCCGGCTGCGATCACTTCATATCCTGCTATCGACGCATAAGCATAATTACGCGATGCTACCGGCGGTGAAAAATTATTGCCCATGACTACTGTATTTAATTCATGGACAGCTTCACTGTAAAGTGTCGGGTTGTGCAGGATCTTCTCATATCCTGGCTTTTTGCACGAGGAAACGACTAAAGCGGCAAGGGAAAATAAAAGAATATATCTTTTCATAATATAGTTATTGTTTTACAGTGTAAGTTTTTTTGTCTGCTCCAATTCCGGTTATGGTTATGGATTTCCATTTTGGAGGCAATGTACTTTTAACCTGGACGATGCCATGGTCGGTGATATCGAGGCCGCCAAAGCCCATGAGCAGGCTTTGTACAATGCCGCCGGCTCCCGTGGCAAAATATGGGTTAGTGCCGCCTTTGGTTTCGGCGATCACCCTGAATGGCGGATTGAGATTAGGCTCATAAGCATCTTTGAAAAAATGATAAGCTTTTTCGCCGTCGCCCAGTCTTGAGTACAGCAAAGCAAAGACGGCCTGTGTCATAGCAGGTGTTCCTTCATTGGGCACACGGGTGTCATAGTATTCCAGGTCCTTTTTTATCTGCGCCGGGTCGGTTATCGTTTTCAGCGGATAGGCCAGCAGGTTCACATCCGCCTGTTTGATGCCTTCGCCGTTGTAGGTTGCGAATTCCCTGGTTACGCCGTCAGGAAATCTAAGGATCGGGATGTTATCCGCAACGTTCTGCCAGTCGGGATCGGCCTGCAGCCCTAGCACTTTTGCCGCTTTAGTCGCCGCCTGCAGGTTTGCTTTGGCCGCTGCGTTAGTGAAGGCATTATTGTCAACGTTTTCGGCCCATTCATCTGCCGCAACCACATCTTTAATGTCGTAATGTCCCGGTCCGTTCCTTTCCACACGACTTGCCCAGAAATCGGCCGTGGCCGACAAAATAGGCCAGCCTTTTTCCAGCAGCCATTTCTTGTCCTGCGTCACACAGTAATAATTCCACGCGGCAAGGCCCACGTCAGCTGTTATATGGTGTTCAAATGGTCCGCTCAAGGCCCAAACGGGTGTTTCTTCCACGCCGCTGTCTGCGCTTTCCCAGGGGAACATCGCGCCCTTATAGCCATGCGCAAAAGCATTTTGTTTTGCTGCCGCGAGCCGTTGGTAACGGTATTCCACCAGCGATTTGGCTATATCGGGATGCAGCACGAGCAACGCGGGATACATCCACAGATCAGCGTCCCAGAAAACGTGCCCATTGTAACCCAAACCCGAAAGGCCCATGGGTGATGGTGAGTAAGCCGTCCCCGCGCGCGAGAAAGAATACAAGTGGTATAACATACTATGCACATCCTGCTGTGCCTGCGGGTCGCCTTCGATGCGGATGTCGCTTTGCCAAAGTTCATCCCAGGCTTTGTCATGATATTGGATAAGGCGATCACGGCCTTCGAGGCTTGCAAACATGGTCAGGCGCTCTGCCTGGTTCAGCGGGTCGGCGTCATGGGCCGAGGTGATGGACGAGCCTGCAACCGCATAATGATAGGTTTGTCCCGCCGCTATGCTTTTGCTGAATTTCATCAGGTGCATATTATTGTCCCACATTTCGTGGATCACCCTGGGCTCCTGGCCGTGTGTTTCGCTGAATAAAAAAGTATTTGAGGCACAAAGCTGCAGTTTGCCCGTCGGGCTTTTGGCGGTCGAGGTCAGCAGCCTGATGGTGGCATGCGGCCGGTCGATCTCGTTATAATAGTTCTGCACATCCTTCAGCGCATCGGGGGCTTCCATCACGCTGGCGGCGGTTATATTGATCGCTTTTTTAGCAGTTATAGCAATGTCCATAAGAACGGTAAAAGGCAGTTGCCGCAGCGAATAGTAAGTGTATTTTATTGAAGCTTCATCACCGTAGTCAAATTCGGTGGTGAAAGCGGCGTGGCGCATATCCAGTTGCTGTCTGAAATTGCTGATATTCTTCGCATCGATACGCCGGCCATTGATCTCCAGGTACATGTTCAGCAAGTTGAAGCTGTTGAGGAAGTTGCTCACCCTGCCGCGGCCGTATAAATCATAGGCTCCGGCAAGCACCACATTTTTTACCTTGAACGGTTCGGGCGATGATACGATACCGATCATGCCATTGGCCACGGTGATGCCGTAGTAATTGGCCGGATCTATTTTATCCGCGGTTATCGTCCATTCATCCTGGGCGCTGACAGTCAGGCCAAAGAAAAACAGGCTGAGAAATACTAAAAATCCCTTATTCATATTATTGAACTAATTTAAAAAATCGCATGGCCTTATTGTTAAAAGCAACGGCATAAATTATTCCCGATGATGTTTTTATCGCTTTGATGTCGCGCACTTCACCGCGCAGTAAAAAACCAGAGGAAACAGGCGACTGGCATTGGAAACTCCGGTTCTTTATCGAAATAACATCGCCGTAATCGGCGTCATATCGCCCCTCGTAGGGAAGTACCCCTGAAAAATTCCCACCGGCAAGGATATATTTTGAGTTCCCCGGTGTTGTGGTAAAACCGAATAAAGGCGCAACCTGTGCCTGTGAAGGAAATGCTTTGAATTCGAATTGCCCGTTGCCTTTGTTAAAAAATACTCCGGACGTAAACGTGGTCGCAGCCAGCGGCTTTTTATCTTTTAGCGAATCGCCGAATAATTCATAGGCGTCTTTTCCCGCAAAATCATGGTAATACAAAAATTTCTTCTTCAGAATAGGCACCTGCTTTTCCACGTCACCCTTGCCCAGGAAAGTATAATCGTGCTGATCGATGCTATAGGTAAGTATAGGATCAACGGTGCCGTTATGATCAATATCCGACAGGTAGAGTTTCACAGGGTCGGATGGGGTGGGCCTGAGCTTTGAATTCCATCCATAATTACCGGCAATAATGTCGATCTTACCATCGCCGTCTATATCGGCAAGTTGTATTCTTTGCCACCACCCGGGCATTTTATCCATTTGATCCGGATGCTGCTGAACAAAGGAGCCATGGTTATTGATGAAAACTTTTACCGGCATCCACTCGCCGCCAACAACCAAATCGGGCCAGCCATCGCCGTTCATATCGGCAAAGGCTGCCGAGCGTATCATTCCTGCGTGCCTTAATTCTTCTGGTATTTCCACCTGTTTGTAACTACCGTGCCCGTCGTTCAACAGCAAATAGGAGTCGGGCATCGTGCCGAACCGCATAGCGTCAGGTGCGCCCGCGACAAAAATATCGGGATAGCTATCGTGGTTCACATCGGCAACCGCAACCGCCGATTTGTTGACCCGGATCTGCGGGAGGTTTTTGGCATGTTTGAAATTGCCCTTCCCATCGTTAAGATACAGGCGATCAGCCAGGGCAGGGGAGCCGTCGGGCAGTTCGTTGCCGCCGCTTGCCACGTACAGGTCGGGATAGCCGTCATGGTTGGCATCGAGGAACACGGCATCCACATCTTCACATTCAGCATCGCCTGCAAAATCAGGCTGAACGCTGGCTTTAAAGCTGCCGTTAGGTAGTTGGATGAACAATGCGCCCGGCTGCCCCCTGGAGCCGCAAATGTAAAAATCGTCCAGCCCGTCGTGATTGACGTCGGCGACGGCAATTCGCGGTCCTTCCGTCGAAAGCATGTGCGGAATGAGCGGCTGCTGGTTGAAATCGACAAAGTTATCTTCTTTATGCTGCCAGTTAATATGCAGTTGATCCGTAATTTCCTTAAAAACAGGTTGTTTTGCCGGGAAGAATTTGCCGTAAACAAAATGTCCCGCTGCATTTTTCTGATCGATAGTAAGCAACTGATCGGCCTTCACATTTTTGATAACCTGGTATGCCTGGTTTGGCCAGACGATCAGCATACTGTCGATCTTCGCATTGCTTCCCAACCCGAAATGCAGCTTTGGTTCAACGGAAGATTGAAAACCGCGGGTAAGCATCAGCTGTTCATACTGCATACCCCCGTTACAAAAAACATAAGCTTTGGCGCCGATGCCAAAGTCATTGTCCTGCCTGCCCCTGAATTTCAAACTCAGGTAATGGCCCTTGCCCGAAGTGTTTCTATAAATACAAGCCGGGTGATTGATAGTATTGACCACCAGGTCCAAATACCCGGTATTGTTCAGATCGGCATAGGCGGCTCCGTTTGACAGCATGGTGTCGCGGAAGCCCCAGGCATCACTTTCGTCAACAAATTTCTCGCTTGTGGTTCCTTTAAAAATATAGCTGTGCGATGTTCCTGAGGGCATCTTGTCGATAGCAGCCGTATCCATAGCATGCCCGCTGTTCAAAGCCAGTTGAACCCGCCCATTGGAAATAAAACTGATATAATCCATGTCCGTCGGGCGCCGTTTTATCCCGTTGGCGATGAACAAATCCTTAGTGCCATCGTTGTCAAAGTCGGCAAGCAAGGGGCTCCAGCTCCAGTCGGTTGCGGCAATGCCGTCCATCAGCCCGACGTCGCTGAAGGCTTCGCCGTTCCCGAGGTTCTTTTGCAGGCAATTGCGCGAATACTGGTATTGAAAACCCGCATCAACAATCTTGTATTTATACTGATCGTAGGACTCGTCGCCCATATAGGTTTTCAATATTTTCTCGTCCGAAGGCAGCATATCGGCAGTTACGACATCGAGTTGGCCGTCGTTATTGAAATCGGCCAAATCGTTGCCCATGCTGAAACGGCTGTAGTGATTGAAGTGCTTCGAACCTGATTCCGTGAAGGTTCCGTCACCATTGTTGATGTAGTAATAATCATTCTCATGAAAATCATTTCCCACATAAATATCTTCCCAGCCATCATTGTTCAGGTCGCCCACCGCGAGCCCGAGACCATAGCCCAAAGCACTGCTATAAATGCCCGATTTTTGGGTAACATCGGTGAAATGACCGCCCGTATTCAGGTATAGCCTGCTGCCGGCCAGGTCATTGTGTTTGCGGCGCAGGCTGGTGTCGCCGTACGTATCGACCGAGTGGTTCGACTGGTTCAGCAGGAAACAATCCAACTTTCCGTCATGGTTATAATCAAAGAATGCGGCCTGCGTTGAGAAGCCTGAAAAGTCGAGCCCATACTCAGCCGATCTTTCGGTAAACGTGCCGTCATGGTTATTGATATAGAGCATGTTATGCCCGGTGAGGCCCAATTTTCCCGACACGGCGCAAACATAAATATCAAGGTAGCCGTCATTATTCACGTCGGCCATGGTAACGCCCGTGCACCAGTCCGCAGCGCCCGCAACACCCGCTTTAGCTGTAATATCTTCAAATTGGTAATTACCCTTGTTCAGGTATAGTTTGTTTCCGCCCTTTTTGTTCGACGTGAAGAATATGTCAGGCAGGCCGTCGTTGTTGATATCGCCGATAGCCACACCTCCGCCGTTATAGAAATACAGGTAGTTAAGTATGCCCGGCGGATCGCTGTCATTTAAAACATTATTGAATTTTACTCCCGTTTGCGCAGGATCGAGCAGGGTGAAAACAGGTTTCTGCTCTTTTTTGTTGCCGCAAGATGTTATAACAAGCACAGCAAAAAGCAGGGAAAATACAGCAATGGCTTTTTGCCTCCGGCCGATCCTGAAAAGAGCGATTGTCATCAATTAGTTTATTGCAGATTAGCCCAGGATGATCCCTGTTGAACGCAGAAAATAAGGAGAGTATTTATTGTGTATAGCAACAAGTGTCATCGAGGGAAATTTTAGGTGTTATATAGTTTTTAAAAATATCGAATAAAGCCGAACAAACAAAGGTTTTGTACAAAAAACACGTTTAATTTAAGCTGAAAAGGCTTTTTTCCTTATTTTCGAACTTTCAACAACTAACCATCCTGATGAAGAAAATAGTTCTTCTTTCCTTGTTATTGCTCATAATCGGAAGTTTATTTTTTATACCTGTAACACAGCAACGGAATATTCCTGTCAAAGCGCCGTTTTTAACGCTCTATACCTTACTGATCTCGCCCGCCCAATGGATAAAATGGCGCCCCGATCTGCAAAAGATAGCTGAAGAGGATTCCTCGCGTATCTCATTCCAAAAAAGCACAAATTCATTTCTGCTAACACATACCGGAGAATCATTGCGCGTAACGTACCAGGGCAACTCGCTCTTTATCATTGACTCATTGGGAACCGGAATCGAACAGTACGACTATACCCTGGTCCCCCGGAAAATTGATGACAGCACCTCAGTTATTGTGACCAGGAAAACAAGCGTCATAGATTACATTTTGGCCAAAGCAGGCAGAGATATTTTTGCCGGTACCCATATTGCCGACCTGAAAAGGTTTATGGAAACCGACAGCCTGCGTTACGGATGCCGTATTTTTAAAACTAAGGTTCCTGAAGCCAATTTGATCGAGATCAAAAAAGAGGTTCTGGCTAAAGATAAATTCACGACCGCAGCCAACTCGTTAAGTTCGCTGAAGACTTTTATTGAGGCAAATCATGCCGCACCAATGCAGCCGGTATTAGCTCAGTTTTTGCCTAAAGGCAAGGATTCAATGCAGGTAAATGTTGGATTTTTTATCGATAAGGCGGTGAAACCCGGGGACGGCGTGGCTTTTGTCACAATGCCTAAAGGCGGCCCGCTTTATTCGGCGAAATTCAAAGGGAGATTCAACAGGCGCGACAGGGTGTACGAGGGATTGCACCGCTATTTTATAGACCACGGGTATCAGGAAGTCCTGCTGCCAATTGAAACTTATCTTGATAACAAGTTACCCAAATCCGATACCGATAAGGTTAATATCCAGGTAAATATCAGTTCGTATTTTTAGATCACCTTGTCTTCTTGTAGAGCTGCAGTGCATCGTTATTGCGCGCAACGATGATCTGCTTCCCGTTTTTCGTATCGATCATAGCAGCATCGCGTACTTCGCCGGTTACAAACAAACCACTCGCAGAAGGCTGCAGATAATCAAAGCCCTTTTTTGAATTGCCCAGAAGTGTTACCCCATAGCTGGCATCGTAACGGCCAACTTCCGGTTTCAGGCCATAAAAATTGCCTCCCAGGAACAGGTCTTTAATGCCGTCACCATTAAGGTCCGTCGCCAGAATGCTAAAGACCGGCGAAAACTGTGCCCTCACAGGCAGCGGCTGCATAGTGAATGATCCATGGCCGTTATTATAAAATACGCAGGTCTGCGTTTGATCCACGGTCAATACTGTAGCTTTTCCCAGTTCGTCGGGGGTAAATATCTCATCGATACTTTTACCTGCATAGGCGTCATAGCGCAGGAATTTCTTTTTCAGGTAGGGCAGTTGTCTGATGATATCATCGTGAAGGTTGAACGGATATGCTTTGCCATCCGTTTTATAATAAACAGGTACGCAATCCACCTGTCCGTTATTGTCGAAGTCGGATACATAAAGTTTGGCAGGGTGCTGATCATCGGCTTTGATCTTTGAGTTTAAACCCCTGTTGCCTGCAATAAGGTCGGGCTTTCCATCGCCGTTCAAGTCGGCAACCGTCAGGCAGTTCCACCATCCCGATGAATTAGCGATCTCTCCTTTTTTCTGCAGCTTTCCGGCAGCATATTTAAGGATCGTCACAGGCATCCAATCGCCTACAACGATGAGCGAATTTTTACCCGAACCATCTATATCGGCCCATTGCGCATCCGTAACCATGCCCAGCTTTTGCAGCTCGGGCGCTACGCTTGCCGTCACGTCGGTGAAGTTGCCGTGGCCATCGTTGCGCAGTAATTTACTTGTAGGAATGGTACCATATGCGCCCGGAACACTCCTGCCTCCGATGAAAAGGTCACCGTTATTGTTGTTAAGCCTGACGCATGATGCGTTGATGGAGATCAGTGGCCAGCCATTAAACTTGCGGGTAAAATTCCCTTTGCCGTCATTGATGTACAGCCGTGCGGTCAGATCGAGCGAGCCTTCCTGCTGCTGGTTACCGCCGGATACCACGACCAAATCCATATCACCATCATGATCGGCATCGAAAAACAGTGCGCCAATGCTTTCAGAGTTTTTATCGCGCGCAAAGACAAATTCCTGCTTTTGAACGAATGTGCCGTTCGGCTGTTGTATAAAAAGCTTGGACGTGTCGCCGGTTGCACTACCCACAAAAAAGTCCTGCAATCCATCACCGTTTACATCGGCCACTGCCAGTTTTGGGCCTTCGGTCGATAACATTTTAGGGATCAGGCGCTGATCGTCAAAGTCCTTATAGTCGTTCTCTTTGTGATAAATATCGCCTTTGAAACTGCCTGCGGTAACGTTTTTGTAATACGGATTCGGTTTTTCCGCCGCGGGCAAATAGGGAAGGGTGGCAGCAGATTCCTTAAGCATTATGGCCTGGTTGGTTTCAATATTCTTTAAGACCTGCATTTTCATGTTTGGCCAGATCACTTTAAGGCTATCGACCTTTTTGTAAGAACCCACACCAAAATTCAGTACCGGTTCGCTGCTGCTTTCAAACCCGCGCGTAGGCATTTGCTCCAGGAGTTGCTGCATCCCGTTGGTATAAACCGTCACCTTTGCGCCTATACCGAACGTATTCATACCGCTGCCCTTTAAGTTAACTTTCAGGTAACGCGCATGTGTCCTTTCCGAGGTCATATTCCGATAAATGAATGCCTGGCCGTTCTCGTTGTTCACCACCAGGTCGAGATCGCCATCACCATCGAGGTCGCCGTAGGCGGCTCCGTTGCTGAAGCTTGGCGTGGTAAAACCAAGCGGCGCACTTTGATTTTTAAACCTCAAATTCTTTTGGTTGACAAAACCGTAACTCGTAATTGGCGTCTTGGGCATCTTATCCAGGAACATTTTGATCTTAAAGCCCCCGTGTTTTACCTCGTTGAATACTTCCGGGCTGCTGAAATAGGTCAGGAAATCCTGGTTTGTCAGGTCCCTGCTTATGCCGTTGCTTACAAAAATGTCCTTCCATCCATCGTTGTTGAAGTCAAAAGCCAATGCTCCCCAGCTCCAGTCGGTAGCACTAATACCGGCAAGATCAGCTATTTCGCTGAACGTTCCGTCGCCGTTGTTCAGTTGCAGGCAGTTTTTGGAGAACTGGTGATGAAAGCTGTTTTTAAGCTTGGCATTGTAGGTGTCATATTCGTCAAACTTGGTCGTGGTTTTCAGGCGATAGTCCCCTTCCGGCAGCATATCGGTAGTGAAAATGTCAAGGTAACCGTCATTGTTGATATCGGCCATATCAGATCCCATAGACGAAAGGCTCGTGTGTCCGATCGCTGCGTCGCTTATTTCCCTGAACTTGCTGTTATGCTGATTTTGGTAAAGATAATCGCGCTCAAAGAAGTCGTTGGAAATATACATGTCGTCCCAGCCAGTATGGAACAAATCACCGGCTTCAACACCAAGGCCAAACCCTATTTCACTGCCGTAAATATTTGACTGGGCGCTTACATCGACAAATTTACCATGATCATTATGGTATAAACGGTCGCCGTTTTGCGCATCGCGTATATTTCTTAAATCTTTATTATATCCAAAGTCGCCTATCGGGCGATAACTATTGTTCAACACGAAACAATCCAGGTAACCGTCGTGGTCATAGTCAAAAAATATCGCTTGCGTTGACAGGCCCTTGTCAGCCAGGCCGTATTCAGCAGCTTCTTCTTTAAAGGTTCCGTCTTTCTGATTGATGTATAATTCGTTTGCCCGATCGGCATTGTCACCCAAACCACCGCTATTGGAAATGTAAATATCCAGCCATCCGTCTCCGTTAATATCAACCATAGTTACCCCTGTATGCCATCTGTGATAACCCTTGAGTCCGGCCTTTGCCGTAACATCCTCAAACTTCCAATTGCCTTTATTAATATAAAGCTTGTTTTCGCCCTGGTTTGAAGTAAAAAAAATGTCGGGCTTGCCGTCATTATTTACGTCGCCAATAGCCACGCCGCCACCGTTATAAAAATTGCGGTAGTTGAACACATTAAACTTTCCGTCCTCTTTAACATTGTTGCTGAAAGTTATGCCCGTTTGAGACAAGGGCAGAAGCTGGAACACTGCGTCAGTATTTTGCGTGTTTTCAGGTGAGTGATGGCATGATACCAGGAAACATGCTAATATTCCTAATATCCGGGGTAATTTCGATGGCATGGGATAACAAGTATAGCAAAAAAAAGAGCAGTGTGTTACCACTGCCCTTATTTTTTTGAGTAGATAGTTTATTAATAACCTGGATTCTGGTGCAGGTTAGGGTTAGCAAGAATTTCCGGCGCCGGGATCGGGAAAACAAATGTATGCGTATCTCCGTCCGCAGTTTTAGCCGGAGTACGGGCCCCGGTGAAATACGTAACACCATCGGCAACTTCAAAACGGATCAGGTCTTGCCTTCTCCAGCCTTCCCACATCAATTCGCGGCTTCTTTCGTCCAACAAGTGAGGCAATGTCAGATCGCCCGCTGTCCAGTCAGCAACACCCGCGCGTTCGCGTATTTTGTTTACGTCAGCGAGTGCGCTTGCAGCATCGCCGTTCCTCATTGAAGCTTCTGCGCGCATCAGGTACGCATCAGCCAAACGGAAGACAACACCGTCGTTGCTTTGGTTGCCGGCTGTTCCGGCTTCAGGATGGTATTTAATGTTACGCGCACCTGCCATACGGAAGAGACCGGAAGCGTCAGACAACGAAGTAATATTTGGATCGAAGATCACCGGCAGGTTCGCCTGCGGATCCTGAAGCGGTGTTTTGCCATCGGCTTCATATTGCTGTCCAACCAGGAACTGTGCCCGGCGTGCATCAGAAGCATCGTACTTGTTGTAAACGTCAGCTGTAGCGCAGAAACCGTTCCATGGCTGGCCGGTCAAACCGTAAGTAAGATTGTTTGAATAATGCAGGGTCTGCATTTCCCAGTTCATACCGCCGATATGCACCTTGTCAAAGGGTACTACAAAGATATTTTCAGACGAACCGTCGTTCGTTATAGAGAAATTATCGAAGTAGTTTGGCTGCAGTATATACTTCCCTGAGTTGATAACCTGGTTCAAAGCGGCAATTGCTTTTGCCCACTGCGGTGTACCGGTGTAAACCTGGGCGTTCATATACAGTTTAGCCAGCAGCATATAACCAAAATATTGCGTTGCCCGGCCATAAGTGGTTTTGTCCACAGTAGTGCTCAATAGCGGTATATTTGTGGTTAACTCATTCTCCAGGAAAGCGTAAACAGTTGCGCGGTCTGACTGAGTAACCTTACTTGGGTCGGTATTGAAATCAGTTACCAAAGGAATATTGCCGAACATATCCATCATCTGATAAATCGAATACGCGCGTACAACCTTAAGCTCAGCCACAATGTTGGCGATATTTGAAGGCTTGTTCGGAAGCCCGTTCAAAATATTCAGGATGAAGTTTACCTCGCCTATGCCTTTGGTCAGATCCGTCCAGCCGCCATCAACAAAAACATCGGGTTTAAATTTATGCAGCCATAGGCCCTGCCACTGGCCGCCGTCGTACCAGTCATTACCCCTGGTGGGTACAACCATTTCGTCAGAGGTGATCTCATTCATCTGCATCACGTTGCCGTCCGGTAAATTCTGCAACGCTGTATAAGCCGGCGCAACACCCGCTGCGATCTGGTCCGGGGTCTGGTAAAAATTGCCCACCGGGACGACAGCATATACCTTCTTGTTCAGATTGGTACAGGATTGCGAAATACCGCCTATCAGCGTCACTGTACAGGCGATAATCATTAGTCTTTTTCTTTTCATCACTATATGTGTTTAAAGTAATATTTTATTTCAATGTTGCGTTAATACCTATGGTGAATACCCTCACACGCGGATAGTAAGCCTGTCCGCCATAGTTGGCATCAATATAGGCCTGGTTGGTTGCACCATTCAGGTTATTACCGAACAGCAAGCTTCCGCCGGCGGCGTTTTCAGTTTTCACTTCCGGATCGAGGCCCTTGTATTTGGTGATTACAAATATGTTGTTGCCTGCAAGAAACACACGCAGGTTGCTCGCAAAGCTCACATTTTTGAAAGAATAGCCGAGGGCCATGTTATCCAGGCGCAGGAAAGAGGCATTTTCCAGCCAGAGGTCGGATGCAACAGGTGCGTCCTTAATACCGTTGGTGAGTGCTTCTTTGGTCACGTTATTCCCGGGCAAACGGGTAACAGTGGCAACGTCGAGCAAGGTATTGTCAAAAACCTTCTGTCCGTAAACTCCTCTTAAAGCAAAGCTAAGGGTCCAGTTTCCATAATCAAAACTGTTCGTTATGCCATAGCTAAATTTAGGGCTTGGATCGATGTAATGTCCTGCAGGGTTTGGATTTTGCGCAATGGTTTGGCCATCAAACGTTTGGTTTCCGCTTGCATCTACACCTGTATAGTGTGGCAGGAAGAATACATACGGGCTGTAGCCAGGTTTCAGGAAAGTGATCGGGTTCGAGCTCAAACCGCGGCCCTGGGCATAACCTACCGGGATCTGCGTGGCGTTCACCGCGTAGGTATTAGTACCGATCTGGTAAGTGCCGGACAAATTATCAATCTTTGTATTGATAAATGAGATCTGACCGTTAGCGGTCCAGTTGAATTTACTTCCCTTTACTATCTCTCCGCTTAAAGCCAATTCAAAACCTTTATTGGTCATTGAACCAACATTAGCTAATACAGTGTTGAAGATCGCCGGAGGTTCCGGGATGGCGTAATCTGACAGCAGGTTGGTGGTCTTATCATTGAAGTAGTTCATGTTACCGGATAAGCGGCCATTGAACAATGAAAAATCCAACCCGATATTACGGCCTTTGCGCTCTTCCCATTTCAAATTTTCATTCTCCTGCTGTACTGGAGCGTACGAGAATGGGTATGACCCCGTGACAGCGTCAAAATAAGGGTTTTGAGGGCCAACAAGCGCATACGAGGTGTAAGCGCCAATGGCATCGATGTTACCGGTTACACCGTAACCTGCCCGGATCTTGATGTCGTCAAGCCATTCTACATTGGCAAATAAGTCCTTTTTGAACCGATAGGCTACGTCGAATGACGGGAAATTACCCCAGATATCATTAAGACCGGTTTTGGTGGTACCATCCCTACGAATCGTGCCCGTTACATAAAAGCGGTTATCGTAGTTATAGGCCACCCTGGCGAAATAAGAAATAATTTTAAATTCTTGCTTGTCGGAACTGATAACATTATACAACGAGTTTCCTGAACCAAGGTTGTTGTCCAGGTTATCGGTGATGTATTGCTGGCCCTTTGCGAGGTAATTACTGTAAAAGTAGTCGTTGTACTCATACGCAGCGAGCACGTTCAATGTGCTTTTGCCAAAGGTTTTGTCGTAGTTGATGTGAGCGTTGGTTTTGTACGAGTTGGTATTCTCGGTGGCCTGGCCCGCCTGGTTCACATTTCCTTCGAGCGGGAAGGTTGGAATGTAACCATGCTCCTGCACATTGTTACGGGTTATAGCAGCCGTACCACCGATCTTCAGGTCATTCGTGATATTAAAATCAAGCGAACCGTTGATCAGTGTCAGGTACTCATAATTCTTGAAATACGACTCCTGGATATGTTCAACCGGGTTAGCTTCGTTAAAATCGCTGTATGCATAATAGCTGCCGTCGGGATTTGTCACCGGGTAGGTAGGCGGCGAGTTGTACATATAGCTGAAGTTAGCATAGTCGATCAGGCTGCGGGTGGTTGCAACGTTCTCGAGACCCATTTTAATATCGAGCCTGTTATCTATCGCTTTGGTTTCGCCAAAGAAGCGCAAGCCTAATTGTTCCTTACCCGAATTGAGCACAATACCTTGCTGGTTCGAGTAATTGGCCGAAGCAATATAATTGGAGTTATTGTTGCCACCTGATATGGAAACGGTATGTCTTTGCTGGTATGCGGTACGCGTGATGGCTTTCTGCCAGTCGGTATTGGCTCCTTTGTCCAGCGCACCCAGGTTTGGAACTGCAGAACGCAGATCTGCGGCGCTGAGCAAATCGTAGTATTTGCTCTGTGAGCTGGTACCAACCAGTCCGTCATAGGTAACGACAGCTTTGCCGGCCTGGCCTTTTTTAGTCGTTACGATAATTACACCGTTTGCACCCCGGGCGCCATATATTGCAGCTGCCGATGCATCCTTTAAAACGTCATACGACGCGATATCATCCGGAGGTATATTTTGGAATTGATTCGGATCGTCAAGGATCATACCGTCAACAACGATAAGCGGATTCAGACCGCCTTTAAGCGAGGACTGGCCGCGTAAACGAACGGATGCATTTTGGTTAGGGTCGCCGCCTGGTTGCGTAATAACAAGGCCGGCTACCTTACCTGCTAATTGATCAACAGGGTTAATAATAGCGCCCTGGTTGAAGTTTTTAGAGCCGATATTTTCCACTGCTCCGGTGAGGTCCTTTTTACGTGCGGTACCATAACCGATGCTCACAACCGCCACTTCGTTAAGTTGGGTTGCGTTGGGACTAAGTGAGATGTTCATTGGCGCGCTACTCACACGAACTTCTTTACGGTCATAACCAATGTATGTAATAACGAGGGTCCCGGTGGAAGGGGCCGCAATTTTAAAATTACCGTTCACATCGGTAACTGTACCTGTCGAGGTACCTTTCACAAGGACTGAAACGCCAGGTATCGGCGAGCCATCCTTTGAATCGGTTATTTTACCTGTTACTGTTAAGTTTTGTGCCATAGCAGGCATCACAAACAGACACAGCAGGATAAAACAACTTACTTTGAGTAAAGTCTTAAAATGCATAGATTTTGGGTTGAGCGGGTTTATTAATTTAGTTAATTGGCTGTGATTTAAGCTGAGTCCGGTGCGCTGCGCCCGGCTACTCAATGATCTTCAAAATTTACGGGGGTAGATTTTCTCTCATAACGGAAATTGGCAGTTAAGTAATTCCATCAAGATCAGTTGCCTGCTACAGCCTGCCCGTCACCCGCATCACTTTCCCTTCTGCTGTGCTATGCAAAAAACCCTGAGGATTTTTTTAGTTCAATTGGTTCGTTGGACAAAGCTAAACCAGTGCGGTTCACATTTGTCCTCATCTAAAAGTAATAAAGTCGTTACAACAACACCTATTCTTTTATAGAGAATATAAGAAAATATAAAGAATTTAAAAGTTAACTAATTGTATTATAATTAATTAAATTAAAAAAGGGCGTGAAAAATATAATGATAATTTAACCCTTCTTTATGCAGATTTAACAAGTTTTGTAACCTCCGGCTCATTCGGCAGTTGGCTGTTAAGTGTCTCAACGGCCTTAATCGACATGATCTGATGGTCGAACTGGTCGCCTGGGATAAGCGCTTTTGCCTTGATACGCATTTTGTAAACATATATGGTGTTCACCGAGTATTCGAGGATATTGGCGATGGTCTCGATGTCGTTGATGCCCAGGCGCATCAACGCAAATATGCGCAGATCGGTGTTCAATACTTCGTGGTCCTTAGGCCAGATCTGGTCTTCCTTTTTGAAAAACGAGTTGAAATTGCTGATGAAATTTGGAAATATTTTCAGGAAGACATGGTCAAATGTATAGAACAGGGTTTCCCTTTCCTTTTTAATATTGATCTCATTCACAGAGGCGAGGATGTCGTCGTATTTTTTTGTCACCACTTTCCGTTCAATGCTTCTTTTCAGTTTTTCCAGTTTTAATATATAGCCTGATATAACATTGAAGAAATATCCGATATACTCCTCTTTGATGTGCGTATCCTCAACAAGCTTACCGTTTATTCTCTCGAGCTGAGCATTCTTTTCTTCGATGATCCTTTCTTTAACCTGGACTCTTTTCAACTGTATAAAAACCACAAACAATCCCAGTGAAAATAATACCGCTATGACGGCTATGACTAAAAAGTACTTAAGGAACTTATTTTTCTCATTTTCGGTGATAAGTATCTTTTGCGTGGCGACAATAGGCAGTACAGCGCTGATCTTCATTTTACGCAGCCTGGCGCCGTAAAAATCCGCGTCGTTCATTGCCTCCTGGATAAAAGTATAGGCATCTTTAATGTTTCCCTGCAGGTACAGCTGCTGGCCGAGCTTAAAAATAGCCAGGGTTTCTTTGGTTGATGACCGTATATCGTTTATCGCGCCTTCGGCCAGCAAATAGTCACGGTCGTCTTCCTGGTAAGGGCCCGAAAAAAAGAAGCTTAACCCGGTTGCTACCATGGCCCGCTCGTGCTCCGAGAGCTTATACCTGTTCAGCAGGGTCAAATAGTAAGTCGATGGCTGCTGAAACTGGCCCGAAATAACCTGTTTGTTGCCCATATAGTAGAGCTGTTCAAACGAGCCGGGTTCGGTTAGCGCGATTGCTGAGTCGATGAACTTTACCGCCTGCTGCTGATCGTAGGGCGCATAACTTTTGTCGCTGTTATAATCGGCCAGGTCTGAATAGGCCCTTGATTTTACCGAGTAATACTCCAGTTTTGCCCTGTTGTCGAGCACCTTTGTGTTTATCTGGTCAAGGCATTCAAAGGTTTCTTTAAACATGCCGGCCGACAGCAGCAAAAAGCTGAGCTTTATTTTACTTTCATTCAGCCGTTGTATGTTATGGGTTGCCGCGCTCAAAGCCAGCAGTTTTTCGGTATAGACATAAGCCGAGTCGGATTGATATACCTTGTATTCATCGTACAATTTTTCGCAAAGGCTGTATTGAGCGCCATAGTTGGTGGCAGGTATCGTTTTCAGCTCATCTTTCAGATCCTTTATCCTAAGCTCCTTTTGCTCGTCATAGGATTTTTTCTTTTTAAGTTCGATCTTGAGTTGATTCAGAATGCTATCGGTTCTTGTTGAGGAAAATGCGGAATAACCAAAAAGTACCAGTACCAGGGCAGGTATAAATATTCTCATGTCTAAAATTGGTTGTCGAACACTAAGCTAATCTTTTAAAATAATAATTAAAAGCGTTAGTGTCATAAATAACTTTACGGGCTTGCAGATAGCTCAGATAGCCCTGATTTTCGGGATGATTTTTTTACGCCGCCTATTGCTGGTCGGTATGGTAACGGTTAAGGAGGTTGAGCAGCACCCCATTCGTCCATCCAAACCCATCCTGCAACGGGTATTCGCCTCCGCCTGCTTTTGCATCGGTGTCAACGACATTATACTTCTCCATTAGTTTCCCGGTATCGTTGAACACTTTGAGATTGATAGTGATCCAGCGTTCGGCTATCTGCCGCGCAAGACCCGACTCGCCATATTGGTTGAGGCCCTCGATGGCCATATATTGCAGAGGCGCCCAGGCGTTCGGGCTGTCCCATTGCTGACCTGATCGTTCGAAAGTGGTGACCAGCCCGCCCGGTTTCAGGAAATCGGCTTTGAGCCGGCCTGCAACTTCTGCTGCCTGGGCGGCGCTGGCGATCTTAAATTCAAGTGGGTAGGTTCCTGCGAGAGTCTTATGCGGCGAAAAGCGCCGCTCTTTCCAGTTGTAATCCATGAACCAGCCGTCTTTGGCGCTCCACGAGTATTTGAGGATCGCCTTCTTTCGTGCAAGCGCTTTGGCCAGATAGACGCGGTATTGCGGGCCGTTTCCCTGCAGTTGGTATGACTTTGCGATCGATAGCTCGAGATGATAGAGCAGGCAATTCAGGTCAACCGGTATGATAAAGGTGGTCCGGATGGTTTCCAGCTTACCGGTGGTGTCCATCCAGCGTGTGCTAAAATCCCAGCCCGATTCGGCCGCGGCGCGGATATTTCGGTAAAAGTCGCCCAATTTCTGTTTGGTTAGTTTGGCTGCATTCACGTCTTTTTTGTACGACTCTTCCCGCGGCTGATCGGATTCGTCCCAGTAACGGTTCAGTAATTCGCCATCATGCATCCTCACCGAATTCCGGTAAGCCTGGCCCGGTTTTAAACCTTCCGAACCACGCATCCAAAAGGCATATTCTTTCAACAGCTCCGGCTGATATTTGACGATCACATGTTCACCGTCATCTTTAGCTAGCAGGTCGAGCATCATCGAAAAAAATGGAGGTTGCGAACGCGTCAAGTAATAGGTGCGGGTTCCGTTTGGTATAAACCCGTATTTATCCAGCAGGTAGGCAAAATTGCCGATCATATCCCGTATGATCTGGGTTCGGTTACTTTGCTGCAATCCGAGCATCGTGAAATAGGAATCCCAATAGTACGTTTCACGGAAACGCCCGCCGGGAATAATGAAATCATTCGGGACAGGCAACAATGAAGAGTACTTTGAGATGGTATCGTGCCGCCTGTAAAGTACTTTCCATAGGGTATCGATGTGCTTACGTATGCCTTCTTTTATGTCGGTTTTGAAAATGGTTTGCGGAGGGCCCGGAATGCTGAAATTATCATATACGAAATGCATGAGGTCAAATCCCGGTTTATTTTTCTGTTCCTCATAATCCTTCATGATCAGTTCCGGATCGCGCTTCGGGGTTGCGTCAACAAAAGTCTTGTTATCTGGAAATATGTCCGATATCTGCACGGCCTCGAACAGGTCCTTAAATAATTGCCTTGGCGTTTTGACTTGCGCAACAGCAGTTACGAATAAGAAAATGAATGCAAAAGCGATAAGAAGCCTTTTCATGATGGTGATTGATATTCCGAAGATAAAAGATGGAAAACTCAATCCGTCATATTGCAGCGGCCGGTAAAGGGTTTTTTTATGTAAATTTAAATATAAATTACCTTTTTTAAATGCAATTAGCTTATTATCAGTGTATTGAAAACTAAGCATAGTCAAATAATATATCATATTATTTGACCAGATACTGGCCGGATAGCGAGCAATGCCGTTATTTTTTGGTACTTGCGGCCTCTTTCAGAATGTGCGTCATCATTGGCCTGTAGAACGTCCAGAAGAAACTTTTGCGCTCGGCAGGATCGTCGCTATTGTAGAACATCCATCGAAAGAAGCTGACACCCCTGAAGTACGAGGTGGTCAGTCCAATGGGGTTATCGCAGAAATCGCCGGAAAAATAATAGAACTGGTAATCGGGCCCTTTGTGCATAATGATCGCCGGGAATGTGGTTGGGATACCGTTTTTCTTTAATTCAGCGGCGCCCCTGGTATTCAGGTTCAGATCAAACAGCGAAACGGCGTGGTTGATGGAAAGCGAAGGCGTGATAATATCGAACCAGAAAGGGTATTTCATCGTTTCCGGCAATGACAGTTCCTTTTGGCCATACTTAAAAGTCACGATACGGGGGACAGGATTACTCAGGTGTGTACTGTCCTCCAATATCACCACATCGCCGCCGTCGTTGACAAAAGCCAGGCCCGCTTTGTGGAAAGGCCATTGCTGCGCGTGTTCTTTTTTATAGTTGGTTACCAGCCAGGCCGGCAGTTCTTTATTTTTTAAAGTATCAAAACTGTCAAAAAAGCGTGCGGTCCAGCCTGTCCAGTGCATCCCGAACATTTTTTCGAATTTGTTCCGGTTGTCGGCATTGGTCGGCGAGCCTATGGTATTGAATTCGGTAATGATCAGCTTGTGGCGGTCCTTCATATCCTGCAGGAACTCCACGTCCTGCGCGCTCATACCGCCATACAATATTCCTCTCTGCCCGGTTTCGCCTTTGCGGGTGTACCAGTCGCTT
The DNA here is from genome assembly GCA_018266935.1 of Bacteroidota bacterium. Lineage (GTDB taxonomy): Bacteria > Bacteroidota > Bacteroidia > Sphingobacteriales > Sphingobacteriaceae > Mucilaginibacter. The sequence goes on along the minus strand of JAFDZL010000180.1, from coordinate 900 downwards.
TTATAAACGCCGTAGGTATCGGTAAAGTAGGTCAGGTCGGCATCGTAACTTAGTTGCTTCAGCTGATCTGGCGAGAAGCGCTCTAAGCCCTTCACCCTGAATTTTTCGTCGTCCTTCGGGAAGAAGCCAAAATAATCATGACTGCCTGCGTAGCTTTCCGTCGGCGTTTTTGTAAAACGGTAATGATTAAGTACCCACGTAAGCGAGATATGCTCCTGGCCCGACTGATCGAGCGACGTTTTATCGACTATGGCTACCACCAGCTTGGTTTTAGGTGTAAACACCCATACCAGGAACATAACCAGCGGAAATATGATCAGTACCGGCAGCACATACATCAGCAATATTTTTTGATACTTTTTCATTTAAAATCTCCTCAGGTAGCCTATGCCGAGGTCGAAATCGTTCACCCACAAATGGTTCGGGTATTCCTCATGATCATAACTGGCGGTAATGAAGAAAACATTCCGGCGTTTGAACGAATGCCAGTAAGCCGCCGAAATATTGTCCGATTTGAATTTGTAAAGGGTTCCATTATTCGAAATGACCACACTATTGGGGGCATCGGGCGAAAGACCGGTTCCTGCGCCGAGCGACAGATAATCGTCAGCTCCGCCGGTATAATATCTTACGTGCACCGAGTAGGACTGTGAGACCGAGTTATCGGAAGGGGTTAAATACGTGCGGAAATTAAACCAGAAACTCTTGTAATATTTTCCAACCGATGCGGTGTATATCCAGGTGTTGCTGCTAAAATGCAGATAACGGAAGCCCGCATCAGCTTCAAAGCTTGCCGGCAGGTTAGCGTACAGCGAGAAACCGCCCCTGTATTGCGGAAACAGGCTTACGTCGCCGGAGTAGGCGCCGCTCACATAAGCATAAAATGTTTTGGACAGGTGT
>JAFDZL010000017.1 GCA_018266935.1 Bacteroidota bacterium | reverse complement strand
CCCAGTGTTTGACAATCACCTCCTCCCTTTTCAGCGTCTTGACCATTGTATTGAAATATTCCTTCTCGTCAAAAGCAGTCGCCGAACCTTTGTGGCCCCAGTTGCCGGTTGGCACCGTATAGTAGTGCAGCGATAAGCCCCACATATCCCAGCCTGCGTTTTTCATCAACACGTCGGTCCAGTTGTAGTCGTCGGCGTTCGGACCGCTGGCTATCTTTTTCAACCGGGCCCCCGGGTAATTTTTGGCAAAAGCGGCATATCTTCTGTATTGATCGGCATAAAATTCCGGCGTCATATTACCGCCGCAGCCCCAGCTCTCATTGCCCACGCCCCAAAAGGTAACCTTATACGGCGCGGGATGACCGTTCTTAGCGCGCAGCTGAGCCATCGTGCTTTCGCCGTCCGGGTTCAGGTACTCGATACATTTGAATATTTCTGCCACCGTGCCACTGCCTACGTTGCCGGCGATGTAGGGTTCGCAGCCGATCAGCTCGCATAGCTTCAAAAACTCATGCGTGCCGAAACTATTATCGTCGGTCACATTTCCCCAATTGGTGTTCACCATTTTTGGGCGTTGCTCACGCGGACCGATCCCGTCGCGCCAGTGGTATTCGTCGGCAAAGCAGCCTCCGGGCCAGCGCAGGTCAGGTATTTTGATCTTTTTAAGCGCATTAACAACATCCATCCGGATGCGATCCTGCTTTTCGACGGGCAGGTTCTTGTCCACCCAAAAACCGCCATAAATGCCATGGCCGAGGTGCTCGGCGAATTGCCCGTAGATAAAACGGCTGATGGTGAGTTTGGAGTCGTTGCTGACATCAACCGTCGCGGCTTCCTGCGCTCTGAGTTGAAGACCGGCAATACACAATGCCAGGCCGAGGAATATTTTAGGTCTCATTCGATAAATGTATAAACAACAAATATAAATTCTGTAATAAATTTTTCGCGAAACATGATCAAAATACGGGTTGTCATGCAAAAAAATAATTGGCTGAATATGGCTGATTATCAGAATACTTACTTTAAATTTGAGTAATAAGGGCTGTCAACCGCTTCGAATGGAGGCAACCGTCTGTTCGGTGCGGGCGTACTGGAAAATGTTGTAAAGATCAAATCGAAACTGTTAATCAATCATTCAAACCAGAATTTATGCCTAAGTATGTTATCGAGCGGGAAATCCCCGGCGCCGGCAATTTGACTGCCGAACAATTGAAAGGAATTTCGCAAACTTCATGCGGTGTATTGCGCAACCTCGGACCTGAGATACAATGGGTTCAAAGTTATGTCACCGGCGACAAGATCTATTGCGTTTACATTGCACCCAATGAAAAAATGGTGCGGGAGCATGCCTCACTGGGCGGGTTCCCGGTAAATTCAGTGGCAAGGGTTGCCACGGTTATCGACCCTACTACTGCGGAATAATTTTTTACACTGATATGGGTTCTCCGATTTTAACTTCGCCATCAGGCGATCTTGCCACCGCATTGCGCGGCATCTGGTGGTTACAAACGCGTGAAGACTGGACGAAAGACGGCCAGAAACGCATCGACCCGACGCTGGGCGCCGATCCTATAGGTATCTTGTCCTATTCAGGCACGCACTTCGCGGCGCAGTTTATGAAACGCGACCGCAGCAAAGACGCAGCCGGCCAGGTAACGTCTTATTCCGGTTCGAACAATACAGTTGCCGTTGATGGTTACGATGCCTATTTCGGCACGTATGAGGTGGATGAGCAAAGCGGCAAGGTAGCGCACACGCTCGTTGGCTCCATTACACCGGCGAATATCGGCATCACAGCTTCGCGCGACATGCGCGCTGACGCCGACCGGCTGGTGATCCAATTAGAAACCACCAGACCTGACGGCGAGCCGATAACCCGTACGCTCACCTGGAAGCGGCTCAACTGATCACTTCGAAACGTCGCCGATGTTGATCAGCTTTCTTCCCCTGATCAGCATCTTCATACGGCGGCGTTTGAGCGATATTTGCGTATTGGCGGTTTCGTTTTCCTCCATGTGATGTTTGTACGCCGTGAGGATGTCCTGGTAGGTCAGCAATCCGATGATCTTATTGCCCGTAGCGGAAATTACCGGCAGCACATCGGTATCGTGTTTTGCCATTTCTTCAACAGCCATGCGCAGCGTATCGTCATTTTTCAAAAAGGTATGCACGTGGTTGGTTACCGAATTTAATGTGCTGCCGCCGTCGGGATTATTGATGTACAGGTCGGCCAGTTTCAGGATACCCGAATAGGAGCCGTCATCGTTAACAGTAATAAAATAATCGTCGTGATTCTTATTTTGGGCGAGCCATTCATTTACTTCCCGAATGGTATTTTTTGCGCTGATAACTACATCGCTCTCATCCATAACCTGGGCTACGGTGATGGTTTGCAGCAGGTCGGGCTCGTAGGAGTCCGGCGTGAAAACACCACGGCGGGCGATCTTTTCGGTCATGATGGTGTTTTCCATCAGGAAGAACGAGACGATGTATGATGCGGTACAGGCCCCCAGCAAAGGCAGCAAAGCGTGCGACTGCATGGTGGCCTCCAGGGCGAAGGTGATACTGGTCAGGTACGCCCGCGATGCGCCTGCGAACATCGACGCCATGCCTACCAGCGCCGCCATGGGTATGCTCATGTGAACATCCGGAAAAAGGCTGTTTATAGCGAGGCCCATTATCGCACCGGTAGCGCCGCCTATGGTCATCAAAGGCGCCAGGGTACCGCCCGAGGTGCCGCTACCAAGTGCAATGGCCCAGGATATGAACTTCAGGAGGCAAAGATTGAGTACCAGCGCAAGCGGCAAAGTTCCCGATAACAATGACTTGATGTTGTCGTAACCAACGCCAAGCGTATGCGGCGCAAAGTAACCTACAACGCCTACAACAAGACCGCCCAGCGCAGGCCACCACATCCAGTGGATGGGCAATTTTTCGAAAGCGTCTTCTATAAAATAAACCGCTTTGGTGAGTCCCATGGCGAGGAAGCCGACGATGAGCCCCATGAAGCTATAAATAGCCAGGGCCATATTTGACGGAATAGCGACATCAGGCATGGGAAATACAGGTCCCGATTCGAACAGCAAATGATGCCCGGCTGCACCCGTAATACAAGCAAGCGCAACCGGTAATATGGCTTTGGGTGAAAATTCGAATAATAATAACTCGATAGCCAGGAACACAGCGGCGATCGGGGTGCCGAAAATGGCGGCCATACCCGCCGTGGCGCCTGCTGCCAAAATGATCTTCCGTTCGTTGGATGTGATCTTGAACAGCTGGCCGAGCGTCGAACCGAGAGCCCCCCCGGTTGCGATAATAGGTCCTTCTGCGCCGAACGGACCGCCCGTGCCTATGGCAATGGCCGACGAAATAGGCTTCAGGAAAGTGATAACCGGTTTGATCTTACTTTTATTCACCAGTATCTGTTCCATCGCTTCCGGTATGCCGTGGCCACGAATAGCCTTTGAACCGTACAATGCCATAAAGCCCACGATGACGCCTCCGATAGCCGGAACGACGATGACCCACAAGCCCAGGTGATTGTCGGCAGGGCTGTAAAAATTCAAAGAAAACTTGCCATAAAAAGAGATATTGGTAACCAGGTAGATCAGCGTTACCAGAAATTTGGCGATCAGGCAGACCGCGGCGGCCACACAGATGCACATGGCCGACAAGCCGATCAGGCGCTTCTTTAAGATGGTATTTTTCTTAACGTCTTCATTATTTTCAGGGACGTAATTTAATGAAGGCGAAATACGTATTCCGTTCGCGGAACTGGTTATTTTCATGGCAGTAAAACAATTAAGTGAAATACTTTCACCCGGGAGAGTACAACAAAGGTAAATTTGCCGCAAAGGTACGGATACTGCTACCTATTGTCAACCCTTTATGATCTCCCGGCCGCTATAAGTATAACCGCTTTTGTAAAAAACTTGTTGCATTTCTCGTTAAGGTTAAGTATATTTATACAAACCAATTACCTAACCCGAAAGGAGAATTGTTATGAACCTGATTCACCGGATCGAAAAATGGGGCGACGGTCATCATCCCCGGTTCCTTGATATTATCCGCGTAGCGCTTGGTGTATTTTTGTTTCTGAAGGGGTTTGGCTTTATGCAGAACAGCGCCAACCTGAAAGAAATGATCGAAAGCCAGCCCGATATTGCCTTTTCTTCCAACTGGCTGATGGTGGTGGTTTATTATGTCGTTTTCGTTCACTTTGTTGGAGGCATACTGATAAGCCTTGGTATCCTGACACGTCTGTCATCATTGCTGCAATTACCCATCGTATTTTGCGCCATCATCTTTATCAACTACCTGCAGTCACCGTTCAATACTGATTTAATTTCATCAATAACGGCATTTATATTGCTGCTGATGTTCACGGTTATAGGTTCAGGGAAGTGGTCGGTAGAAAGCTACCTGGAGAGCATCGACGAGCAGGGGTGAGCCTAACGCCAAATCTTCAAACAAAGGACACTTTTACGTTCAATCACGAAACGTTCCTATGGAACGTGTTTGATAATATTATTTTTCCTACCGACCAGCCGTCCCTATGGGACGAAAAACACAGGCAAGCGCCCGGTGAGGCTGCTGCGTCTATATTATTTTCTCTACCAACCAGCCGTCCTCATGAGACAAAAAACACAGGCAAGCGTCCTGTAAGGACGCCTCGTCGGTAGAACATTTGAAAAATCAAATTCGTTCCATCGGAACGTTTGGTGATTCGGCCGGGAACGAGGGCTTTTGATCCCGGATTCACAGCAACGTAATATTTCTTTACCAAGGGTATTACTAATTAGCGTTTCCGTTAATTTAGTTCCATGAATAACGGTACAAAGTCAGCTGTTGCAGGACCAACCTATAAAGCCGCGCGCCTGGTTTCGGGCGCCATCGAGCGGCATTTCGCCGCGCAATTGGCCGCCGCCGCCGAACGCGGAGAACCTAATCTTGCACCCGAACCTTCCGGGCAAACCATCGAATCCATCATCGATATAGCTTTTTGGGCCAGCCTGCGCAAAGAAGAAGGCCGTTCGCCAAAAATATCCATCGCTTTTTTACCGCCGCGTCAATCGGAGTTGCCGCTGACCTTTGAGGAAAGGCTGCCTTTTTCGGTGGACGTGCTGACCAAACTGGCGCCGGCGGTCGAACGCTCGGGGATACATCTCGGCGTATGGCAGGATGAGGACGAAATATACATTTGGGGAACTACGCACACCGTGCCGGGTTTTTGCTTTGTGCTGGAGGTTGTCGAACCTGGTTTACTGGTTATCAAGCACCGCCGGGTGGATGGCTTTGGGAAATATGTGAATGTCGCCGTGCTTAAAGGTGATGAGGTTAAGGTGATCGACGAAGAAAGCGTTCATCAGCCCGATTGCCCCAAACTATTGAATTCGCTGCTGGGTTTCACGGCACAAAGCGCATGGACGAGCCCGGTAAACCTGCACGTGCAATTAGCTGTATCGATGCGTGCGCATGGGCACGGCGGCATGCTGCTCATCGTTCCGTCCGGTAGTGACAAATGGCGCGAATCTATTATCGACCCGATATCCTACGCCGTCAATCCGCCGTTTACCGGCCTGGCCAAACTGATGGCTATGGACGTTAGCAAACGCGACCTCGCATTGTGGCAGGAACAGCTTGCCGACGAGATCGATTGCGTGGCAGGGCTCACCGCCGTCGATGGCGCCACCATTATCAATGACAAGCATGAACTACTGGCCTTCGGGGCCAAGATAACGCGGCCATACGGTGCTGAAACCGTGAAAGAGATCATGGTTACCGAACCAGTTATCGACAATGAGGCACAGATCATCGCGCCAGGTCAGGATGGCGGCACACGGCACTTCGCCGCCGCGCAGTTTGTTTACGATCAAAGGGATGCTTTCGCTTTAGTCGCTTCGCAGGATGGGCGTTTTACTATTTTTTCCTGGTCGCCGATGGATGATATTGTGCATGCGCATCGGGTGGAGTCGTTGTTGCTGTAATTGCAGCATCCGTTTCAACGGATTGAAATCCGTTGTTACAAGATTACCATGGCTACGCCATTCGCTGTCTTCCGGACTACGGTCCTTTCCGTCCCGATAGCTATCGGGATTCGGACTCCTTGATCAGCCACGTCGCCACGTCATTAGCGGCTTTATCATTTTGGTAATCCTTCGGAAGCCGGCCGTTGGTGTATTCATTATACAACCATGGGTCGCCGACAGCCAGGACGATGCCCTTCCCGTATGGTGATGCGGCGATGACCACATTTTTACCATCCTGCAAAATCGGGTAGGCAGGGTCGGTCAATTTCAGTGAGCAGATGTCCTTCATGAATATCTTTTTGGCGGTCTTCAATACGGGGTTATCAACGATCATAAACGCTCCCTGCAAAAAGTGTTTGTCATCCAGTACGTGGTTTAGCAGGTCGTCGTTGAAATGGATGCCAAACT
>JAFDZL010000179.1 GCA_018266935.1 Bacteroidota bacterium | reverse complement strand
TGATTATATTGCCCCTAATATTATTAACCCGCCGCGATGCTTGAACAATATGATCTGCACAACCTGATGGTGCTCGATATCGAGACGGTACCGCAATACAGTGCTTTTGAGCAGGTGCCGGAGAATTTGCAGAAGTTGTGGGATCTGAAAACCCAAAACAACCGCAAGGAAGCTACAGCAGAAGAATTCTATGACCGCGCCGGCATCTGGGCCGAATTTGGCAAGATCATTTGTATTTCAGTCGGCATATTTACTAAAGGAAAGAATACAGGCTTGCGCATTAAATCTTTCTTTTCGCATGATGAGCGGGAGTTGCTGATCAATTTCGCCGATCTGCTCCACTCCCAGCCCGCTTCATTGATCTTATGTGCGCACAATGGCAAAGAATTCGATTTCCCTTATATCTGCCGGCGAATGCTGGTCAACGGCATCATAATACCGCCGCAATTGGAAATGTCCGGTAAAAAGCCCTGGGAAATCAATCACCTCGACACGATGGAGCTTTGGAAGTTTGGCGATTTTAAAAACTACACGTCTCTTAACCTTTTGGCAGCAATATTCAATATTCCAACGCCAAAAGATGATATAGACGGCAGTCAGGTAGGGCATGTTTACTGGGTTGAAGATAATCTGCATCGGATAAGCACCTATTGCCAGAAAGACGTTGTGGCAACCGCACAACTGATCCGGCGTTACCGTGGCGAGGAATTAATTGCAGACGACTGTATAACGCTGATTGCCGAATAATGCTGCAGGTAAACAATCTGAAAGTAAGTTTTAAAACCCCGAACGGTTTGGTTGAAGCCGTTAAATCCAGCACTTTCACCTTAGCTAAAGGCGAGACAGTAGGTATTGTAGGGGAATCCGGCTCAGGGAAATCAGTAACATCGCTGGCTGTAATGCGCTTGCTTGATCGCCAAAATACAGTAACAGGCGGCGAAATATTGCTCGACGATATCGATGTACTGAAGTTACCAGAACAGGAAATGCGCAATGTTCGGGGAAACCGTATTGCGATGATCTTCCAGGAGCCGATGACCTCGCTTAACCCGGTATTAACCTGCGGTCACCAGGTTACGGAAGCGATACGTGTCCACCTGGCTTCGACTCAAAACGAAGCCAGGGAAAAGACGATTAAGCTTTTTAACGAGGTCCAGTTGCCCAGGCCAGATGCCGTATTTGACAGTTATCCGCATCAGTTGTCGGGCGGACAAAAGCAAAGAGTAATGATCGCTATGGCACTTGCCTGTGACCCCGACATACTTATAGCCGACGAGCCTACCACGGCTTTGGACGTAACCGTTCAAAAAACCATTCTCGAACTGCTGCAAAAACTCAAGATCGGCCGCAACATGAGCATGATCTTCATTTCGCACGACCTTGGTGTGGTAAGCCAGGTGGCGGATAGAGTTATCGTGATGTACAAGGGTAGTGTTGTAGAACAAGGTGAAACGAGGGCGATCTTTACCAACCCCACCCATCCTTATACAAAAGGTTTGCTCGCGTGCAGGCCCGCGCCGCAGTTACATTTAAAACGTCTTCCGGTAGTAGCCGATTTTCTCGGCGTCAATGGCGGCAAAGGTGCTACAATTGAAAAGATACGGGAACAAAACGCTTATTCAGAACAAGAGATAATTGAACGAAGGAAAAAACTATATGATCAACAGCCCATATTGCGGATCAATGAGTTATGCACCTGGTTTCCGTTGAGAGGCAGATTATTCTCTGCAACGAAAAGCTTTGTAAAAGCGGTTGATAAAGTCAGCTTTGATGTGTATCCCGGCGAAACACTTGGTCTTGTGGGGGAATCGGGTTGCGGAAAGTCAACACTGGGACGAAGTCTATTAAGACTTATTGAGCCGACCTCTGGTGATGTGAAATTTGAAAACACCGATCTGCTGAAATTGGGTAAGCATGATATGCGCCTTATGAGACGAAATATCCAGATCATTTTCCAGGATCCGTATTCGTCGCTAAACCCGCGTCTGACCGTTGGTGATTCATTGATGGAACCTTTGCAGGTGCATCAGTTGTATGAGAACAATACGCAGCGAAAAAAAAGAGTACTGGAATTGCTTGATCGTGTTAGCCTGCCCACGGAATACTTTAATCGTTACCCGCATGAATTTTCGGGAGGTCAGCGCCAACGTATAGTGATAGCAAGGGCGCTGGCTCTGCAGCCTAAATTCATTATTTGCGACGAATCCGTTTCAGCATTAGATGTTTCTGTACAAGCCCAGGTGTTGAACCTGATCAGGGAGTTGCAGCAGGAATTTAATTTGACGTATATCTTCATTTCGCACGATCTTTCGGTTATCAAACATATTTCCGACCGTGTAATGGTAATGAACCGGGGCGAGATTGTGGAAACCGGCGAACCGGACGAAATTTATTATCGACCTAAAATGGAATATACTAAACGACTAATTGACTCGATACCGGGTTAATGATATTCTCGGGCCTGTAGCCCGACAGGGCACGCATTCGTTCAAATACCGAATCATCAACCTTTTCACCAGCATTTATGGCTTTCATCACCGTTCTCAGATGATCGGGCAAAAACTCAAATATTCCGGTTTTGGAATTATATAGTCTGCCCTCAAAACAAGGCCTGAGTTGCGTATTGATATAAGTTTCATCAAAACCAAGGCCATGCTTTGCCGCTTTTTCTATCATCCACTCCAGGGCAATATCGCTCAAACCCACGTCGGGATAACCTCCCCCGATATTGGAGTGAGATCCGGCAAACCACTGCTGCTCCATAACTTGCAGGACCTCACCCGCAGCCACTTTATTGCTCTTGGTCCACAGGGTGGGTTTAAAGTTATTGCGGTGTTCATCAATAGCCAGCGCGTGATATCCATTTTCGACGAGGCTGCTTAGCCTGGTATCGTGAAACTGGTAACGCTTATTGTACCATTGAAAACCCCTGGCGGGTATGCCTAACTCCCCAACCGTATCCCAGGCGCCTATGAATTTGATACGCTGAACCGGGTGAGAATATTTTTCGCGAAATTGTTTAGATAAAGCACCATCCGGTCGGTAAGTACGGTTTTTCCGGTCGCGATAAATAGCATAAGCCTCGTCTATGAGTCCCAGGTCATTGTTTTTTAATATGCCGCAATTACGGATTAAGCCGGCAAGGCTGCGGGCGATATAGGCTCCCCGGCTGAAACCGAAAAGGTATAATTCGTCGCCCGGTTCATAGTTCCATATAATGAATTCATAGATTACTTTGATACTTTGGTCAATACCATTACCCGTAGCGCCGTCTATTAGTTTTGACCACCAGGTACCCTCAGCACCTTTACCTTCGTCATAGTATTTTACC
>JAFDZL010000178.1 GCA_018266935.1 Bacteroidota bacterium | reverse complement strand
TTGCTATATTAACAGCCCTGAATTCCAGCCAGGGATTAATTGCGAGTGTGAAATTATAATATCAGGATGAAGCGAATTTTACTTCTACTCTTTATTTCTGTGCTTACCTTTCAGATTGCTTCGGCACAACAGAAGCCGCAGTACACGCAATACGTATTAAATAATATGCTTATCAATCCGGCCGTTACCGGGATTGAAAATTATTTTGATGTTAAGACCGGTTACCGTAGCCAGTGGACAGGTTTGCAGGGCGCTCCGGTTACAAGCTATATCACGGGCAGCGTTCCTTTCGGCTCTGATTTTGTGGAAGGCGATGCCGCCGCGCTTTCAGGCGGCAACCAGGATAACCCTTACGGCAGGCTCTACTCGCAAACCTACCAGGCTGCCGCACCCCATCACGGCCTGGGATTTATGATGATATCCGACCAGGCCGGCCCCATCAGTACCACAAATATCGACCTGACCTATGCTTACCATTTAGGCATATCGAGCACTTTTAATCTCGCGCTGGGTGTCGAGGCCGGATACAACCATACCAGCCTGAACACCTCCGAATTGGTGCTCGAAAACCCGCTGGATCCGGCTATAGCAAATGGCAGCAACAGCCAATGGAAACCCGACCTGGGCATAGGTTTGTGGGGATATTCCTCCAATTATTATATCGGCATATCGGCCCTGCAGTTGCTATCGCAAAACATGTATTTTAGTACAAATAATAACTATAGCCAGGCCAAAACGGTACCACAATTTTTGTTTACAGGAGGCGTCAAATTCTTTTTGAATGATGATGTGACGCTAATGCCTTCGGCACTGGTAAAATTCATCAGCCCGCTGCCTGTTACCTATGATATCAATGCCAAGCTGGCCTTTAGGAGCAGGTTTTGGATCGGCGCTTCATACCGCAACGGCGACGCTGTGGCAGGAATGTTTGGCCTGAATATCAGCTCGCTGATCAATATTAGCTATTCTTACGACTATACCACCTCGGCGTTAAGAACCGTGAGCAACGGTACTCACGAGATCGTGATCGGTATTATGCTCAACAACCGCGACCACATTGTGGCGCCAGCGCATTCATTCTGAATTATTGGTTAATTAGCGGTTTCCAAAAAGGAGGCATTTTATTGGTTCCCCTGATGGTACAGTCAACGCATTCTTGCGATGACGCATAAAAGCCTATAGGATCGCCGAGGGCATTTATTTTGTCTATCGGAACAAGCCAATGCGGAATACCACTTTTTTTGTAATTGATGTAAAAGTCAACCTGGTCAACACCAGAGAAATTATAATAGCAGCATTTAGGCTCAATGTGGCAATCCGGATAGGGGTAGGTTGCCGCCCAGGCAGGAAGCGTGTAATTGGCGATAAAGATACGCTGGCTTGTTGGATTTCCGGCTGTAATATATCCTAAAGCAGGTTTTGATGGATCGCTGATACAGTGAATGTTTCCTTGTATGGTACTTGGCTGAGCATCGAAGATGCTTCCGATTTGCTCAGTGTTTTTTTTGATTGCCGAATAGTAATCGTAAGCCTCAGGGGTCAGTTCGTATTGCCTTACCAATATGCTGTATTGCGTTTCAACTTTTTCTGAAGTGGAGGATACAAAAGTGATAGGATTGTTTAGAATGACGCTTTTCGACAGATTCGTCGTAGAAGCCAAAATTATAGTACTGGAAGTGTCAGAGGCCCAGCAATGCGTAACGTTTTGGGTGTATTGGTTCCTATAGCGAACGGTGTCGCCGTCAGAATAATAATACGAAGGAAAGAACGAATGAAATATCCAGGTCTCCTGGTAATCCCAGCGGTAATATCTCGTATTACTTGTTTGGTCGTGCGTGCTTACGTAAACATTTAAGCCGGGCCCGGCAGTAGGGCTGCAATTTACATCGTAGCTCACACTGTCTATCGGCGGAGAGTCAACCGCCTGAACGAGATCGGACAGATATTGCTCGCCATTTGATGTTTTAATGCGCAGCCTGTATTTATGGGTATGGTCAAGATTCAGACCAGTATAACCGTAGTTGCCGTTCCCGGTCTCAGTTAGCGGAAAGACGAGATTTTGATCATCTTCAATGGTAACGATCGCATTCAATTCCGGCTTTGAAGTCAGCTTGCTGAATATCCTTACCGTACGGCTAAGTCTTATAAAAGTGGAATCGGGACCTCCACTTATGGTACCTTCAACTACAAGGAAATTATTTGATGCAGTAATAGCTGGCGGCTGGTATATCCTTTTACAGCTTATAACGGATACGGTGAATAGAAGGACAAGGTACAACCATTTATTCATAGCCGGAGTGCGATTGACTAAAAAATTAGTTAAAATTATACTAAAAATTTAGTAATACAAATTGAGCTAAATAAAAAATTGGCAGTTATAACTCTTTTCTCAGTCTTGCGACAGGGATATTCATTTGTTCGCGGTATTTGGCTACGGTACGGCGGGCTATATTGTAGCCTTTTTCCTTCAGAATTTCAGTCAGTTTTTCATCGGCCAGGGGGTGCCGCTTGTCTTCAGCGCCGATGTGTTCTTCGAGTATTTTCTTTACCTCTTTATTCGATACTTCTTCGCCGCTTTCAGTTTGGATGGCTTCCGAGAAGAAGGATTTCAATAAATAAGTACCATGTTCGGTCTGCACATATTTTGAGTTAGCCACGCGCGATACAGTTGAAATATCCATCCCGATCTTATCCGCAATGTCCTTCAGGATCATCGGTTTCAGGTTTTTTTCATCACCGGTAAGGAAAAACTCGTACTGGTATTGCATAATGGCGTTCATCGTTTTCAGCAAGGTTTGCTGGCGCTGTTTGATGGCGTCGATGAACCATTTTGCCGAATCGAGTTTTTGTTTAACGAACTGGACCGCTTCCTTGAGTTTTTTATCTCGTTGCGAAGCTTTGTCGTAATGCTCGAACATTTCCTGGTAGGAACGGCTCACCCGCAGTTCAGGTGCGTTTTTTGAATTTAGTGTGAGTACCAACACCCCGTCCTTGTTGGCAATGTGGAAGTCGGGGATCACCTGCAATTGTTTGGTATTTACCTCGCTGCTGTCGCCCGGTTTGGGGTTTAGCTTCAATATTTCATTTACTACGGCGCGCAGGTCCTGGCTCGACATATTCAGCGCTCTCTCGAGCTTGTCGTAATGTTTCCGGGTAAACTCGTCGAGGTAATTTTCAACAACCTGTATGGCTTTTTTGACAATCGGATCGTTTTGGTCCTTGCGTTTCAGTTGTATCAGCAAGCATTCCTGCAAACTGCGTGCGCCAACGCCGGGCGGGTCGAAAGCCTGGATGATCTTCAGCATTTCTTCCACTTCATCATCCTCGGCGAAAACGTTTTGCGAAAATGCCAGGTCGTCTGTCAGCGAGGTGATCGAACGGCGCAGGTAACCATCGTCATCCAGGCTGCCGATGATCTGCTGGCCTATCCTGAAGTCTTTGTCCGACAGCGGGATCAGGTCCAGCTGTGCCTGTAGATTTTCAAAAAATGAACTTTGTACCGCTATCGGAATTTCCTTACGGTCATCGTCATCGTCGCCGTTTTGGTCATAACGCGAACCATATTCGTTCAGATTATCTTCCTGCAGGTAATCGTCTATATTAAATTCGTCAGCGACAGTCTCCTCGTCATTGCCGCTGAAGTCGTCATCTTCAGGATCGCGATCAGGGTATTCCTCTTCGGGCTCGTTTAGATTAGTGAGGCTCAGATCTTCAAGCGCAGGGTTCTCCTCCAACTCCTCTTTGATGCGCGTATCCAATGATACGGTAGGCACCTGCAGCAATTTGATGAATTGTATTTGCTGCGGCGATAGCTTTTGTAAGAGTTTCTGTTGAAGGTTCTGTTTTAACATAAATTAAATCGGCCAAAAATACATCAATTTAATGAAATAATTAGCTGGTGTTTGATGGATAACAAACCCTTAAACGTAAAAACGTCTTAAGTGTTTAACCATAGCTTGCAATAAAATATTCTCGGATAGCGACATTTTTGTATATTTCGTAAACTTAAAATTAAACTTATGGCGATTGTAAAAGAATTCAAAGAGTTTGCCATGCGCGGTAGCGTGGTTGACCTGGCTGTCGGTGTTATCATCGGTGCGGCATTCGGGAAAATTGTTACTTCATTAGTCAATGATATTATTATGCCGCCTATTGGGTATATACTAGGCGGCATCGATTTTTCCGATAAAAAGGTGGTCATCGTCCAGGCTGATGCTGCTCATAAAGTTGCTGAAGTGGCAATACGCTATGGTAATTTTGTCAACGCCGCTATTGATTTCATCATCGTAGCCTTCTGTATTTTCCTGGTGATCAAAGGCATTAATTCTATGAAGAAGAAAGAGGAAGCCGCGCCTGCTCCTGAACCGGTACCAACTAATGAGGAGGTTTTGCTTACCCAGATCAGGGATTTGCTGGCAAAAGGGAAATAATTTGTCAATAAGTCTTCGGCACCGTCGGATCAGTAAGGATAATATAATCATTATCCTTACTGTATTTTGACCAATCCGGGTTATCAAAGTTTTCTTCGGAAAAACAGGCGATATTCAAAACACGGAGCTTCGGCGCGTACTTTTTCAGTTGCGTGGCAGCACCCAATTTTTCCCCGCTATGAAAGCCGCCGTTCACCTGGAATATCTTATAGCCCCTGTGCTTTTTAGCGAATTTGGCTATCGACCAGCTCATAGTCGCGTCCCACAAGTTTTGCGCCTGGAACATCTGCATACCGCCCATAGCACTGTGCCCGCTCATTATTTCGACGAATTTATCGTAATAAGCGCCCGTGGCGGTATCGATAGGCAGGGGAGGAAGCCACGCCTTGGCGGTTTTGTCCAGTTTGTCTAAGCTGCTTAGGCCCATACGATTCACCATGTTGACATATCGTGCCGGGGCGTTCGCCGCAATTACAGGTATTTTGCCTGATCTGGCATATTCGATCATCGGGCGATAATCCTTGTAATTGTGCCAGGCGCGCGCTTCGGTAACAAAGTTCTTTTCACGTATCATGCTGTCCAAATATTCATCGAGCACTTCCTGGCAGTCGGTTTCAAACATCTCCAGGCTCAGCGCCGTTTTGCCGGGATATTTTTGCGCGATAGCTTCCAGTAATGCACTTTCAAGCACATGGCAGGTCGAGTCATTGTGCTCCTCGCCAAAGAACAGCACATCGGCGTTATTCATGCCTCCGGCCACATCGTCGATGGTGACTACCTTCTGCGCAGCCGTGCTGTATATCTTATAGTGTTGCTGGCCGAGTGCAAACAGCGGGAATAATATGAGTACGAGTAGTTTTAATTTCATAAAGCAAGTATTAACCTGTCTAACCACAACAACCATTACAACTGTCAGCAAATTAACAATTGTATTTGAAAAGTTTAAAAAATAGCCTACATTTGCACTCCTGTTTTTAAAAACGACGAATAGAATACAAAAGCAATGAAAAGAACGTTTCAGCCTTCTCAGAGAAAAAGAAGAAATAAACACGGTTTCCGTGAGCGTATGGCAACTGCCAATGGCAGAAGAGTGCTGGCAGCACGCAGGGCTAAAGGCAGAAAAAGATTAACCGTTTCCGACGAGAAGCTGCACAAAGCATAAATTCCCCGTTGCCGGGGCGCTGTGCCGGTTATTCTTTAAATTGCAGTCTCTGGCATGAGCAAAATATACACTTTTACGAAAGAAGAACGATTATGCGACAAGAAGCTCATCGACGGGCTTTTTCATAATGGTTCTTCTTTTTTATGTTACCCCTTCAAAGTTTCATGGCTCGCAGCGACCGGGCCGCAGCCGTTCCCCGCCAAGGTTCTGATTGCCGTGCCGAAAAAGCGCTATAAGCTGGCTACAGAACGTAACCTGCTTAAACGGCGGATGCGTGAGGCCTACCGGCAAAATAAGCAGCAGCATTTATATTTGCCGTTGCAAGAAGCAGGAAAAAATATCGTTTTTTCAATAGGCTATATAGGTAAGGAGATCAATACCTACGACCTGATTGCTAAAAAAATGCTGAAACTGCTGGCACAGCTTACGGCCGAGGCGATGAAATGAAGGTGATTGTAAACATATTGAAGGGAATAGTCGGCGCTGTATTCATCGTTTTGATCAGGATATACCAGTATTTCATATCGCCGCTGAGCAGCGCTTCGTGCCGATACACGCCTACCTGCTCGCAATACGCGGTTGACGCCATAAGGAAATACGGAGCGTTTAAAGGCGGTTGGCTCACCATTAAACGGATAGCCAGTTGCAATCCCTGGGGAGGCCACGGGCACGACCCGGTACCTTGAATAGTCTAAAGTCAAAAGTCGTAAGTCCGAAGCCGCAATATCCTGGACTAGACTTAAGACTCAAAACTTAGAACTTAAGACTTAGAATGATACTTCAAATAGAAACTGCTACCACGGTTTGCTCCGTTGCCATTGCTGAAGAAGACAAAACGCTTGCCTGTATTGAGGTTGAACAAAGGAACGTCCATGCCGAAAAAATCACGCTGTTTATTGACCAGGTTTTGAAAAAAGCCGGAATGACTTATGTGGATATTGATGCCGTAGCAGTAAGCAGCGGGCCCGGGTCATATACAGGCTTGCGCATAGGCGTGTCGGCAGCTAAGGGCTTATGTTTCGCATTAGATAAACCGTTAATAGCAGTTGAAACGTTAGCGGCAATGGCCGATGGTTTCAGGCATCAGCGTTCACCCGGCAAGGCCGCACTGCTATGTCCGATGATCGATGCGCGACGGATGGAGGTGTTTACCGCAGTATTTGACGTTGATGGTAACCAAGTGAAGCCAACATCAGCAGAAATAATTGACGAAAATAGTTTTGCAGATTTATTGACCGCTCATCAAATCATATTCTTTGGCGATGGGGCCGAAAAGTGCCGGAAAGTGCTCGGCGTACATGCTAACGCTCATATTATTACCGATTTCAGCAACTCAGCATCGCACCTTTCACGAAAAGCCTTTGAAAAATTTACAAAGCAAGATTTTGAGGATGTAGCTTATTTCGAGCCTTATTACCTGAAAGATTTCATCGCCGGTAAAAAAGCGTTGTAGCTTACCAGTTGGTCTTGAACAGGCGGTTGTACAAACGGCCAAGGAAGCCCCTCTCGCCCGTCTCCATCACACTCGAATTTAGCGGGTGTTCTATCACCGGCCCGAATTTCATCGAGAAGCCCATAAAAAAATTAGCCCCGGTGAACGAACTATTCGCATAGGATGAATAATTATTTCGGGCTCCGGCAAATGTTACGGTTTGCATCACTTTGTCCGAGCCGATATAGAACTCGCCGTTATGGGTTTTATACATAAGCTGCAACCCGACGTTCAGCAGGTTGGCATTATCATAAGAAATGGTCACGCTGCCATGGTACCTGTACAGATATTCGAAATGGTTTACCAACCCGGCCGCGAAGCCATTGTACCATAATTCTTTTGATCCGATCAGCGTAGGGGAATATTTTAGGGTCATATCATCGTTCAGCCAATACGACTTCGTTGCGCTCAGCTCAAATTTTGCATCGGTGGCTGTGGTAAAAGACTGATTCAGCCGGTTATCTTTCAGGATGCTGTTCACATGACTGTAAACGCTGTCTTCGCGCCCTTTACCTACTAAATTTGTAGCGGTCTGTGTTGCGTTAAAATCGGCAATGGACGATTTATTATACCAGTCGATAAATCCCAGGTCCTTAATATTACCCTGTACATAGACATTATCGTCCGTTTTATAGGTTGCACCCATACTGATCTGGGCGCCCGGGCTTCGTGTGGTAGGAAGGAGACTCCTGGCGTCAAAGTTCCCCGGCCCCTTGCTCTGGAAGAACCTGCCGCGCAGCGATATGGTTTCGGCATTATTCACCTGGTCGAAATTCACGCGCGATTCGTAGATATCGAGCTTGCTGTAGTCGATGCCCATAAGGAAGCCTAGTCTGAAACCGACCGAAAGCCTTTTCTTGATAACCTGTTCGCGATACGTAAGGCCAATAACATTATATATTTGATCGTAAAAGTGATCGTTAAACACGTTATTGTATTCGTTGTTCGGGAATGCACTGGTCCCGTTGAGCGCGGCTATTGATTCGTCGGTGAAACTACCTCTGCCCTCAAACCGGGTTTCGGTGAAAAAACCGAATTCGGTATCGCCCTTTACACTGCCGAATACCTTGAACATGAGTTGATAAAAACCCCCGTTAGCTATTAGATTGTTATAGTTGCCGGGACCTATAACTAACGCGGCATTATTGTATTTGCCGCCGAAAGCCCGGCTTATCAGCGATGCCTGCGCATCGCCAGTAAGGGAAAAATTACCGCTGATATTTGGGATAATAAAATTGAAAGCGTATTTCTTACTGGTATCCGGTACAAAAGCCCGTTGTGACGGGTTTTCGAACGAATCATATAGCGTACCCGTGTTAATTTGTGAGAACTGTTGGGAAAACCCTTTGGCCGCGAGCAAAAAGAAAAAGCAGGCAAGTAGAAATTTCTTCATTGTATCGTGTAAGGGCAAATAAGTTAGCTATGGCAGTTTAAAGATAAACCTCAATTATTAAATTTATACTAAAAATTAAAAATATAAATTCCTCCTTTTAACGAAAAAATACGTTTTGGGTTGTGCAGAGGCTTGTTTTTTTTAAAGAGAGTCTTTTTGCATCACGGTATCCTTTTTCAAACCGATGCTGAAATTGGTATAGAAGCTTTTTTCAGAGGCCGTAAACTGCCATGATGCGCCATAAAAGTTTTTCCATCCGGGTTTGTTATCCCTGATGTCCTCATAGAATGACTTTTTCATAGTCTCCCTGAAAAGCTCTATGGCGTTTTTGAACTGGATGAAAAAGGTTGCGCTGCATTGCTCTGCCAGCAGATTATTGAAATCATTATAGCCTTCTGTTTTGCTGAGAAATTTTCGATTAGTATAGGTATCGCTATAACTGTGCAGTTCCGATTCGGTTCCCGTCATGACAAGATAATTATCGATCACCCTGAAAAAAGGCCTTTTGAACGATGAAAAAGCATCGCCCAAAAGTATTTGCGGCAATTTCTCATAATTGAACTGCCCGGAATTTTCAGCTGTCATCTTGCTGATATTGGTCAATAACGCGAGCATTTTTGTGCCGTCTTTTACCTGTACGAGGCCTATCTTTTCGCGGTAATGCGTAGTGATTACAGCAAATTCATTGCCCAGTAGTTCGGTGAATTCTTTTTGCAGCGATATTCCTGTTTCCTTTTTTACCTTCGCAAGGGCGGCTGATCTTTCCTTGCTGAAGTCTGTTTTTTCTTCCCAATCGGCAAGGTCCGATTCAAAGGTTTTGGCGTCGGATACTGCGAATGAAGAACCGTATGCCGTCGTCGATGGGAATATCTCCTTTAAGTGATTGGTGACCGGTTCCTGGTGGGTGAACAGGCCAAGATAACCACCATCGCCTGCGCTCGCCTGGCTTGATCCGTTAAAGATAAGTGCATCGTTCCTGAAATTAAGGCTCAACGCTCCGAATGCATCATATTGCCGTAAGGTTTTGAACATCTCCGGGCTTTTCGATGCAAACAACTGTTCGGCAAATGGAGTTAGCTGCCGGTAGTTGATGTACAGGTTGGCTAATGAACTGGAACTCTCCTGATCGGGCAGCAGGACGAACGCCTGTTTCTGCTTTCTATAATCATATTTCGCGCAATCGTCTATTACCTCTTTCGAAAAGCTGCCGGAAATGGTCTGCTCGTCTTTGCTGATCACGTAGAAACGTTTTTTCAGATCGTTCAGATAGATCACATAGCCCTGTTTCCCCTCAAAATCCATAGCATGGATCAGTAAACCATTATTGCGCTGTTTGTACAACAGCTCCAATACGTCGGACTGAAATTCCTTTGAAACGGAGACTGTAATCAGAAAATCGATCGTATTGTTTTTTTGCGGATGCAGCGACACGAAGATGTCCTGTCCGGCCAGGTAGGAGTTAAGCAATGAGTTTTGTAACAGCCACTTTTTTAGCGCCCGCAGCTCATTGACTTTTTCATTCCCCAAAATATTGCTGAAAAGTTTACTGCCCGAAAAGATATCGTAAAAATCCTTATCGTTGTTGAACTGGAATATCAGCGAGGCGTCATCCGGAATGGCCCGCATGGTCAGGCTGGTATGTTCGGAGGCGGTATTGATATGTCTGAAATAAACGACCGTCACAGCAGCAACAGCAGCAAACAAGAGTACGCTCGCAATAATCAGTCGTTTCATGGATTAAGGATCATGCAAAGGTAGATTTTTACCCTGCCCCGGTAAAGTAATACTTTCAATTGGTAAATTAGCACTTTATACCCATGAACAGAAAAATAGTCATTACAGCCGCCTTGTTCGGCTTGTTAGCCGTTGTTGCCGGGGCATTCGGCGCGCACAGTCTTAAAGCAAGGTTGTCACTATCCGATATCGACATTTGGCACACCGCGGTGCAATACCAGTTTTATCATGTTTTTGCATTGTTGTTCCTGGGCCTTTATACCAATGCCAAAGCAAGCCTGGTGAATTTGAGCTACTACCTGTTTACATCAGGCATCATTTGCTTTTCCGGTTCATTATACCTCATTGCTGCCGAAGATCTTTTTGGCTGGCGCCTGGCCCACATTATATGGCCCGTTACTCCTTTAGGAGGCGTATTTTTCATAGGAGGATGGGCGGCGCTGATCCTTGCGGCTATCAGAAATAAAGAATAAAATGCTTGAATTTGCCGAAGTACAGTATGCTGACCGGGAAACGCTTTTTGTCGAGGTGATCTTGCCGCTCGCCATCGCCAAAAATTATACTTATCGTGTGCCTTTTCAGTTGAATGACACGGTGGCTATCGGCAAAAGGGTAGTGGTGCAGTTTGGTAAAAGCAAACTATACACAGCAATAATTGCTTCTATCGGAACGCTCGCTCCTGAAAAGTATGAGGCTAAATACTTGCTGGATATTTTGGATGACAAACCCATCGTCAATGAAAAACAATTGCAATTTTGGCAATGGATAGCTGATTACTACCTGTGTAATATGGGCGAGGTAATGAATGCTGCGCTGCCCTCAGCATTAAAACTTGCAAGCGAAACCAAGATACAGTTGAATAAAGGATTCGAGTTTGACAAGACGGCGCTGCACGATAAGGAATTTATGATCACCGAGGCTTTGGAATTGCAGGACGAATTGACCGTTGGTGACATTGTTAAATTGCTTGGGCAAAAGACCGTGATGCCGATCCTGAAATCGATGTTCGAAAAGAATATCATCTATATTTCGGAAGAGGTCAGCCAACGATACAAGCCCCGGAAGAAGACCTTCCTCACACTTAATCCATTCTATCATAACCAGGATAATCTGCGCGAGCTTTTCCCGATATTGGAAAAACGCGCACCGAAACAAGCCGATGCTTTACTGGCCTACATCAAGTTGTCGAGGACACAAAAAGATATTTCCAAAGCCGAACTTGCAGAGGAAAGCGGAGCAGGTGACGCGAGTATTAAGTCACTGATCGAAAAAGAGATATTCGTTGCAGAAGAACGAAACGTGAGCCGTCTGTATGTTGATGAAGATGAGTTTAGCGATGACTTTCAACTCAATGATAATCAGCAAAATGCCTTAAATGAGATTAAGAATCAGTTTAAGGAAAAAGATGTGATTTTGCTGCATGGCGTCACTTCGTCCGGCAAGACCCAGTTGTATATCCGGCTGATT
The DNA here is from genome assembly GCA_018266935.1 of Bacteroidota bacterium. Lineage (GTDB taxonomy): Bacteria > Bacteroidota > Bacteroidia > Sphingobacteriales > Sphingobacteriaceae > Mucilaginibacter. The sequence goes on along the minus strand of JAFDZL010000178.1, from coordinate 662 downwards.
GAAGAAGTCATCAATTCGGGCCGGCAGGTGCTTTATTTATTACCCGAGATCGCCCTGACCACGCATATTATCGAGCGGCTGCGGCAATATTTCAGCAGCAGCATCGGGGTGTACCATTCCCGCTTTAATGATAACGAAAGGGTTGAAGTTTGGCAAAAGGTGTTGAACCACGAGTATAAAGTAGTTCTCGGCGCGCGGTCATCCGTGTTTTTGCCGTTTTCAGACCTGGGGCTCATTATTGTGGACGAAGAACATGAAACGTCATACAAGCAGTTCGATCCGGCGCCCAGGTACAATGCCCGCGATGCTGCTATTTATTTAGGAGGGACTTACCACGGAAAAGTACTGCTTGGATCAGCTACGCCATCATTCGAATCTTACTATAACGCGCGTATCCATAAGTATGGATTAGCCGAAATGACCGAACGCTTCGGCGGTGTCGAATTGCCCAAGACGGAAGTAGTAAGCATTACCGAGGAATTGAAGAAGAAAACCATGCAGTCGCATTTCACCGGGATATTGATGGACGATATTCGCAATGCGCTGGCCCATAAAGAGCAAGTTATCTTGTTTCAGAACAGACGGGGATATGCGCCGGTATTAATGTGTAAGGTTTGTGCCTATACGCCCAAATGCATCAATTGCGATGTTAGTCTTACGTA
>JAFDZL010000177.1 GCA_018266935.1 Bacteroidota bacterium | reverse complement strand
TGGCGACGGCGGCGGCGGCGAATTCTATTGGGATAACGTCTCCACACTAACCGACAACGGGGGCACTATTATTAAGGCTACGCCGGCTACCGGTCGCTGGATCAGGGTATTCCAGCAACCGGTCAACGTACAATGGTTCGGCGCCAAAGGCGATGGCTCGACCGATGATACTACTAATATCAACAATGCCATCGGCGCTATAACAGCCGGCGAAGTAGTTTTTGTCCCGGGGTTGACGTACGTCATTTCGGGTACGCTGACGATCAGCAACCCGTTGACGGTCGATTTGTCCGGGGCCACTTTGCAGTTCGCTTCGTCGGTATCAACCACCAATGTCGCAGCTTTCACCATAAGCCATGATAATGTTACGGTCAGGAACGGCATCGTCAATGGCACATACAGCCCCGGTACTGACGTGCCGTCCCCGGGCGTTGGTCCCTATGGCGTAAACGATTCGGGCTATGCCAATACGGTGATCGATCGCATCACTATTCAGAATGTACAGTCGTACGGCATCAACACAGCCAACGCGACAAACCTGCGCATTGTAAACTGCAGGCTTATCAATACCGGTTACATTTCTATATTCTGCAATAATACGACCGCAGGCCTGGCTGCGGGCCTGGTATCCGGCAACGTGATAGACCGATCGGGGATCCCTGCGAACCATATCACCCAGCCCTGCGTGGCCATCAGGGGCAGCTCGACGACCAATTATACCGCCGGCCTTATCTTTTCCAATAATAAGATCACGGCGCAGTTATCTCCAACCGATGCTACGGCAGCCTGTATGGAATTGCGCTACATGAACGGCTGCACCGCGGATAATAACATTTTCACTTACGGGGCCATAGGGTTGAGCATTGTGCGTTGTTACAATGTATCTGCCACGGCTAACACCTGCTTTAGCTGCGGATACGGGATCGAAATCGCCGACGGCTCGTTCAATACATTAGACGCCAATGTGATCAATGGCAACAGCACGGCCAATACAACGGGCATACTGCTCGACGGGACGACCAATTATGCCACGTTCAATACCATCAGCAACAACAACATTTCAAGTGTTACACTAAGCGGTATCGAGGTGTATAAGGGATCGGCCAACAACAATATCATCGGGGGCCAAATTACCAACCCGACCAGCGGCCAGAGCTGCATCAATATACTCGGCGCACAATCGACATTGATCACCGGTGTGGTGATGGACGGATTGACAACCGGCTCCCGCGGAGTTATGATGGACAGTTCGGCTTACTCATCAAATACAAGTTATATCTGTTCAGGCACCATAATCAACGGATGCACCTTCTACAATTTTGCATCGGCAGCTATGACTATTTATTCGCCGAATGGCGGCACGCTCACCGGGCTAAGGTTCAGTAATAATATGCTGAATAGCGGGACTATGCTGTCAACGACCTACGGGTCAGGAGCCTCCAACTCGACGCCTTATTATTATGGCAATTCACCCGAACTCATCGGCTCGAAGGTTATCCTGGCTACAGGTACAAATGCAAGCGCGGGCACAGCAACCCTCGTTGCCGGAACGGTCACAGTATCTAACACGCTCGTGACAGCCAGCAGCCTTATCTTGCTGTCGGTTTCGGCGGTTGGCGGCACGCAGGGCATGCTATCCAGCACCAAAGTGGCTGGTACAAGCTTTACGATTACCTCGTCTTCGGCTACAGATACCAGTACAGTAGCATGGGTAATGGTTAATTAATAAAAAGGGTAGGTATAAATAGAAAAAGTCCCGTGTTGTTCAACCGGGACTTTTATTTTTTTAGCAGCCATCATTCCGCGCTCACCACCAAAACCTGGAAAGTTCCGGGTTTTAGTTTCGGGCGGAACTCGCCTTCTTTCTTCGGTTCGAATTCGCCCGTTGGCAGATAGACCTTATGGCTCAGTTGATCCACGGCCTGGGTGCGCGCGCCTTCTTTGGTCTTCAGATTCTTTATAACCTTATACTCATTCGGCGTCAGCTCTTTGATAATGGTCAGCGTGCCGTCGCCGTTGGATGAATAAACGGTTTCTAACGTTTGGTCGAACCCTATGGCATCGCATTCATCGCCGATGGGTACCGTATTGACCACTTTGCCGTTCGTTGCGTCCATCACTATCAGAATCTTGTTGTCGCAACCAGCGAACAAACGCATGGTTTTACGGTCGATGGCCAAACCCGACGCGCCCTTGCCCGGCGCTATGGGCCAGCTATGGATCACCTTGAAGGTCTTAGCGTCGATCACGTCCATCTCGCTTTTTTCAGCTTTGTTCCCATAGACACGTCCCTCACCGTCGCTCTGTGCGTTTTCGGGCCAGCCCTTCAGCTGGATTGTCGCCACGGCCTCGTCGGTCGCG
>JAFDZL010000176.1 GCA_018266935.1 Bacteroidota bacterium | reverse complement strand
TTGAAAAAGATATTCGCGATGGTGCTGGTGCTCATCGCGGCGAAAATGGTGTTGACCAAATAAATTGATAACTGATCTGTATTTTATTGCTATATTGAATTATGCATATCCCCTTTAAAACAGCGGTAGTGCTGAGCAATATATTTGTGTTCTCAAGCCTGGGGATATACTTGTATTACCGTTCCGAAATACTCTTCAGCGGCCTCAATATCGGCAGTTTTAACAGGCGACGGCTGGCTGTGTCCTGCATATTCCTTTGCTTCTATATGGCCCTCATGTCGTTTTACCCGTGTTATAACGACTTTACCACTTTCCGGGAATTCCTGGTTTGTTTGGGATATCACTTTTTGCGCTCGGCGTTTTTCGTTTTCCTGCCGGTGTTCCTCATCATTTATATCGAACGCTGGCTCGAAGGGCGAAATATCCAGTTCCTGAAAAGGCGCCTGGCCATCATCTTGTTCATATTCATTTTTCTAACATCAACCAATATTTGGATGGCGATGCTGATCGACCCAAGCCACCGCACAGCCACAATCACTTATACTTTCCTCATGTCGCTTCTTTTGAGCGGTATTGTTTCTGCCATATACCTCAATGTGAGTTATGCCAACCTGGCCGCAAAACGCGCACGCTTTGAAAGGGAGCTGGAAATATCGAGATTGAACGAGCTCAAAACCAAAGCCGAACTGGACGCCCTGCAGGCCAAGGTGAACCCCCATTTCCTGTACAACACACTGAATTCCATTGCCGAGCTGTCGTTGCACCAGGGTGCCAGGGCCCGGCAAATGACCATCGCCCTCGCCGAACTTTTCCGCTATAGCCTGAATAAGAAGAATGAAACGGTGATCAGTATAGCGGATGAGGTAGAAATGGTGGAAAACTACCTCATGATCGAAAAAATACGGTTTGAGGACAAGCTGGATGTTTCCATAGAGGTGGATGAGGCAGTGAAACGTATCAAAGTACCGAAATTTATCCTGCAGCCATTGGTAGAAAACGCGGTCAAGCATGGGCTAAAGGAGCCCGATCAAAAAGGTATTATCAAAATCGCCATCAACGGAGACGCGCATAAGATCGACATTACGATATACGATAACGGTTTGCCATTCCCCGAAGATATACAGATAGGCTATGGATTGAAGAGCGTGATGGATAAGCTGGCATTGTTCTACCCGGATAAGCATACCATTTATTTTGAAAACGAACCGTTAAAGCAGGTAACCATCACGATCACAGAACCTTTAGCCAATGCTTAACCAGTACAAAGCGGTAATAGTGGAAGACGAGGCCCCGGCAAGACGCCTCCTGAATGAGCTTTTGGCTGAGCATAAAGGCACGATCCATTTGACCGGCGAGGCGGACAACGGGGCTGCTGCGATTGCTTTGATCAACGAACAACGGCCCGATGTTATCTTCCTGGATATCCACCTGCCGGATATGCTTGGGCTGGATGTACTGAAAGAACTTGATTATAAGCCGTATGTGATCTTCACCACAGCTTATGACGAATATGCCATCAAGGCATTCGATGCACTTTCGGTGGATTACCTTCTCAAGCCATTAAAGGAAGACCGTATAGCAAGGGCGCTCAGTAAACTGCAATATTTTGCAAACGGGACCGGTACAAATTCCGTCTGGAATAGCTTTGAATCGCTATTGAACGGTTTTAAGCCGCATAAAGAGATCAAAACGCTAACGGTTAAAAAAGGCGCTAAGTTTACGCTGGTACAGTTGTCGGACATCGTTTACTTTGAGGCGTATGACAAGTACACTTTTGTGCACACCACCAACGGGCAAAAGCTTTTCTGCGATTATATGCTAGCTGTGCTGGAAGAAAAACTGTCCGGTGATTTTATACGCGTACAGAAATCATACATTGTCAACAAACAAAAGATCACCGAGATACACAAATACTCCAATAACCGCTACACGCTTATTTTGAACAATAAGGATTTCACCCGCATTGTTACCGGGCCGTCTTATCTGAATATTGTTAAGGAAGCTTTTGAAGTATAGCTCCCTTTTTCATCCTGTCAATCCGCTCAAATCCTGAAAATCGCGTTCAAATCCTAAAAATCGCGTTCAAAAATTTGTAATTATATAAGCACTTATATAAATTGCATCATGAATTTTTATGAGGAGCTGGGCTACCTGGTTTTGGGCAGCCGGATGCGCCGCTTAAGCGAGGCATTTTTGTCCGAGATCAATAAGACCTACCAGGCTGCCGGCATTAATTTTGACGCAAGCTGGTTTCCTGTATTTTACCTGCTGTCGAAGAACGAATCTATATCGATCAAGGAATTGAGCGATACCACAGGTGTTTCGCACCCCGCTGCCAGCCAGCTGGTTACCAACCTGAAAAACAAAAAGCTGCTCAAAACGATGACAAGCAGCACCGATGGCCGTTTGCAGCTGGTGCATTTGACCAAAGCGGGCCGGGCTTTGTTAGAGGAGATCATGCCGGTTTGGGAAGCGCTCAGGATCACCATGGAAGAACTGGTGCACACCGACCCGGAAAGCGAGCATCTGCTGGCCGCCATCACGGCGCTGGAAAAATCGTTCAGGGCAGCGAGTTTGTCCGAAAAAATCGGCGGGAAATTAAAAGAGATAAACCATGAGCAAGACCTTTGACTACGGAACAGGACATCTGTCGATAGGCGTTTGCCTCGATATCGCTTCGGGCAAGGTGAAGGGCATTATAGGCGACGATGCTAAACAGAAGATCGCCGCTTCCTGGCGGGAAGTTGGCAGGATAGTGGAGCGTGAAATACCCGTTTACGGCATTAACACCGGCTTCGGTCCGCTGTGCGACACGCATATTTCTGAAGACGACACCGTCACCTTACAATACAACCTGCTTAAAAGTCATAGTGTTGGCGTGGGCAACCCGATCCCAAAAGAGATCGCCAAACTGATGCTGATCAGCAAGGTTCATGCATTGGCGCAGGGTTATTCGGGTATCTCGCCGGCGACGCTTGACCGATTGATCTGGCACATCGATCATGACATTATTCCCCTTGTACCTGAAAAAGGTTCTGTAGGCGCCTCTGGGGATCTGGCTCCACTGGCGCACCTTTTTTTACCGTTGATAGGTCTGGGCGAAGTTGAAGAACAAGGTAAAGTATTCACTGCTGCCGAAATGCTCCAAAAGCACGATCTGAAACCCATCAGGCTCGGCCCCAAAGAGGGGTTGGCGCTCATCAACGGAACACAGTTCATTTTGTCCTTCGCGATAAAAGCCGTTCAGCGTATGCATAACGCCCTGCAATTGGCTGACCTCGCCGGCGCCATGTCATTGGAAGGATTGATGGGCTCAGCCAGGCCGTTCGACCCGCGCCTGCACGATATCCGCCCTTATAAAGGCACCAAACTGGTGGCTCACCGCCTGTTCAATTTGCTCAACCATTCTGAAATACTGAATTCGCATGTCAATTGCGATCGTGTGCAGGACCCCTATTCGCTGCGCTGTATGCCGCAGGTGCACGGCGCCTCGCGCAATGCCTGGCTGCATCTGAAACAACTGACCGGGATCGAACTGAACTCGGTTACCGACAACCCGATCATTTTCAATGCCGACGATACGATCAGTGGCGGCAACTTTCACGGACAGCCCCTGGCGCTGCCGCTGGATTACGCCGCTGTTGCAGTCGCCGAGCTGGGCAACATCGCAGATCGCCGCTGTTACCTGATGAGTGAAGGCAGGTACGGTCTGCCCAAACTGCTTACAGAACATGCGGGTCTCAACTCCGGCCTGATGATACCGCAATACACCACCGCCGCTTTGGTGACCGAAAATAAAACGCTTTGCTTCCCGGCGAGCGCAGATAGTGTACCTACTTCACTCGGGCAGGAAGATCATGTATCCATGGGATCTATCAGCGGACGCAAGTTGCACAAGGTACTGGACAACCTGGAGTATATCCAGGCTATTGAATTACTTTACGCTGCCCAGGCTATGGATTTCAGGCGACCGCTAAAATCGACACCGGTAATGGAGGCCTGCCACAATTATGTTCGAGAAAAAGTACCGTTCATTAAGGACGACCGCATTTTCGCCGATGATATCAAAGCGTTACATCAAATAGTGACCGACTGCTCGCTGCTGAACCTGATGGAAGAAGCAGCAGCCAAAAACAATATTAAACTGGACAACGATGACGAGTTCGGAATTTATTAAGACCTACGCCGCACACCCGGTGTACAAAGCACCCCGCGGTACACAGCTGCATGCAAAAAGCTGGCAAACCGAAGCGCCGCTTCGCATGCTGCTCAACAACCTCGATGCCGAGGTGGCCGAAAACCCGGCCGAATTGGTGGTTTATGGCGGTATTGGCCAGGCGGCGCGTAACCAGGAATCGCTGCGCAAGATCATCGAATTACTACTTGAGTTAGACGAGAATCATTCGCTTTTGGTGCAATCGGGTAAGCCCGTAGGTATTGCCCGCAGCCACCCCGAAGCGCCGAGGGTATTGCTGGCCAACAGCAACCTCGTTCCTGCATGGGCGACCTGGGAGCATTTCAACCAACTGCGGGCAAAGGGTCTGATGATGTTCGGGCAGATGACCGCCGGCAGCTGGATCTATATCGGTACGCAAGGCATTTTGCAAGGCACGTATGAAACCTTTGCCGAATGCGGCCGCCAGCATTTCAACAGCGACCTGAAAGGCAAGCTGATCGTCAGCGCCGGTCTTGGTGGCATGGGTGGCGCTCAGCCATTAGCCGCAACCATGGCCGGAGCCGTGTTCCTTGGGGCCGATGTGGATGCTTCAAGAATTCAAAAACGCGTTGATACCAGGTACATCGACAAGATGACGCATTCCTACGAGGAAGCCATCGCCTGGGTTAAAGAAGCCATGGCGAAGGGTGAAGAACTGTCTATCGGCCTGGTAAGCGATGCAGGCGATATGCTGGAACGGCTGATCAAAGATGGCATCATACCTGATATGCTGACCGATCAAACCTCGGCCCATGATCCCCTTAATGGCTATATTCCGAATGGATTGACTTTAGAACAGGCTGCTGATCTGCGCAAAAACGACCCTGAAAAATATAAAGCGCTTTCGCTGAAAAGCATGGCGCGGCATGTCCATTTTATGCTCGACCTGCAAAAACGCGGCGCGATCACCTTCGATTATGGCAATAACATCCGCGAGTTTGCCAAACAGGGCGGCGAACCTAATGCATTTGATTTCCAGGGCTTCACTCCGCTCTTTATCCGTCCATTATTCTGCGAAGGCAAAGGGCCGTTCCGTTGGGTAGCCTTATCAGGCGACCCCGAAGATATCTACACTACTGACAGGGCATTGATGGAAGCCTTCCCAGAAAATAAACATCTGCTCAACTGGCTAGAAAAGGCGCAAAAGCAGATCGCTTTCCAGGGATTGCCTGCCCGAATTTGCTGGCTTGGCGTGGGCGAACGCGAGAAGGCCGGGCTAATCTTTAACGACCTCGTTGCTACCGGCCAGGTCAAAGCGCCTATCGTGATTGGCCGCGACCATCTGGACTGCGGGTCGGTGGCATCGCCTAATCGCGAGACTGAAGCCATGAAGGACGGCTCGGACGCGGTGTCCGACTGGCCGCTCCTCAACCTGATGTCGAACACTGCAGGTGGAGCTACCTGGGTATCGTTCCATCATGGCGGCGGTGTGGGTATGGGCTATTCGCAGCATGCCGGAATGGTGATCCTGGCTGACGGCACCAAAAGGGCCGAGCGATGCCTGGAAAGAGTGTTATACAACGATCCGGCTATGGGTATTTTCCGGCATACCGATGCTGGTTATGAGCAGGCTAAAGAAGTTGGCGACAAATTTGGCTTAAACATCTGGTAGCATGCAGCGAATCATAGGCCCATTCACCCAGATACTTCCTTTAGCGGATATGCCGCTTAAGGGCTCTGTTTCGGATGATGCACTGCACATCATCCCAAATGGAGGTGTTTTGGTTGAAAATGGATTGATCGCTGGCACAGGTGATTTCGAAACTTTAAGAAAAGATCGCCCCAAAGCCGAAATAGAAGAAATTGCGGGTAGCCAGGTACTTCTTCCCGGCTTTGTGGACTGCCACACCCACATCTGCTTCGCCGGAGACCGCGCCAAAGACTATGCTATGCGCATAGCAGGAAAAAGCTACCTCGAAATTGCCAAAGCCGGCGGCGGTATATGGGATTCGGTGACGCAAACACGCCAGGCAAGCGAAACGGAATTAGTCGGGCTACTCAAAAATCGAATCACCCGCCACTTAGCCGAAGGCGTCACCACTATAGAGGTCAAAAGCGGTTACGGCTTGAATGTTGAGCAGGAGCTAAAGCAACTACGCGCCGTTAAACAAGCTGACCAGCTCAGTCGTGCCGACCTTGTCCCAACATGCCTCGCTGCGCATATCAAACCAAAAGATTTTACCGGCCCGGCATCGGCTTACCTCGAATATATCCTGAACGACTTACTGCCAAAAGTTAAAAATGAGGGCCTCGCCAGGAGAATAGACATATTTATTGAGGACAGCGCCTTTAACATAGACGATGCCGGTCATTATCTGCGTGCCGCCAAACAAATGGGTTTCGACATCACCGTCCATGCGGATCAGTTCACAACCGGCGGAAGCAGTGTTGCGGTTGAGGTTGGCGCGGCATCGGCCGATCACCTTGAGGCCAGTACAGACAAAGAAATTAAAGGATTAGCTGCATCGGATACGGTTGCAGTTGCATTGCCGGGCGCATCCTTAGGTTTGGGTATAGGTTTTGCCCCCGCTCGAAAATTGCTCGACGCGGGGGCATGCCTGGCTATCGCCAGCGACTGGAACCCCGGCTCTGCTCCGATGGGTGATCTGCTGCTGCAGGCCTCCGTCCTGGGCGCTTATGAGAAACTAACCACAGCGGAAACCTTCGCCGGGCTTACCTACCGCGCAGCAAAAGCCTTAAATTTGATCGACCGAGGATCGCTGCAAAAGGGAATGCTCGCCGATATGCAAGCCTACTCCTGCGCCGATTACCGCGAAATATTATACAACCAGGGCAAGTTAAAACCGGCTCGCTTATGGAAAAATGGAAGCCAACTAATCACTGATCGCTAATTAACTAATCACTGCAATGCAATTGCTCGAATGTGTTCCCAACTTCAGCGAAGGCCGCGACCTCGCCGTAATCAAACAGATCACCGATGAGATCGAATCAGTGGACGGCGTCCGCCTGCTCAATGTCGATCCCGGTAAGGCTACCAATCGCACCGTAGTCACTTTCGTGGGCCAACCCGAAGAAGTGATCGAAGCCGCGTTCCTGGCCATTAAAAAGGCCGGCGAGGTGATCGATATGAGAAAGCACCACGGCGAGCACCCCCGCATGGGCGCCACCGATGTATGCCCGCTCATCCCTATCAGCGGTATCAGCATGGAGGAAACCGCAGAGTACGCAAGGCGCCTGGCGCAGAGAGTTGGGGAAGAATTGAAGATACCAGCCTATTTATACGAACATGCCCAGCCGAACAAGGATCGCAATAATTTATCCGTTATACGCGCCGGCGAGTACGAGGGCTTTTTCAAGAAGATCAAACAACCCGAATGGAAACCGGATTTTGGCCCGGTGGAGTTTGACGCCAAGCGTGGCGCAACGGTCATTGGTGCGCGTGATTTCCTGGTGGCTTACAACGTCAACCTTAATACCACCTCGGTGCGCAGGGCCAATTCCATTGCCTTCGACGTGCGCGAGGCGGGCCGCGTGATGCGCGAGGGCGACCCGATCAATGGCAAGATCATCACCGGCAAGGATGGCAAACCACTCACTATCCCCGGCTCACTGAAGGCCGTAAAGGCCATCGGCTGGTATATCGAGGAATACGGCATTGCCCAGATATCCATGAACCTCACCAACATCCAGGTGACGCCCGTGCACAAGGCTTTCGACGAAGTGTGCGAAAAGGCCAGTGCCCGCGGTATCCGGGTAACCGGCAGCGAGTTGGTAGGCCTTATCCCGCTCAAAGCGATGCTGGATGCAGGTCGGTATTTCCTGGCCAAACAACAGCGCTCTACCGGTCAGAGCGAGGCAGAACTGATCCGTATCGCCATCAAATCAATGGGACTGGATGAGCTTTCGCCCTTCAAGCCTAAGGAACGCATCATAGAATATTTACTCAGGGACAAAGCCGATAGTAAACTCGTGAGCATGACCCTCTCCGGCTTCGCCGACGAGACCGCCTCCGAAAGTCCTGCCCCGGGCGGAGGCTCCATTTCCGCCTATGCTGGCGTGCTTGGCGCGTCGCTGGCGACTATGGTGGCCAACCTGTCCTCGCATAAAAAGGGCTGGGACAACCGCTGGCGCGAGTTCAGCGAGTGGGCCGAAAAAGGGCAGCATTACAAAAACGAACTGCTGAAACTGGTCGACCAGGATACCATTGCGTTCAATCGTATTATGGACGCGTTCGGCCTGCCAAAAGGCACCGCCGAAGAAAAGGCCGCCCGCGATGAAGCGATTCAATCGGCTACCCGCTATGCCATCGAGGTACCCTTCAGCGTGATGAAGCTGGCCCACCAGAGCATGGAGGTTATCCGCGCCATGGCCGAAACCGGGAACCCCAACTCGGTCACCGACGCGGGTGTGGCGGCCCTGTGCGCGCGTACCGCAGTGCTGGGCGCCTTCCTCAATGTCAGGATCAATGCGGCCGGCTACCACGATAAGAGCTATACCGCCGAAGTCCTCGCCGAGGGCCAGGCCCTGAGCCAGATGGCGATGGACCGCGAGGCGGAGATACTGGAGATCGTGAACGGGAAGATTGTCTGAAGTCGGAGGTCAGAAGCCGGAATAGGAAGGTTGAATTTGGATTTCAAAAACGCAATGTGTTCACGGCAGTGTGAGCCGCGGTGGCGTTTTGGCTGTAACGTGCAAATTTACACCACATTACCCGTTACACTAAGGGTCTGGGATTGGGAAACCTGGCGCCTGTCGTGAACATGCTGCCGGGAGTGCTGTAAGCCAGTGAGTTACGGACGTTTTCCATCAATGCTTTTACAGCAAAAATCGACTGTTTTTTTACAAAAAACCATTTTTAGCCACTTTCGACCACTTTCTTACCACTTTCAACCATTTTTAGCAATTTCGTCGCTGTTTTGAGCCAAAAGTCAACCTTCGTGTACCGGAATTCTTCATAAACCTAAACCGGTGAGTAACAGGGTTCGGTACACTAAGCTATCCTTAATTGACGTAG
>JAFDZL010000175.1 GCA_018266935.1 Bacteroidota bacterium | reverse complement strand
TAGTTTATCTAAATGAAGTATTATCACAAAAGAAAATGTCATTTAGACGAACGTTATGGCTTGCGGGCTGCCGTGAGGAGAAACCTTCTGCTCTATGCTTGCGGTTTGTGCAAGGCGTATAAGGTTTCTCTTCGCGCCTCCGCTATTCCCTGGCTGCTCATCGAAATGACATGATCGTTTTAGTCGTTAAACAATTCCTGCGATTTCTGCACCCTCGAGCGTACGTACAGGAACGACATCAGTATCAGCACCAGGATGCCGAGCAGGATGTACAGGTTGTACGTTTCCCAGAAACGGGTCAGCGCGCTCTTTGTATCGAAATATTCCAGGTTCTCGCTCGATTTGTTGATGTTGAACAGGTATTTATTGCCGTTCACATCCGAAATGCACATGTTGCTCGACAGCGTTGACAATTGTTCGGTTATCGATTTCGAAGCCGCCAGGAACGCACCCGGTTTATCGCTGCCGGTAGCGGTCAGCACCAGCACGGCGTTGTTGCTGCGCCCATAGAATATCTGCGCCAAACCATTGGATACCGAATCGGATATCTCATACACCGGTTTATTGTTCTCGTTGTTATAAATCCTGAATTTCTTGTTGAACTTGATCGGCGCGTCGGGCAGCTTGTCCATAAACTGATCGTTTTGCGATAACAGCGCCACAATATTGTATTTCTTCAGATCAGACTCAGTTACGTCATTCGAGTATTTGAACTCAGGGAAGTTGTTGGAGTTGATGTTGTTGTTTAGCTCGTAAATGATCTCGCCCAGCGCCGATGCTGCATAACCCGCATACTCCTTGGTCAGTACAATCATCGTGCTGCCGGTGTTGAAAGCCTCCGGATACTGGTAGAAGCTCAAGTCGTTGGTGATAAATGGGTTCTTCGATTCCAGGTACGATTTATCGACATCCACTTCGGCAAAGAAGTTGGTGAACGAGTTGATACAGTTACCGCTACTCGGGTATATCCTGAATTCAGCCTGTATTGTATTGTATTTGTGATGCTGGTAGCGGTTGATCGTGACGGACGTGTTCAGCTTGCCCGTCTGGTCCAGCCTTTCGCTGCTGATCAGCATACCGTTCAGGTAAATGTTGAAGTAGCCGCGGTCGCCCGGGGTCAGGCTGCTGTAGTTGGCCACGAAGTGTATTTCAACCTCCTTAGGTGTAAAGCTGAAGTCGCTGTTCTTAAAGCTGTAAACATTCACCAGTGAACCGATACCCGACATAAAGTTCGGAGCGCCGCCAATCTGGCGCAGCGTAAGCCTGTTGCGGTTCTCTTCAATGCTTTTGAAGAAGTTGTTCTGCGCGTTGGCTATCAGCAGGTACTCGCCGAACGACGAGTTCAATATATTCATGTTGCCCAGCGCGGTGATGGTCTTTTCGTATCCTGCGTCATCGCCGCCGGTAACGAACAGTATCTCGCCAGGCACGGTTACGTCGGCAAGCTTTTTCGATTTGCCCTCGGCAATGGTATCCTGGTAAGTAACCAGTTGTTTTTTGAGAAACAGCAAACCCTGGCCCGGCTGCGGCGTCACGTTCATCAGCGCTTTCTTAGGCGCCTGCAGGCTGGCCCAATTGCCCACCATGATATAGTTTTTAACGGTATCGGGAAGTTCATCCTCGCGATACACTTTAATGTCTCTGTTCAGCGTTTTTTTCAGGCGCGAATAGGCCCATGAAACGGCCTTCAGGTCGTGCAGCGATGGGTTTACGGGATAGACGATAGCGCGTTTCGATTCAAAACAGTTGCTGATGTTTACATTGTTGAAGAAGTTGCCGGTCGTCTTTACCAATGACAGGTAAGAATAATCCTTCACCTTCACCCACAGCGCGGGGTTATCCAGATCCTTACACTTATCGTCCGAAACGGTAAGCAGGGTTTTGATCTCCAGTTTCAGGAACTTGTCCGTCGAAATATCGGTTGCGGCAAGGTCGATGCTGATCTTCTCGACAGAGTCTTTGTTCAGGCGCGCGCTGTATGCCGGCCTGTCGTTGATGACAATGTTAACGAACGAGTGATCCTTGATCAGGGCCTGCGAAGGCTCGATGTACAAAACCAGCTTACTCCCTTTCGCTTCCACCAGCGGGCTGATCTTCAGGTAAAATGAAGTGGCGCCGATCATGCCGTAAATCGGTTCATCATCGTGCCCCATCGCTTTGAACGATACAATGCTTTGCGCTACAGATGTGGTACTTAATAGTAATGCAAGAGCTAAAAGGCTAAAAAATTTATTCATCTGGTTAGGTATTAGTTGATCACGTTGAATTCTACTCTAAAATAGTTACCGGCTTCGTCGCTGCGGTAGGTCAGCTCGCCGCCCATTTCCTGGGTCATCAGCTTGGCTATAGACAGGCCCAGCCCCAGGCGGCTCTCCACGTGCCCCGAGGCATCGTTAAGGTCCTTCAGCTTGTTGAACATCATATCCAGTTCGTCCTGGCCGATGGCTATGCCGCCGTCGATGATCTCAAACACAAAGCGCTGCCGTTGCAGGCTGGTTACTACGTTTATGCTGTTATTCGTTTGCGAGAACTTGATAATGTTCGAAAGCAGGTTCTGGAATATCTGCCCGGCGAACACCCTGTCCAGCTTCACGTTTAGCGGAAGCTTCAGAATGTTGTCAACAAGCGTAATATTTTTCATGTGGGCGGTCTCAAGCAAACCCCTGAAGACGTGGAGCACCTCGGAGTTGATATCGAATATTTCCATGTTGAACTGTATCTCGGGCGATTCGATCTCGCGCACGTCCATCAGTTTGCTCAGCATGTATTGTATCTTTTCGGCCGACTCGCCGATATAGCCCACAAATTCCTTCTGGTCGGCGGTCAGGTGTTCCTCTTCATCCTTCAGCATATTGTTACTCATAATGATGGAACCCACCAGGTTCTTCAGGTCGTGGCCCGCAATATTGATAAAGCTATTCTTTTGTTCGTCGAGTTTGCGAAGCCGCTCATACTGCATATCGATGATGTGGTTCTTCTCGCTGATGTCGCGGTTCTGCGCCTTGAGCGTTTCGTTTGATTTTTCGATCACGATCTGCGAATGCACTTCGCGCATGATCACCTTGTGCCTGGCGTTGGGGATCAGGCACGAAATAGCCAGGATGATGAAAAAGTATTGGCCGCCGTTATTGATGAAAATATCGATGCTGTAATCGGCAAAAAGATTGAAGAAGACAGCCAGCAGCAGCAATGCAATAAGCCCCTGGATAATAGAATTGACCGGCTCCCAGAATACCTGCATATTAAAGAAAAGGACTACCACCGAATACAGCAGGAAGTAAATGTTCAGATCGCTGGGGCTCACCATGGTGCATAGCAGCGCCGATGTTGCCGAAAGCAGCAGGAAGGCCGCGTGCAGCATGATACGGTGGTTGTAATTTTTGCTGTGTAAAAAGTTATAGAGCATGTACAGCAGCAGCACAACGATGATGCGGCCGATGAAGATCTGAATCCAGAAATCCTTAAGATAGAGGAAGTCGGGGATGCTGAAAAGCGGGAACAGCAGGATGATGGTCCAGGTGATATTATTGGTCTGGTGCCAGGCTTTTTTGTTGACTTCCTTGGTAAACTCGTCTTTATCTATTTGAACAAGCATCAGGTGTTTCTTAGTTTATAAAATATTAAATCGGTCGTTAACTTATGGGTGTCTAAAGTAAAATTAGTCGTTCAAAACAACGCTTTCAACAATGTATATTAACAAATGGTTACAATTATTAACATTTGCTTTAAGCATTTCAGCCTTAAAAAATATACCGGAAACCTTACCCGACCGCGGTAAAACGGGCATTGAGATCGATGCCTGGCGGCTCTCGCACTTATCTGGTAAACCTGTAATCAAAGTTTCGGGTCTAAAATAGTTTAACTCAGCCGGATTAACCTTTACCCCAAAGGGGTTTGCTTTATAGTTATTTGCCGGCTTAAATTAGTTCTGTTTAGCGAATTCTAACGGTGTTCGTCAAAAATCGTGCAAATTATACGTATCGAACCCCACTTAAGGTTACCTTTTTCTTACTTTAACCAATAACAATTATAGTGCTGAAACTCAATGAGTAATGCTTTTGGCGCTAAATTTATTTTGCTAAATGCCATAAATTAAGGCATTTAAGCGGTTTTTACTGGTGGTTTACAGGTTTGCTTTTAGCTATATATTTTGACCGGAAATTTTATTGAAATTAATTTGAAATAAATAAAAAAAACCGGTGCGTACACTTTTTTTCACCCGGTGCGCATCTTACGGGGTACCGGTGACGGGAATTAATAACCCCAAAAAAGTAAAAAATTATACCAGATAAATTAACGGTTTAAAATCGTACCTTTACCACCCGTTTATATGAAGTTTTTCGAAGAAAAGAGGCGCGAAGTGATGAAGCATATTGAAAAATATATGCTGGAGAAGATGGGTGAATTCCTGAAGCCGGTGGATTCCATCTGGCAGCCTTCCGATTTATTACCCGATTCAACGCGCAGCACCTTCTTTTCCGAGATCAAAGAACTGCAGGAAAGCGCTGCCGGTTTGTCCTACGACCTGATCGCCGTGCTGATTGGCGATACCATCACCGAGGAGGCGCTGCCTACCTACGAGTCGTGGCTGACCATGGTCGAAGGGGTATCCAAAGAAGAGCACGGCGGCTGGATGACCTGGACGCGGCACTGGACGGCTGAAGAGAACCGCCACGGCGACCTGCTTAACAAATACCTGTACTTGTCGGGCCGGGTGAATATGCGCGCCATGGAAGTATCCACCCAGTACCTTATTGCAGATGGTTTTGATATCGGTACCGGCACCGACCCCTACCGTAACTTCATTTACACTTCTTTCCAGGAACAGGCCACCAATATATCGCACCGCCGCGTGGCTTCGCAGGCCAAAAAATACGGCGATACCCTGCTGTCAAAAATGTGCGGCGTAATAGCGGCCGACGAGGCGCGTCATGCCAAGGCCTACAAATACTTTATTGGCAAAATAATGGAGATCGATCCCAACGAAGCGATGATCGCGTTTGAAGATATGATGCGCAAAAAGATCGTGATGCCGGCGCATTTCCTGCGTGAGATCGGCCTGCGCGTCGGTCAAACATTCGGACATTTTACTGATGCCGCCCAGCGCTTGGGTATTTATACCGCGGTTGACTATGTGAATATTATGAAGGACCTTTTGGATGAATGGCATATCGACAGCGTGAAGGAACTGAACGAAGCCGGTGAAAAGGCCCGTGATTACCTGATGAACCTGCCCGCCCGCCTGCTCCGCGTCGCCGACCGCATGAAAAACCCGATGCTGGAGTATAAGTTTAGCTGGATAGCCGGTTAGGGCATTAGTCATTAGGTCATTAAGTCATTTTCTGACATCAGACTTCCGACCTCTGACATCTAACCTTCTTGCAGCAAATCCGACCCATACTTTCCCGCTGCGATCAATTCATTCAGGATCGATTCGACCGTTAGCGAGTTCACGTCGTCGGTCCAGTGTTCGGAACGCGTAATATCCAGTTCCGACCCGTTAACTTCGATCTTATACAGAAACCCATATAGCGTCGGTTCCGATATTTCGATAATATTCCCTTCGCCGCTCATCTCGAAGTGCATTTTCTCGCGCCGTTGTTCAGCAAACATCCTGCCCAAATTTTCCCGGATATGGTTCCGCAGCGCAGCGGGATCGATCCGCGTATGCAGTGTGATGATCTTCATGGCTTCATAATTAAAAAGCTATGTCATTTCGATGAGCAAGGGCGGCATGTGCGGCTGCGCGAAGAGAAACCTTATACTTCATGCATTTTTTATAAGGTTTCTCCTCACGCCAACTCCCGAGCCAACTCGTTCGCCGAAATGACATTTGATTAATTAAAAAACTATCGAAAGACTAATTGGTTTGATTACCCTGAAGCAATAACCTTTCAACTTTCCAACTTTACAACCTTCCAACAAAAAAGTATCTTTAGGTATGAAATCGAAGAACGAAATAGTCAATTTCATCCTCGTTGTTTTAGGCATATTTTCGGCCGGGTTTGGATTTAAAGGCTTCCTGCTTCCGAGCCATTTTATCGATGGCGGCGTTATCGGCGTTTCGATGCTTTTAGCCGAAGCTACCCATATACCCTTGTCGGTCTTAATTTTCCTCGCCAACGTTCCCTTTATTTACCTGGCTTACCGGCGCCTTGGTGTGTCCTTTGCCATACGCAGCGCCCTGGCCATAGCAGGCCTTTCGCTTTGCCTGGCCTTTATCACCTTTCCGGAAATGACGCACGACAAGTCGCTCACCGCCGTTTTTGGCGGATTTTTTATCGGCATGGGTATAGGGCTCGCGATCAGGAGTGAAGCCGTACTCGATGGCACCGAGATTGCCGCGCTGTTGGTAAGCAAAAAGATGCAGCTGTTCAAGGTTAGCGACGTGATCCTGGTGTTCAACGTGCTGATCTTTTCTATGGCGGTATTCGTTTTGGGCGTCGAATCAGCTTTGTATTCAATTCTGACTTATATATCCGCGTCCAAAACCGTGGATTTCATTCTGAACGGCATCGAACAATACACAAGCATCACCGTCGTATCAACAAAAGGCGACGCGATCAGGCAGATGATCAGCGATATGGGCCGCGGCGTTACGGTTTACGAAGGCAAGAAGGGTTACGGGAAAGATGGTCACATTAACGATATACGCGATATCATATTTACCGTAGTGACCCGTTTGGAAATACCCGTTATCAAGTCGAGGATATTGCAGATCGACCCGTCGGCATTTATCGTCCAGCAAAGTATCGAGGACACGACGGGCGGATTGCTGAAAAGGAAGAATGTACATTAAGCTGACACGAATTACACGAATGAATTCTAATTTACGCAAATTAAAAATTCGTGTAATTCGTACAAATTCGTGCAATTAGTGTTAACAGACTATGGACTACAAACTCCTCGGCCGTTCGGGCCTCAAAGTTTCTGAATTATGCCTGGGTACCATGGGTTTCGGTACCGAGAACTGCTGGGGCGCCGACAAGAACGGCAGTTTTGCCATTATGGATGCTTACGCTGAAGCAGGCGGCAATTTTCTCGACACGGCCAACCTCTATAAGAACGGCACCAGCGAGAAGATCATCGGCGAATATTTGAGTAACCAGGACCGCGATTATTTCGTGGTTGCCACCAAATACAGCCTGAAGGACAATTTGACTAACCCCAATGCCTCAGGCAATAACCGCAAGAACATGATGCGCAGCGTGGAAGAAAGTCTGAAGCGGTTAAAAACCGACTTCATTGATCTGTTCTACCTGCACATTTGGGACGATATAACGCCCATCGACGAGGTATTGCGCGGCATGGACGACCTGGTGCGCCAGGGCAAGGTCAATTACGTAGCCATCAGCGACACGCCTGCCTGGGTGATCGCCAAAGGCAATACCTTAGCCGAACTGATGGGCTGGAGCCCGCTGATCGCGCTGCAGATCGAATACAGCCTGATCGCCCGTACCGCCGAACGCGAACTGATCCCGATGGCCAAACACTTTGGTATGACCGTAACCCCCTGGGCCCCGCTCGGCGGCGGCGCACTCACCGGCAAGTATCTGCGCGGCGAACAGGGCCGCGTAAAACCTGAAAGCAAGCGCCGCAACGACAAAGCCGTTGAAATAACCAAAGTAGTGATGAGCATTGCCGATGAGCTGGGCGTTTCGCCCGGCAACGTCGCCCTCAAATGGACGATGCAGCAGGGATTTCATTCTATTCCCATCGTCGGCGCCACCAAACTGGAGCAATTGCACGATAACCTCAAAACAGTTGACGTTACCTTAAACGACGACCACCTGAGACGCCTCGACGAAGTAAGCGCCATCGAGCTCGGCTTCCCCGGCGATTTTTTCCGCGAGGACGCGGTGAAGATGAACACTTTCGGCGGTTTTTATGATAAGGTGGAGAAAAGAGGATAATATATCGAATTTCGCATGTTCAATTTGGAATTTATAGGCACGTGCGATAGGTTCCCCTCTTGAGAAGGCAAGGAGTGTGTCATACTTTTATTAAATCTCACTACATTTAACCCAAGTCATTTCACCATGCAAACCTTCAAGACCAAACTCACCCTCATTGCAGCGCTTTTTTTATCCATCCCGGTACTCTCAAAGGCCCAAATGGCGCCCGACAGCATCGACAGATTGGTCGCGCGCACGCTCAAAACCTTCGATGTGCCGGGCATATCCCTTGCTGTCGTGAAGGACGGTAAAGTAGTTTATGCCAAAGGCTACGGCGTTAGTTCACTGGCTTCCGGAAAGAAGATGGACGAAAATACATTGGTCGGAATAGCCTCTAACAGCAAGGCTTTTACTACGGCAGCCATCGGAATTTTGTGCGACGAAGGCAAATTGCACCTGGATGATAAAGTGACGGACTATATCCCCGAATTTAAAATGTTCGACCCTTATGTCACGGCCGAGTTTA
>JAFDZL010000174.1 GCA_018266935.1 Bacteroidota bacterium | reverse complement strand
GGCGCGGCCAACGGACTGATCGTTTTTGTTATTGCGCTTATTTATGACGCCAATCTCAAGCTTGGCATTGTACTGTTCTTTGCTATGACGGGCAACCTGATCGTCGCGGGACTTACCGGTGCATCGATACCCCTGATCTTAAAAAGGGTAGGGATAGATCCCGCTGTAGCGTCGTCTATTATCATCACAACATTTACAGATTGTGCCGGATTCCTGCTTCCGCTGTGGCTGGCGACAGAAATTATATTGAAACACCATTGATCTTTTTAACTTTGACCGCGAAAGAGGACATCTATGACTGAAGTGCGAAACAATTGGACCAAAGAAGAAATTTCCGAAATATACCATAAACCGCTGCTCGACCTGATCTACGAGGCGGCCACGGTACATCGTGAGAATAAAGACTACGCCGAAGTGCAGATCAGCTCGCTGATCTCGATCAAAACCGGCGGATGCCCTGAAGATTGTGCCTATTGCCCGCAGGCTGCACGTTACAATACCGGCGTGAACGTTCATTCTATTATGCCGAAGAACGAGGTGATCGCGGCGGCGGAAAAAGCTAAAGCAGGCGGTGCCTCACGGCTTTGTATGGGCGCTGCCTGGCGTGAGGTACGCGACAATAAAGACTTTGATAAGGTGATCGACATGGTGAAGGCGGTGAACGAATTGGATATGGAGGTTTGCTGCACGCTCGGCATGCTTACCGAAAGTCAGGCACAGCGATTAGCCGACGCGGGCCTGTATGCCTATAACCACAACCTGGATACTTCGGAGGACGATTATAAACGAATTATCACAACGCGCACATATGACGAACGCCTGAAGACGCTGGAACATGTGCGCAAAGCGAAAATCACAGTTTGCAGTGGCGGCATTATTGGTTTAGGCGAAACAGTTGAAGACCGTATTTCGATGCTTAAAACGCTTTCCAATCTGCCGAAACACCCCGAATCGGTGCCGATCAACGCTTTGGTACCTGTAAAAGGTACTCCTTTAGCCGATCAGCCCCGCGTTTCGATATGGGATATGGTGCGCATGATCGCGACCACTCGTATCATTATGCCGAAAACCGTTGTTCGCCTTTCAGCAGGCCGCACTGAAATGACGACTGTTGAACAAGCGCTGTGCTTTATGGCAGGAGCAAATTCCATATTTGCCGGGGATAAACTACTGACCACGCCAAACCCTTCATTTGATACCGACATGGCGATGTTTGAATTATTGGGTTTGAAACCCCGGGCAGCGTTTAAGAATGGCAAACCCGGGCAGCGAGAACATATTCAGGAATATATTAATATTGAGAAAATTGAAGCGAATTAAAATAAATACAACGTTTGAACAGGATGAAGAAGAACGCAGGCAGTTTTTTGCTGCTCTTTCTTACTCCGAGCGGTTGAGGTATTTTTTTAAATTGCGTAAGAAGATAAATTTTAGGAAGTATCCCCAAACGAATTGTAGGATACTAAAAATTTACCACTCACACGATGCGCTTTGACATTGAAGATGAATTCTTCCTTGCTTTTCTTACCGCGATGTACAAACATCAGGTAAGATACATGCTTATAGGTGGCATTGCTGTAAATTTCCACGGAATAGAACGCCATACTAATGATATGGATATTTGGCTTGCACCAGCAAATGCTAATCGCGACCTGTTTTGCAATGCCCTGCTTGATTTAGGATATACAGACGAAGAACTTGCCGACTTAAAAAGTGAAGATTTTACCACTTTTTTTAAATGCTCAATCGGGGCAATGCCGGATACTATCGATTGCCTGACTTTTGTCCATCCTACAATTGATTTTGACCAGGCAGAGACTGAAATGATAAAACATGATATAGGAAACGGCGTAATATTGAACGTTGTCAATTATCATTTTTTGAGAAAAATGAAGCTTGTTACTCACAGGCAAAAGGACTGGTCAGATGTCGCACGACTTGATGAACTAAAAAGTAATAATGGCACCAATTAAACCTTCGCACCCATCAGCCAGCGCCAGGCCCAGCGGGTGACGCCGTTAAAGCCACGCCAGCTATCTACGAATTCGACGATTTCTCCGAGGCAGTTTTGGGTGAATTTTTCTTTATAGTTTTTTGAAGCGATCTTATAAGCCGCGTCAGGGTTTTCGATACCGATTCGCTGGTAGATTTCCTTTTTTACATATAATGTCCGCAGAAAATAAATGTTAAAAAGCATAACATAACTATAAACGGTTCGCCGAAGGAAACCTGCTTTAGTCGTATATTTTTTGAGCATATCTTTGGTGAACAGGATATGCCGCGCCTCCTCAATGTTGTGCAGTTCAAAAACCTTTCTTAGAACAGGGTACAGGTTTAAGTCCTTTTTCCCGTAGTTGCCATACCGGTCGGATACCATCTCGATAGAAAGACTGCCCATGAACAGGCAGTCATGCGGAAGCAGCTTAGTGGTAACCGCCCCGATAAAGCGATGAGCGCGGCTGATTGTTATCGGTTTACCACCAAGGCGCAGTATAGATTGGGTGAACATTTCCTGGTGGCGGAATTCCTCTATCAGTTCGCGTAGCAGGAACTGGTATTCCAAATTGTCCGGCGCCAGGTTCAGGATATATTTATTCATGAACAGGCAGAAAAGGCTCTCGCCCCAGGCATAGGAGTACATCACCTGGACGATCTCGTGCCGCCCCAGCTCAAGTTTCTGTTTATTCGACAGCGTCTTATAAATGGCAGTTCCCTCCAGCGACGTGAGGTGTTGGGGCAGATAATATTCGTTTGCCTGCAGTTCATCCTTCCAGGGGATGTACGTCTCGGGTAGCAGGGGTTTTTCCCTGCTTATTCTGATGAGGCGTTCTATCTCGATATTATCCATGCCGAATAAAGTTATATCATTTTAAAGTAAAAACGGAGTTGCAGCAAACTACATTGTAAAAAGCTCCGTTATTAAAGTTGTGATAAGGTTTAGGTTAGTCCTGGTGTAAAAGCCGGGACAGGCTCCCGCTGCCAGGCGGGGGCCTTTTTTAATTTCTGACGAAAATGAACGGATAACGGTTGCTTAAGCAACCAGGTATTTTACCAACTTGTTTACAGGGTAAACGACGATAAAGGCGGCCACAACGTCAACGGTATAGTGTACGTGCTGCACCAGCAGAAGACAGGCTACGATCAGCGTTGCTATGAGCATTATGACCTTGTCGTTCTTACGTTCGACACACAAATAAGCTAGATATAGTATAGATGTGTGGCCGGAGAAGAATAAGTCTTTGGTAATATTGCTTTCACCGTAAAATATCCCGGTTAGCGGGTCGCTGAGCGTTACCAGGCCCCGGGGCGGATCGAGTGCTATAAGACTTATGGACAGTACACGAAGCACCGTCACAAAAACAAGCGACCAGATATACGTAATGTAGATCGTGGGTTTTTCAATAGCGCGCCATAATCCGTAAAGCCCTACGCCCCAAATGATGGTGAAAATAGCCCATGATACATTATGCGGCTGTATTGCGGCCAGCACCCAATCATTCAATAAAATACCGTCGCGTTTTTGGATCAGGTTAAAAAATGAAGGAAGCATTAGCGAAATAGCCATCATTAGAACGGAGCCAATAATGATCTGAGCCCGCTGGATCTGCGAGTTCCAGGTCTGTTTCCAGTTCTCTTTTAACGCTATTGCAATTGAACGTGCCACTTAGATGTGCTTTATCAACAAGCGTGCAAAAATAGGAACTTAGAGCCGAATGTGAAATTTTCTTTAAACTAAAATTAATTGTATGTGATGTAAAAATCCTGTAGCAATTTTGAATTTTATCACTTGGAATAACGTGTATATCCCCTTTAGACACTTATTTAAGCGGTTTTTTTGTTGTAGCTTTGAGTATGATAAAGAAAAAAAGGGCTGCAAAAAAAATTAATAAACCGAAAGACAAAGACGGGTATTTACCGCAGCGCACGACCGCAGAGATAGCAGAAACGCACAGCAAACAGGACATTCCGGTTCCTCAAGAGCGTGAGGCCATGAAGTCATTAGGGACTAATGAGCAAGGGAAAGAGTTATTCAACTTTGTGCTTAACGGTATGACTGAACCTAAGCCCGATAAGAAGTAAGGCGCAATAGCAGACACCCGAACATATCTACATCATCAAAGCGGTGGTTATACCTGAACACAGCTTCATCCACGTATTTCTGTAAGTGCTGGCCGGACACAT
>JAFDZL010000173.1 GCA_018266935.1 Bacteroidota bacterium | reverse complement strand
TTTGCGATTTCTTTTTGCCTTCATCGGGTTCGTTGATCGGGAATTTGACATAGCCGTTGCCGTTGCTCATCACCTTACTCATCAACGCCGAATAGTCGGTCGAGATCATTTTATCATCGAAAGTGAGGATGTTTTTAAAACCCATCACTTCTTCATAAAAATGAACCCATTCGTTCATCTTGTGCCAGCCCACGTTACCTACGCAATGATCTACGTATTTCAGGCCGGCCATTGGAGGATTATAATCCGATTTCCATTCGTGGTAGCCCGGTAAAAAGATGCCTTTGTAGTTCTTGCGCTCGACAAACAAATGGACGGTTTCACCATAGAGCCTGATGCCGCTCGTGCGTACTTCGCCGTGCTCATCTTTCAGCGTTTGTGGTTGCTGGAAAGGCTCGGCGCCGCGACTTACCGTCTGCTCAAAAGCGTCGTAGGCGTCGTCAACCCAAAGAGCAAGGACCTTTACACCGTCGCCGTGCTTTTTGATATGTTCGGCGATGGGATGGTCGGAATGCATGGGAGTGGTCAGCACCAGGCGTATTTTATCCTGTATCAGCACGTATGATGCCCGGTCGCGCACGCCTGTTTCCGGACCGGCATAAGCCAGGCTCTGGAAGCCGAAAGCCGTTTTGTAAAAATGGGCCGCCTGTTTGGCATTACCGACGTAAAATTCAACGTAATCCGTGCCGTTCAGCGGCAGGAAATCGCTTGTTTGGGGTTTTTTATCTAAAGTTTGTGTTTGCATTGTTTTGTTGTAATGTTTGAAAGTTGGAATGTTGTAAGGTTATTTATCGCTTTGGCTTTGGAAGTTTTGCAAGTCAACATTTCAACTTTACAACCTTCCAACCTTTCAACAACTATTCCGAAGCCCAGCTTCTGTAATAATTCTCGTCCTCAATTTTGATCGCATCTTCGGTAAGCATCAATGGCCTGAACGGGTCGATCATCACGGCCAGTTCATCCGTCGATTCCTTGCCGATGGATTTTTCAACCGCGCCGGGATGTGGTCCGTGCGGTATGCCACCCGGATGCAAAGTAATTTGACCCTTCACTACGCTCTTTCGGCTCATAAAGTCGCCATCCACATAATAAAGCACTTCGTCGCTATCGACGTTGCTGTGGTTGTACGGCGCGGGTATCGAAAGCGGGTGGTAGTCGTATTTCCTCGGTACGAACGAGCAGATCACAAAGTTGTGGCCCTCGAAAGTCTGGTGCACCGGTGGCGGTTGATGCAGACGGCCGGTGATCGGCTCAAAATTGTGGATCGAAAACCCGTAAGGATAGTGAAAGCCATCCCAGCCTACGAAATCGAATGGATGCGTACCATAAATGTAAGGATAGATCAGCCCCTGTTTTTTGATGAGAATCTTGAAATCGCCGTGTTCGTCATGAGTTTCCAGGTTTTCCGGCAATTTCAGGTCGCGTTCGCAATAGGGCGAATGCTCCATCAACTGGCCGTACTGGTTCAAATAACGCTTCGGGGAACGTATCGGGCTGAAGCTTTCGACTATGAACAGCCGGTTGTCTTCGCCGTCAAATTCCATCTGGTAAATAGTACCGCGCGGAACGATGAGATAATCGCCGTATTCAAATTTGATGTTACCATAGCCTGTCCTCAAAGTACCTGTGCCTACATGCACAAAGATCACCTCGTCGGCCTGGCTGTTCTTGTAAAAATAGTCCGTCATGGATTTCCGAGGCGCCGCCAGCGAAATATGCAGATCGCTGTTCACCAGCACCGGCTTACGGCTTTTCAAATAGTCATCTTCCGGTTCTATCTTAAAACCAATAAGACTGGTATGCTTCAGGTGTTTTTCGCGGGCGATTTTCGGCTCGACGGAATAGGGCTCACCCAGTGTTTTAACGATGGTCGGCGGATAGCAATGGTACACCAGCGAATACAGGCTCGAAAAGCCTTCGGTGGATACCAATTCTTCCGCATATAACGAACCATCTGGCTTGCGGAACTGCGTGTGCCTTTTCGGCGGGATATTTCCTGATTTATGATAAACGGGCATGGTTTGCAGTTTGTTTTAATGTTGGAAAGTTTGAATGTTTTAAGGTTGAAATCGTTTTCATTTACAGCACGATAACACTATAAATATAAAAACGATTATAGGGTCGGAATAGTTTAACTTTTCAACTTTCCAACCTTTGAACCTTCCAACAAAAATCAGTATTGAGCCAACACGATCTTGGCAAGCACAGCGTCCCTGAAAGAAGAGGCGTCACTCATCGAAGTGAGGCCGAGGGAAAACAGAAAATGACACTGGATGCGCAGCATACACAAAGTTATATCCGATTTATTTAATATGCAAGCATAGTAATTTATGCCAAAGGAAAATTATAGCTTTGAGCGCTTCTTTACCAATAACTGAACATGAAATTAGTATCCTATAGAACTGAAGACCGGGAACACCTGGGAGTTTACGCCAACGGACATATCTACAATCTGCAATCGTGCCATAAGTTGATCCCTGACAACATGAACGATTTCCTGTGGGGTGGCGATGAACTGATGGACCGCGCGAAGAAGGTAAACGATGATATTCTTTCAGGTAAGATCGAAGCCAAAGAAGAAATTTTTTTCGAGTTGCTGGCGCCTGTTCCGCACCCGACTTCATGCCGGGATGGATATGCTTTTCGACAGCACGTGGCCGCCGCCCGGCGCAATCGTAAGGCCGAAATGATACCCCAGTTCGATCAGTACCCGATATTTTATTTTACCAATCATAATGCGATACAAGGTGTAGGCGAGATCGAATGTATGCCCGACCATTTCGAGAAACTGGATTTTGAGCTTGAGGTTGCTGTTGCGCTGAATAAAAAAGGCAGGAATATTCGTGCTTCACAGGCTGACGATTTTATCGCGGGTTATATGATCATGAACGATATGAGCGCGCGTACGCTGCAAATGGAGGAGATGCTGCTCAATCTCGGTCCGGCAAAGGGCAAGGATTTTTCAACAGTGATCGGCCCGTGGTTAGTGACGCCGGATGAGCTGGAGCAATATAAAATCGCCCCGAAACCGAATCACACTGGGAATGCCTATAATTTGGATATGAAATGCCATGTGAACGGCAAACAGGTTTCGCACGGTAATATGGCCGATATGGACTGGACCTTTGCCGAGATCATCGAGCGCTGCGCTTATGGCTGCGATGTGCTGCCGGGCGATGTGATCGGGTCGGGGACGGTAGGGACAGGTTGCTTTCTCGAATTGAATGGCACAGGTTTACTGAATGACCCCA
>JAFDZL010000172.1 GCA_018266935.1 Bacteroidota bacterium | reverse complement strand
TCTTTGAACTTCTAAACGACTATAAAAGAGCCGCAACAAAAAACTATTATTTTGTTTCTGATTGGAACGTCACCGATAATCATATAGAATACCCCTTCGGCCTTATCGAAAAAGCTTTCGATGCATCCAAAGAGCAAACGATCAGGTATTTGTTTCCAGAGGATCAAAGGGAGCTGAAATCTTTGATTTTGCAGTCTTTAACCAATACCCTATTTAAGCCTTCGGAGATTGACATCGTGGGAAGCGCGACCGCTGCTTTATATGCGACGTTGCTGTCTTTGCACAAATCGGGCATTTCTAATTACCTGGTATTTACACCAGTCTATTTTTCGATTCTCGACACGTTAGTCGATTTCGGTGTCGAAATTTATTTCTTTCATCTAAAGGATACTAATGGTTTTAGAATAGACTTCAAGGCATTAGAGGAAGCGATCAATACATTCAAAATCGAGACCCTGATCATTACGGACCCTTATTATAGTTGCGGGATATCATTACAGGACGCCGACTTGACTGCTATTGCCCGTTTGAGTGCAGAAAAGAACTTTTATCTAATCATTGATTCTTCGCTAGGCGGTCTTGAGTGGACCCGAACAAATCAGAATTTATTACCTATCGGCAAGTTAAATGCGATCTCCGCTTCAGGTAAATGTATTTTGATCGATTCGCTTTCTAAAAAACTGTTGCTTAATGGTATAAAAAGCGCCGTGATTTTTGGGAACAATTCACTTATTAAAACCATTGAGCAGACCATAAACCAATTTTACGGGGGTTTCAGTAGCAGTCAATTGTTGATGCTCAAAGAACTTTACTTATCAGATAATAGCGCCGATGTAAAAGAACTACTGGACGGTCACAAATTGAAAATAGTAGACAATTTCGAACTATTAAATTCCGTTCTCCGAGAAAGTGATTACTATGCCTACCCTTCAAATAGCGGATTTTTCACAATAGTTGCACATAAATACTTTACCATGAAAGAACTTGATGTCAAGCGAATTATCCGTAAATTCCTTTTCGACGAACAGGTGCTAGCGCTTCCCTCTTTTTATTTTTGCCTTCATCCCGAAAATAAATTTGGGTTTCGTATAAACTTGTTGTTAAATCCTAAAGATCTGATGCCAGCTATTCTAAAATGTATTCGTATAGATCTTAAACCTTTTAAGCAAAACAGATAACTTGTTAGAATTTTTTAATAAGTCGTCTGACGGCTCGTTTATTATTTTCCTAGCGGCAACGATATTCTTTTTTAATAAAAGGGGACTTTTAACATCGCTCTCTGAGATTAATCTTATTGTCTTCTTGTGGATTTCAAATTCTAGTCTTATCGAATAGATTTCGCTAAATATCGCCTTTATGATCCGGGCCAAACCATATACGGCAATGGCGTATGAAATGAATTCGATGACTAGAGAGCCCTTTCTCACCCCGATTATTTGAAACTCCGGATGAATAGAAGGCTGCCTAAGATCCTTTAATAACTGGTCTAAGTAGGCAAGATAATTTTCTTTGAATAGGTCCAAGTCCGATTCATCAATTTTTACTTCTGCCATCACCAAAGCAAATGGATCTATACTATCCCACATCCAAGGTTGCAATAAAACCGTTTGAAATGTATTCTCCAGGTCGTAAATGGAATGTTCAAATGCAACCCTGTCCCTTATGCGCACGCTGGAAGTATCCGTTGACTTTAGCAGGCCTATCATGTAAAACAAGTCTTTGGCGTTGATCATCGCTGATACACCGTAAAATTTAATGATCGCGACATATCGAGTCAATTGCTCGACATGTCGCAGGATATGAAAATCGGTGTTTACCGCTTCAACAATTTGTTTGAAAAAGACTGACAAAGAGGCATTTGACTTAGAATGAAAATTATACAGAATGGTCAAATTGAAGGCCTCGTTATATCGGCGTTCCTGCATGAAAAATAGGGAAAGAGTCCTGAAGTCTTCAATTAGTTCACCGCTAAGTGGTATCTCGTGGCCCCGATATTCGTACCGGATATTGGCCATAGACGTGTTTTTGACTAGGTATGAGCCGAGATAATCAGGGTCTAAGACGACATTTTCAAAAGTACATTGATCGAATGACAAATTAATTGCCCCCATATCGGCAAGGGAAATATCTTGAAGGGTCGTTTTGAAAAAGGTGATATCGTCGAAGGCATTTTTATCAAATGAACATCCATTTATGATGCATTCGTTGTATTCGCAATTTCTCGTTACTGTTTCGGTGACTCTTTCGTGCTGAAATGTGCAATTCAGGAACATGCAATTATAAAATGCGCACGTGTCTTCAAAGTTGGAATTGAAAAAGACTCTTTCAAAAATGATATTTGTAAAGTCGGTTCTAAAGTGGCACTCTTCAAAAGTCGAATCTGATATATAAGAGTTTATAAAATCACACCTTTCAAAGCTGTTTTTCCAGAAATAAACTTTAGTAATAGTAGCGCCCCTAAAATCACTTCTATAGAACGAGATCGGATCTGCACTCCCTTTGAAATCAAGATCTTTAAACGTAAAATTTTGGAAGTTTTCGAATTTCCTTGATGAGTTTCCGTTCTCAACGAATATTTTAGGAATCGACAATTCATTCATAGACAACGATCGATAATAAACAGTTATCCTTTGTTCAAATAAGTTAAGCATTCGCCATTTAGACTGATGGCGCAATAATGACTGAATGTATATAGTTTACCACTATCTGTCAACCCGTGAAAACACGGTATTTACAACCAAAAAGGGAGCCAAATAGCTCCCTTTTTAACTCTTAAGTAATTTCCGGAATCAATCAAATATGAATCGGCCTATTATCCGTCGCCGCCAAACATGCTTCCCTGAATGCCTCGGTATAAGTCGGGTGGGCGTGGCTCATGCGCGAAACATCTTCGGCTGAGGCGCGGAACTCCATCGCGCAAACTGCCTCGGCGATCATATCCGCGGCACGCGGACCGATAATGTGCACGCCTAATATTTCGTCGGTAGCAGAATCGGCCAGCACCTTTACAAACCCATCCATATCGCCGCTGGCTACCGCGCGACCGCTCGCACGGAAGGGGAACGAGCCCGTTTTGTATTTGATATTGGCAGCTTTCAATTGCTCTTCGGTTTGACCAACTGCAGCAACTTCGGGCCAGGTATATACCACGCCCGGTATCAGGTTGTAATTGATATGCGGTTTTTGGCCGACGATGCTTTCCGCAACAAAAGTGCCTTCGTCTTCCGCTTTATGGGCCAGCATAGCGCCCTTGATCACATCGCCGATAGCGTAAACGCCTTTTACACTCGTTTCCAGGTGATCGTCAACAGTCACTTTGCGGCTGCGTTCTTCCACTTTCAGGCCGATGTTTTCGAGGCCTAGCCCATCGGTATAAGCGATGCGGCCAACAGCCACTAAGCAATAATCACCCTTCAATTCCTTTTTATCGCCGTTCGGCGCATCAAAAGTCACCGTAACTTCCTTGCCTTTAACCGTTGCGCCGGTTACCTTATGGTTCAGGTAGAAATCCATGCCCTGCTTTGATAGCACCTTCTGCAATTCCTTGCCTAAACCGCGATCCATGGTCGGGATGATGGAATCCATAAATTCGATCACCGAAACTTTGGCGCCCAGGCGCGAATAAACGGAGCCCAATTCGAGGCCGATCACACCGCCGCCTATCAATACCAGGTGTTTCGGCACTTCGGTCAGGGTTAAAGCCTCGGTCGAAGTAATGATCCGTTTTTTATCGATCTGGATGAAAGGCAAACTTGATGGCTTCGAACCGGTTGCTATGATGATGTTCTTGCCGGTGATCTCCTGAACAGAGCCGTCCGGCTTGTTGATGCTGATCGTATTCTTATCCTTGAATGAACCCACACCCTGGATGCCGTCGATCTTGTTCTTCTTGAACAGGAAGCTAATACCGGAGGTATTCTTCGCAACCACCTCGGTTTTGCGTTTCATCATCTGGGCGATATCCAGCGACAGGTTATCCAGGTTGATGCCATGCGTTTTGAAGGCATGGGAAGCATTGTAGTAATGTTCGGACGAATCGAGCAGGGCCTTTGAGGGGATACAGCCCACGTTAAGGCAGGTGCCGCCATAAGTAGCGTATTTTTCAATACAGGCGGTTTTCAATCCTAATTGCGCGCAGCGGATAGCCGCCACATAGCCGCCCGGGCCCGAACCGATCACGATAACATCGTATTGCATAGCAGTGTTTTTTTAGGTGCAGGCAAAGGTAAGGATTTTAGTGATTTGTGATTGGTTGACCGGTGATTAGTTGACGACGCTTTTACAATTGACGCTGCTAAAACTGCGGCTGTGATCGGTGACACGATCGGGTTCCTCAAGAGTGCAAGTACACTAAGCCGGCTTTTGGGCTCGCAAATTCATGACTGGTCGCGAAAACCTATCGG
This sequence comes from Bacteroidota bacterium, assembly GCA_018266935.1. Taxonomy (GTDB): domain Bacteria; phylum Bacteroidota; class Bacteroidia; order Sphingobacteriales; family Sphingobacteriaceae; genus Mucilaginibacter. Next base: position 24 of record JAFDZL010000172.1, on the reverse strand, counting down.
AAAACGGTAAAAAGTGGTTAATTG
>JAFDZL010000171.1 GCA_018266935.1 Bacteroidota bacterium | reverse complement strand
GATCGGTGACTTTGGAGGGTTCGGCCAGCCGGCGCATCATATCATTATTGGCCAATTGCTTGTCTTCGGTACTGATCACCACCACCCGCCACGGGAAGGTATGGATGCCGGGCACTTTGGCAATGTAATCGGCACGGCTGTCCACCACGTAATTGATATTGCTTAATTCCTCTTTGATCGGGTAAGGCGCGAACACGGCATGCAGGTTATGACCCTGGCTTCCGGGCGTTAAGTACATACCGGGATAATTCTGCAGGTCGCATTCCAGGAGCGCTGCTTTTTTGCCGTTGCCCAGGTCAACCAAAACCGGCATAAACGCCAGCGTATCCTTTTTTACTGCTGAAAGTTTTAGCTCGTCGTAGGTTGCCTCGAACGAAGTATTGAATTTATCATGGTGACGAAAATCATTCACCAAAGGCAGGAAAGCCTTGTCGTCGTCTTTAAAATTGAAATTGGCTTCTTCGTTATCGATGGTAAGGCTATAAGGTTTTGCAGTGAAGAAACGATAGGCCACCCCGTCGTTATAGGCGCGGAAGATCAGCCCGTAATCGCCTTTAAAGGTTAGCGTCAATTGGTTGTAATTGTCCGTTACCTTGTCCTTTTTATAAAGCGGAGTATTAATGGTATTGTTGGCCGACGCCGGCTTCGCATCTTTTACTTTCACATCGGTCCCAAGCACAGTACCGTCGCCCAGCGCCAGCGACACCTCGGAAGGCAGTACCACCTGCGTATCCTCGTGGTTCACTGACCACTCGATATTCTTTCCGGCCGAGATCGTAAGATCGATCTTGCCGTCGGGCGATTTAACATGAAAGGTTTTGACCGATTGCGCACAGACAGAGGCAGTGCACAAAACGCTAAATAAGAATAGCAGGCGTAGTTTCATCAGGAACGGTTTTATTGGTTTGAACGCCTAAACTAATTAAAAACCGTATAGATGACAATTTTTTTAAGTCCGAAAGAAAAACGGTATCTGTCTTTCGGACTTTCGGACTTCCCGACTTTCGGACTTTTTAATTCGTTTGCTTATACACCCTTACGTAATCAACATACATCGACGCGGGTAAAATGCTCTGATCGATGGT
>JAFDZL010000170.1 GCA_018266935.1 Bacteroidota bacterium | reverse complement strand
TCAATACAACATTCGAACTTTCCGACGTTTCAATTTTTAACAAAAGTCAACTATGAAACACCCCTTACTCATTTTACTTCTCGTATTCGTTATAACGGGCGCAAACGCACAAAACAAGACAGCGCTTTCTCTCGGCGGTGAGCTGGGCATACCGAATTACGGTCTGTATAATGTCGTCCTGGGCGCTTCGGCAAAATTCGAGTTGCCTGTCGTATCGCCGGTAAGTTTAAGCCTGACAGCGGGCTTTTCTTCGGTGTTCCAGCGCAGCAGCATCCTTAATAATTACAATAGCGGCGCTGATCTGTTTGTTCCGCTGAAAGCAGGCGTCAAATATTATTTTTCACAGAATGTTTACCTCGAAGGCGAAGGCGGCGCGGCATTGCCGCTTAATGGTAACAGGCACAGCCTCGGATTGTTTTCCGTCGGCCCCGGCTTCGTCATCCCCTCGGAAAAGCATGGTGTCGATATCGGCTTCCGCTACGAGGATTGGCAGGGACAGCTTAAGCAAACAGCGATACGGGTGGCGTACAGGTTTGGACTATGAGTCAGTTAAGTAGTTGATTAAGTTAAGCGGTTGATTAGGTTAAAACCTGGGAACAACTTAATCAACTCAATCTAACTCAATCAACCATTCTAACTTTTACAACTAAATACGTATTTTCGGCGGCGACCTCGTTAATTTCACAGTGTATAGTATTCTAAAGAAGGAGATCACTTCCTACCTCAGTTCGCTGGTGGCCTACGTAACCATAGGCGTGTTTTTATTGGGCATGGGGCTGTTGTTGTGGATTATTCCGTCAACAAGCATCCTGGCCTATGGCTACGCCGGTTTGGACAGCCTTTTCAGTTTTGCGCCCTACCTGTTTATGTTCCTTATTCCGGCCATCACGATGCGCTCACTTTCGGAGGAAAGGCGGGAAGGGACCTTTGAAATATTATTGACCCGTCCGCTCACCGACGGGCAGATCATCCTGGGTAAATTTTTTGCCTGCGTGGTGCTGGTGCTCTTTGCATTGATCCCCACGCTGATCTATTATTACTCGGTTTGGCATTTGGGTTCTCCGCAAGGCAATATCGATACCGGTGCTGTCATCGGATCGTACATCGGCCTGTTCCTGCTCGGCTCGTGTTTCGTCGCCATCGGGCTTTTTTCATCGGCTGTCAGTAAAAACCAGGTTGTTGCCTTCATCATTGCAGCTGCATTATGTTTCTTCCTTTATGCAGGTTTTGATCTGCTGGCCCCGCTGCCTGCGCTGCAAAACCTCGATATTCAGAATATCGGCATCACCGAGCATTACGACTCCATAAGCCGCGGCGTGCTGGATACCCGCGATCTGGCCTACTTCCTTTGCGTTACAGCTTTGTTCATTTGGCTTACGCTGGTAGTTATCAAACGCCAGCGGCAAAAAGGAGTGAGCCGCCGCGACAGCATAGCAATTTTTGCGGTGATACTGGTGGCGGCTCTGGTGTCGGGATTCGCTTTTACGCGTTTCGATTTCACCAAAGAAAAACGCTTTACCATATCGAAGGTAAGCCAGCAAATATTGGGCAAAGTGCACGAGCCGATGAAAGTGGTCGTTTACCTGAAGGGCGATAATTTTCCCAATTGGGCGAAACGGCTGCAGCGTGCCACGCGCGATATGCTGAGCGACCTGCAAGCTTATTCGCACGGAAATCTCACTTATGAATTTGTGGATCCGGTAGCCAATGTAAAAGGCTTGCCGGATAGCGCACAGCGCGCGGTTTATGATTCGCTGGACGCCAAAGGCATTTCAGGCCAGGCATTCGGCGTGCAAACCGAAAACGGCATCAGCCAGATCATGATCTTTCCCGAGGCGCTGATCGAATATAAGAACCAGGGCATTGCCGTTAACCTGCTGCAATCGCGCATGGACGCGCAAAAGGAAGAAGAAGGCGCTACCGAGGCTATCCAAAACCTGGAATACAGCTTTTCATCAGCCATCAAAAAACTGGCAGGGGGCGGAAAGCCGCTGATAGGTTTTACCGAAGGGCATAAGGAACTGAACGACCTGCAATTAAAAGGAGCCATCAACGCCCTGTCGGATGGTTATGTAGTGGGGCGCATCGACCTTGATAAGATACCATTGTCGGCATTGCAGCGCATAAAAATGTTGGTGGTACCCAAACCCGACAAGCCTTTTACCGAGGCGCAGAAATTTAAACTCGACCAATATATTATGCGGGGCGGCCGTGTGCTGTGGACCATCGACCAGGTAAATGCAGAATTGGATACCATGCGCGGACACGGCGGCGATCAGCTTACGTTCCCAAAGCAGCTTAACCTCGACGATCAATTGTTTGTTTACGGGGCGCGTATCAACTATGATCTGATTGCCGATATGAGCTGCGCGCCGATAGCCGTGGTTGCCGGCAGCGTAGGTGGTCAGCCGCAGATCATAACCCGGCCCTGGTTGTATTATCCCGTGCTCATCCCGCGCTCAAAACACCCGGTAGTTAAAAACCTGGACGGCATACTCACGCAATTTATCAGTACAATAGATACGATCGGCGTAAAGGACGTGAAGAAAACCATCTTGCTTACTACCACCGATCACAACAAGAAATTCAATACGCCATACCTTTTAAGTTTGCAGGCGCTGGAGCAGGAGCCGGATCCCAAGGATTTTATCCGGCCGCCCAAAACTGTAGGCGTATTGCTCGAAGGTCAGTTTACGTCCGATTTTTTAAATCGCCCTGTGCCTGCCGGAGTGACGGAAAAGATCGACCCTTTGCCGAAAAGTGTTCCGACTAAGATGATCGTGATCAGCGACGGCGACATATTTAAGAATGACGTGACCCGCGAAGGCGCGTATCCATTGGGGTATGATCGTGATGCGGGTCAAACATTCGCCAACAAGAATCTTTTACTGAATATAGCCGACTACCTGACCGATGATTCAGGCCTTATCGAATTGCGTTCAAAAGAGATACAATTACGCCTGCTCGACAGGGCAAAAATACGTTCGGAAAGGCTCTACTGGCAGGTGCTCAATAACGCGGTTCCATTGGCCTTTGTGTTAATATTTGCTATTTTTCAACATTATTTTCGCAAGAGAAGGTATGCTCATTAATTTTTATACTTTTGGTTGATTAATACTATCAGAACATGAGATTTATTGTTTCCACTTCAACATTACTCAAGCAGTTACAGGCGGTGAGCGGAGCCCTGAGCAACAGCACCGTATTGCCCATTTTGGAGAATTTTTTATTTGAGATAAAGAGTGGGAACCTGACCATATCGGCTACTGACCTGCAAACCAGCATGACCACCTCGCTGACGGTGGAGTCGAAGGAAAACGGACGCATTGCGATACCCTCACGCATACTACTGGATACGCTGAAATCACTCCCCGAGCAGCCTATTGCTTTCTCGGTTGACGACAGCACATTCGCCATCGAGATCAACGCCGGCGACGGTAAGTACAAACTGAGCGGTGAGAACGGCGAGGATTTCCCGAAGATACCTGTGGTTGAGAATGCCTCATCCGTTAACCTGGCCGCTTCGGTGCTGGCTGAGGCTATCAACAAAACCATTTTTGCGGTAAGCAACGACGAACTGCGCCCGGCTATGACAGGCGTTTACTGCCAGTTGTCAACCTCGTCTTTAACATTTGTCGCCACCGATGCGCATAAGCTGGTGCGCTACCGCCGTAAGGATGCTAAGGCCGCAAGCACCGCAGCGTTCATATTGCCCAAAAAAGCTTTAAATTTGCTCAAGTCGGCATTGCCGGCCGAGGATATCAATGTATCGGTTGAGTACAACAGTACCAGCGCGTTCTTTAAATTTGGCAACATCAATTTGGTGTGCCGCCTGATAGACGAGCGTTACCCGGATTACGAAGCGGTGATTCCGCAGAATAACCCGAACAAGCTGACGATCGACAGACAGGCGTTCCTGGGCTCATTGAACCGCGTGGCCATTTATGCCAACAAGACCACGCACCAGGTGCGGCTGAAG
>JAFDZL010000016.1 GCA_018266935.1 Bacteroidota bacterium | reverse complement strand
GTTACTAAGGGCCAGACACTGGCCCAATTGGACAATAGTGTATTGAAACAGCAAATAGCGCAGGGCGAGACGCAGGTAAACCTGATGAAAACTTTGTTCGACCGCCAGAAGAACCTTTGGGACCAGAAGATAGGTACCGAAGTGCAGTTTATCCAGGCGCAATCGAACTTGCAATCGGCTCAAAGGTCACTTGCCGCATTAAAAGAGCAAGGCGATCTGTACCGCATCGTGGCCCCTATTAGCGGGCCCGTAGATCAAATGGATCTGATACTGGGCCAGGCTGCCTCCCCGGCCGCTACTTCGATCAGGATCGTGAATACTGAATCGCTGAAGGTGAAGGCCAATGTTCCTGAGTCGTATGCAGCCAGCATTCACCAGGGCGATATGGTAAAGGTGGTGGTACCGGATGCTAGCGATTCCGTAACCGCGAAGGTGACCTTTGCCGCTAAAACCATTGATGCCGCATCACGCAGTTTTGCCATTGAAATACAACTTGGCGCAAGCAAAACTATCAAACCCAATATGACTGCGGTCTTGAAAATTGCGGATTATTCAAAAAAGAACGCTATTGTGGTGCCAATAAATGCAATACAGAAATCAGAATCAGGTGATTTTGTGTTTGTAGATGAGAATGGCATTGCTAAGAGGAGAAATATTACAGAGGGTGCGTCTTACGGCGGTAAAACCGAAATAAAAAGCGGTTTGCAGCCAGGTGAGAAACTGATAACCGATGGCGCAAGCGAAATTGAAGACGGCGATAAGATAAGGGTCTTACAGTCGATTAACTGATCAGCTAAAATGATTTGATTATGAAAGACGTGCAAAAAGAATTTAAGCCCTCCACCTGGGCCATTAACAACAAAACGGCCGTATATGTGCTGGCAGCTCTCATCGTGCTGCTGGGCCTGTTGAGCTACATGCGGTTACCAAAAGAAAACTTTCCTGACATAGCGCAGTCAAAGGTTTTCGTTACCACTCCGTATGCCGGTCAATCGCCGCAGAATATCGAGTTGCTGGTGACAAGGCAGATCGAGAAGCAGTTGAAATCGCTGAAAGGGCTGAAAAAGGTGACCTCGAATTCGCAGCAGAATGTCTCTGTAATAACCTGCGAATTTAACGCTGATGTGAACATCCGTAACGCGAAACAGGATGTAAAAGAAGCCGTTGATAAGGCGAAGCAGGACCTTCCCCAGAATGACAATAACCTGCAGGCGTCACAGATCACGGATATCGACGTGGCCGACATTCCAATCCTTTATGTGAACATTTCGGGTAACTACGACCTGAAGAAGCTGAAGGAATATGCCGACAACCTGAAGGATGATATTGAGGCCATGAAGGAGATATCAAAGGTTGATGAAGTTGGAGCGCTGAAACCAAATATCCAGATCAATGTGGATATGAATAAAATGGCAGCAGCACAGATCAGCTATGATGATATCATTGGCGCAATCGGCAATGAAAACGTCATATCCTCCGCCGGCAACCTCAAAACAGCGGGTGTGCAGCGCGCTATCGATATTAAAGAAGACTTTAAAAGCGCCGACGAAGTAGCCGCAATGGTGATCCGTAACCCCTCAGGGAAAGCGGTTTACCTACGCGATATTGCACAGGTGCGCGATGGTTTCAAGGACCAGGAAAGCTATGCCAGGCTGAAAACTCCTGACCAGCAAAACTTTAAAAATGTAATTACGCTGAATGTGAGCAAACGGTCAGGCGAAAACCTGATCGAGGCTTCGGACAAGATCAATAAACTTATACTGGATAAACAGAAAACGGTTTTTCCGAAGGGTTTGAACATTACCGTTACCGGTGACCAATCGGAAAAGACACGCAGCACGCTAAACGACCTGATCAATACGATCGTGATCGGCTTCGTGCTGGTAACGATCATCCTGATGTTCTTTATGGGCAGTACGAACGCCATATTTGTCGCGCTTTCGGTTCCGCTGTCCTGCTTTATCGCCTTCCTGGTGATGCCGGCTATTGGCTTTACGCTGAATATGATCGTGCTGTTCTCGTTCCTGCTGGCACTGGGTATCGTGGTCGATGACGCCATTGTTGTGATCGAGAATACGCACCGTATTTTTGCCAATGGACGCGTTCCTATTAAAGAAGCAGCAAAAATGGCAGCGGGCGAAGTGTTCCTCCCGGTATTTTCAGGTACAATGACCACTTTAGCTCCATTCATTCCGCTCGCATTCTGGAACAGCCTGATCGGCCATTTTATGTTTTTCCTGCCTATTACGCTGATCATTACGCTTTTGGCATCGCTGGTGGTGGCCTATATCATGAACCCGGTATTTGCGGTGGATTTTATGAGAAAGCATCACGACGGCGAACATGATCATCCTAAATTCGATCGCCGGGTAGGACGTGCGATGCTGGTGCTTGGTATTATTGCCATCTTCGCTTACCTGATCAATGCAGGCTTAGGCAACTTTGTAGTATTTGTAGCACTGCTTTACCTGCTGAACCATTTCTTCCTGTTGAAATGGATAGACAGATTTCAGAAAAAAGGCTGGCCGCGTTTCCAGCATTGGTATGCCCGGCGTTTGGAATGGGCTGTGAAAAGGCCCTGGGGGATACTTGGAAGTATCTTCATGTTGTTTGTTTTCACGATATTCTTTGTGGCGGTACGGGGCTCGAAGGTTGAATTCTTCCCGACATCCGATCCGAACTTCGTATTCGTTTATGTAACCATGCCTATTGGTACCGACCAGGCAAAGACAAATGAAGTGGTTGCCGGTCTGGAAAAGAAAGTAGCCAAAGTGGTCGAGCCTGATAAAGATATCGTTAGCTCTATCATTTCGAACGTTTCTGTAGGCGTAACAGACCCTACTGACGAGGATCAGGGCACTTATTACAACAAGGGTAAGATCACTGTTGCTTTCAAAGAATTCGGCGAACGAAACGGCAAGGATACCAAGAAAATATTGGAGAATATTCGCAAATCGGTACAGGGCGTACCCGGCGCCAAAATTGCCGTAGCCCAGGAAAACGCCGGCCCGCCGGTTCAAAAGGATATTAGCATCGAAATGGCTGGTGATAACCTTGACACACTGGTACATACGGCAGATAGATTGAAGAAATTCATCGACAAGCAAAATATTGCCGGTATCGAGGGCCTGATCCCAGATGTACAGGCCGATAAGCCTGAGATCGTGTTCGATGTGGACAGGGAACGCGCAAATCGGGAGGGTGTGAATACCGCTACTATCAACAGGGCACTGGTTACTTCGGTATATGGCTGGAAAGCAGCTGATTTCAGGAACACGAAGGAGGATAATTACGAGATCGACGTCCGTGCTCAGGAAGACCAGCGGAATAATATAGATGCTTTGAGAAACATGAAGCTCACCTTCCGCGATATTGCCATGGGAGGTATTATACGCCAGGTGCCTATTTCGGCTTTTACAGATGTACGTTATACCAATACTTATGTGAACATCAAACATAAGCAACAGCGCAGGGTGCTCACGCTGAATTCGAACGTGATCAAGCCTTTTAATGCTAACGATGTCAATGCGGCGATATCG
>JAFDZL010000169.1 GCA_018266935.1 Bacteroidota bacterium | reverse complement strand
GCGGACAAAGGTGCGTTCACGAAACACGGGTGCGCCAGGATTTCTGACGACGTCGGCCAACGGGTCGTTTTTTAACTCTCCCGGTTCTATGATCTCTTCCACATTCATTTTCAGCAGTTCGTCCTTGCTGTAGCCCATCATCTGGCACATACTTGCATTCACGTCGATAAAGTCCCGGTTGTTATCGAGCAGATAGATCGCGTCCGATGCCTGCTCAATGAGGGAGTGATATTTTTCCTCGTTCTTTTTCGACTCTGCTGTTCGCTCCTCCACCCTTTTCTCCAACTCGGCGTTCATCCGCTTTACTTCAGCTTCGGCCGCTGTCCGCATGGTATCGATCTTGTTTAGCCACCTCGCGATACCCCATATTATACCCAGAAACGCCAGTAAAAAACAAACGACCAGCAGCGCTATACCGGTATCAAACGTAAACAGATCATAATGCTGTGTCTGTATTCTGACCGCACCAAGCACAATGAACATGATGGTTATTAATACAAAAAGCCTTTGCGCTAAACGGTGCCCTATTTGTTTGCCGGTAAACAGCCCTGTGATGCCGGTGGAAGGATTGAGCAAAGAAGCACCGACGGATAAAAGAAGAAAAAGAACGGCCGTGTGCGTAGCCATCGAACTTAAGTACAAAAGCGAGTGAAATAATGACACGCCATATAAATAACCGATGAGCGCGATGGATGTAATGATGCTGACAGCATGGAAACAATACTGCCCGATCAGCATGGACATCCGCCTTTTGGAAGTGATCAGCAAAAACCCTGCGCCCAGCAGTGTCAGACAAATCGCCGAATTATAGGCCATCCGGCCGGCGTAGAGATGATCGGCCGATATCTTTTGCATGTCCCTGACGAACAGTTGGTCGATACCGGCATTAAAATGGAACAGAAATTCCAGCAGGGTTACCACACCGAAACCGGTACCGATACCCGACAGGATAAAGTATATCCCCGGCCGATATTTTCCGGAGCGATATTGCGTAGTTAGAAGCGCTACGCCGAAAAGGACGAAGCATAGGGCCATGTTGAATACCATCTCCACAAAACCGGGTACTACCTGCCGGAGCACAGGTACGTTGAGCACGCAGCCAGCTATCACCGTAACGCCGATAATGACGGTGAACAGGCTGATAGAAACTATCGTCCGGTAGTTTGAAGGGCCAAACATGGAAATTACCTGCTTAACGGGAACTGCAAAGCCGGGGTTTCAATAAATAACTTTTCTTTTGGCGATAAGCCCTATTTAAAGTTATAATTAAAAATCGGGATAATTGAAATACCTTGTGCAGATGATATCAAAATACTGATAATGAAAAGATTACCGCTTTCCGCTCAAAAAGCCGTGCAGCGCCGTTTGTGTAAACTCTGATAACACCAGCTCGCCGCTTATCGCAGCGCGTTCAGCAAGCAGTTTGTCCCAGTTTTCTGTGCCTTCCCAAAGTATTTTTTTCAGACCGGCAAGCGCTTCAGGATGATAGGAAGCCAGTTTGGCTGCCAGGGCTGCCAGGCCCTCGTCAAGAGCGGCAATGTCCGGGTAAACCTCGTTATACAGACCTTTTTCTTTTGCCCATTGCGCCGTTTGAAAATCGGAAGCGCGAATGGTGAGCTGCGAGAATGCAGACAAGCCCACCTTTCGTATTACAGCGGGCGATATGACGAAAGGGCCTATACCGATAGCCAGTTCACTGAGCTTGATGGCCGCGGCTTCGGTGGCCAGGCAATAATCGGCAGCGGCAGCAAGTCCTACCCCACCGCCTACGGCCTTACTCTGGATACGCGCGATGATGATCTTCGGCGATTTGCGGCAGGCGTTGATCACCTTTGCAAAGCCCGAGAAGAATTCGGCGCCTGCCTGTTTGTCTTTGATCTGCAACAGTTCATCAAAACTTGCGCCGGCGCAAAAAGTACGGTCGCCTTGGCTTTTGAGCACGATGGCGCGTACAAGCGGCTGGCTGCCCGCGGCGGTTATCTCAGCAGACAACTGATCAAGCAAAGCCGACGGCAATGAGTTTTGCGCGGGATGGTAAAACGATACAGTGGCAATATTATTACTGATAACGGTGCTTACATTTCCTTCGGCATTTTCGGGCATATAATGACAGGCTAATTGGTGAATTAGGCAGCAATATCGGCAATATTAAAAACTTTACCTAAAACTCCCGCGCGATGGCTACTTTTATGAAAATAACCGGCCTATGTTCCACCTGCAGCACGTTTACCTGTTCTTTATTGCCTCACTGATGCTGAATCTCACGCCCGGGAACGACATGCTCTATGTGGCATCCAGGAGCATATCGCAGGGCCCGAAAGCCGGGATCGTGTCCGCATTGGGGATATTTTGCGGTTGTTTTGTGCATATCTTCGCCGCGGTGTTCGGCTTATCACTCGTTATTGCGCGGTCGGCGTGGCTGTTTAGCCTGATCAAATTTGCCGGGGCAGGATACTTAATTTACCTTGGCATAAGGTCGCTGATCAGTAAACCAAATACAGACAAGGTCGAAGGCAATACCGTAAAGCTTGATCCGTGGAAACTCTTCAAACAAGGGGTTGTAACCAACGCGCTGAACCCGAAAGTGGCTATATTTTTCCTGTCGTTCCTGCCGCAATTTGTTGATCCTACATCACCTGATATTAAGATCGACCTCATCACGCTCGGCCTTTGGTTTGCGGTACAGGGTACATTGGTTTTGATGATAGTCGCCGTCATCCTGGGCAAAAGCAGGAATTTCTTTAAGGACAACCCGAGGGTGTGGCTGCTACAGGAAAAAATAACGGGCTTTTTACTTATCGGACTGGGGATAAAGGTAGCGCTGACCGTAAAAAAGTGAAGCTCATGGAAAACCCGGAGATGCCACG
>JAFDZL010000168.1 GCA_018266935.1 Bacteroidota bacterium | reverse complement strand
CGCCGAACAAACCGTTAATATGACTTACCAGGATTACGGACATAGTCATTTTCACGACGCGCTGATCTGGGGCGAAAACCTGCACGATGTTTCCATCCTCGGACCGGGGGCGATCTGGGGCAAGGGCCTGTTGCACGACTATAAAAAAGATAGTCCTTTAGCCAATAAAAGCGTTGTCCTGTACAAATGCCGGAATGTGATCATCAAAGATGTGACCTTTAAACATGCCGGATGGTTCGCGATACTGGCTACCGGTGTTGACAATCTAACCATAGACAACGTGAAGATGGACACCAACCGCGACGGCATGGATATCGATTGCTGCCGGAACGTGCATGTATCCAATTGCAGCGTCAATTCTCCATGGGACGATGGTATTTGCCTGAAAAGCAGCTTTGCGCTGGGTTTTGCAAGAGCTACGGAAAATGTGACCATTACCAATTGCTCGGTAAGCGGATTTGATGAAGGCTCGTTCCTGGCGGGTACTTATACCACCGCCGACAGTAATGCCTATCGCACCGGACGTATCAAATTCGGCACTGAATCAAACGGCGGCTTTATCAACGTAGCCATCAGCAATTGCACATTCGATCATTGCCAGGGACTGGCTCTGGAAACCGAGGACGGTGCCCTGCTGCAGGATGTCACCGTCAGCAATATCACGATGCGGAACATCGTTTCGGCGCCGATATTCATGCGGCTTGGCGCCAGGATGCGCGGTCCGCAGGGAGCACCTGTTGGTGAGCTGCGGCGGGTATCTATCAACAATATCCGCGTGTACAATTCGAACCCAAGATTTGGCTGTATCATCAGCGGCATACCCGGCCACTACATCCGGGACATCGACCTGAACAATATCCGTATTTATTACCAGGGCGGCGGCACAACTGAGCAAGCGGCCAAAAACGTTCCCGAACTGGAAAAGAATTATCCGGAACCATCCATGTTTGGTACGATGCCGTCTTATGGCTTTTATATCCGGCATGCCGATGGTATCAAACTAAGGGATATCGAGGTGAGCTATATGAACAGCGACCTTCGCCCGGCATTTATTTTCGATGATGTTAAGGGCGTCGATATGCATAATGTGAAGGGGCAGGTGGAAAAGGGGGTGGATCAGTTTAAGTATGTGAATCCGAAAAACTAGTTGCCTACTTCGGTCCATTCCTGGCTTTGTCTTAGGCTAAATAACATCTCGTATAAACTATGCAAACCAAACGTGCCAATAAGCCCATAATCACTGATAGTCTTGGTGATACCATTTTTGTATTTCACTTTAAGGCAACAAGTTTGATCGTCAGTCCAATTCACTTTATAGTTATCGGCCAGCTTTCTGAGATTCAGATACCTTATTAAGGCAAATAACTTAACTAATGTTCTGTTATCTATCTTACCCTGGAATTTTCCTGTTTCAGGATTGAATTTATGAGCATCATATTCGGCGGATCCGTCTGATGCGATATACAGGTCGAACACAGGACATGTTCCGAAGCACATAGTTGTGGAGAATGACAGCTTCGATATAGCGGCGTCATCTTCCTGTGGGTTGTATTCCACTAAGCCATCAAATTTGACGATCAATGTATCATAAACTGATTTTACCCGCCTTCTTTCATAGATGGCATCTTCATCATAGCTTTTTACTACCAGCGAGGGCTGTTTGCCTAAAGTGATAATATCTGCCAGTACAAACTTTTGCATGGCAAAAGCTCCGTCGTCGATAAAATGAAATGCAAAATCACCGTTAGCCTTATCTAACACAATAAGCAAATAAGTTCCATTGACAATCAGATCGGTCAACCCATCATTGTTGAGATCGATTTTCAAAAACTTCGTCTTACTGAATTTTGTGCTTGTATCAGACTTGGACTCCCCGAAATAATCGATCTTTTTGTTTTTTGAATGTTTTTTCAAAAAGACATTTACATCATCAACCGTTTTTAGCTTATCGATCTCATTTGCTTTACAACAAAATGAAACAGCGGTGAGTAGAATAAGGATAAGATTTCGCATGGTACATAAGTTTAGATAAATCCGTTGATATACTAAGGATGCATACCTGGCAACTATTCCATAAAAAATTGCAGGAAATAATAACGTCATTCCTTTTTAATATACCCTTGCCATCGCTCGCACGGGGAACGTACCCATGCCCTTAAATTTTGGCGGAACAGCGCTGAATTTAAAACCGGTGTGCGGCAAAGCGCTCAAATTACAGAGATGCTCTACAATCAATATTTCGGCGCCAAGAAGCGTAGTATGCACCGGCCTGGTCCGGTATTCGGTGTTGTCGATATTGTGAGAATCGATACCGACGAGTTTTGCACCGCTATCTCTTAAATATTCGGCTGCTTCTTTGGTGAGGTATGGATGCCCGGTGTAATAGGCGTCGGTATTCCAGTTCACGTCCCAGCCGGTATGGATCAAAACGGCTTTGCCGGCAACATGATGACCTTTCAATTGATCCGGCGTGATAGCCAGCCTTTCGTTATAAGGCGAGCGGATGACAACACCTTCTAACTCAGCAAACCTTTCCAGCTCGACTTCTGAAAGGTCCTTGCCGCGTTCAAACCGGTGGAACGGGCAATCGACATAAGTACCGGTATTGGACACCATTTCGATCTTTCCGATCTGGAAGGTTGTGCCTTCTTCGTAAAATTTCTTCGATTCTTCCCGGCTCAGGTAGTCGCAAATGATAGGCGCAGGCAGACCTTTGTAGGTTACCAGGCCGTTTTCGATGGTATGGCTCAGGTCGATCAGCATTCTGGCAATCAGGCAGCGACAAAGCGTTTGATACCTTCAAACTCTGTTTGTTTTTCAGATAACTCATTCTCGATATCAAAATCGTCCTGCAAACCAAGCCAGAACTTGGCCGAGTTACCGAAAAACTGGCTTAAGCGTAATGCCGTATCTGCTGTGATCCTTCGGTTGCCTTTAATAATTTCCGATATGCGGGTCTGAGGTATCCGGGTTTCCTTGGCAAGACGGTAAGAACTGATGTTGAGAGGCGCCAGGAACTCTTCCTGCAAAACTTCACCAGGGTGGATGTTGGGGAGCTTTTCCATTTAATGATAATCTATTATTTCAACCTCGTTTGCATTACCTTCTGACCATTTAAAAATTATTCGCCATTGGTCATTTATTCTAATACTGTAATAATCTTTTAAATCACCTTTTAGTTTTTCCAGCTTATTCGAGGGTGGTATTGTTAAATCTTGTATATTTTGAGAGTTATTTAACATCCTCAATTTTCGCCGCCCAATTCCCTGTATTTCCATTGGCAATTTAGCTACCCTTATACCGTTCCAAATTTTTTCTGTTTCCTTTGATCCAAACGATATAATCATGATAATGCAAGGCGTTACTAACGCCAAAGGTAAGTATTTTTTAATTATTTTACTATCTGCACCAAAACTTCCTCCCTCAGGTATTTGCTCATGGGCACCTTATAGTCGCCGATATGCAGGATATTGCCCTCGATAGTGCCCACTTTGTCAATAGCCACAATGTACGACTTGTGCGTCTGGATAAACTGCTTTGAGGGCAGTTTCTCTAATAATGACTTTATAGTGGCATGAGCCACTATCTTCTTGCCTACAAGATAGAACGCCACATAATTTTCCATCGCCTCGACGAAGAGGATATCGGCAAAAGCGATCTTTTCCAGCTTGCCATTAGCTTTCACAAAGATGTAGGGCGCTGAATTGATGGGTTGTTCGCGCAATGCGAAATAGTCCCTGGCTTTCCAGGCGGCTTTTAGAAATCGCTCATAGGGAATAGGTTTTAACAAGTAATCCATTACGTCAAGCTCGAAGCCGTCGATGGCGTATTGCGGGTAAGCCGTAGTGAATATTACCTTCGGCGGATTGCGTATGGCTCTAAGAAATTCGACACCCGTAATATGCGGCATCTGGATATCGAGGAACAACAGGTCGGCACTTTCCTTTTGCAACATATCGCTCAGCTGCAATGCATCTTCGCAAACACCTTTCAGGTCGAAGAAACCGATCTTCTCCACATAGCCCTGCAGACCTTTGCGCGCGAAGGGCTCGTCGTCCGTAATGATGCAGCTTATCTTATCGTTCATATCGCACCTTCAATTCTGCCGTAAAATGATCGTCTTTCTTTTCCAAAGTCAACGAATGTTTGCCCGGGTAAAGCAGGTCGAGCCGGCGTTTTAAATTTTCCAATCCAATGCCTCCGGCCTTTTGCGGAACCTGTTTCAATTCAGGCACTGAATTTTCTACTCTGAATTCGATATTGTCTCCTTCCACTTTGGCTTCTATATCCATCTTATAGTTTCCGCCTACAAATTTGAAGGCATTCTCGACCAGCGGGAGAAAGAGCAGCGGGTAAACCAACTGTCCGTTCAGCTTTTTATCAAAATCAACATTCAGCTTCAATTTATCCGTGCTGCGTATTTTTTGCAGATCGATGAAACTTTGCAAGTATTCGATTTCCTGCGTCACGGGTACCTGCACCTGCTGATCGTATAATTGATAACGCAGCAATTCAGAAAATTTCTCGATACTCCGTTTTGCGCCCTCATGATCCTCATCCATCTGGAAATAGATGGTGTTCAACGCATTGAACAAAAAATGCGGGTGATATTGTGCTTTCAGGAATTTTAGTTCAGTCTGCAAATGCTCATTAGTCACTTTTTCCAACTGCACCTTATTATCAACGTAGGCTTTCAGCCAGATGCTGCTGCGCGCAATGCCATAATAAACGATGGCATATAACGTCGGGATCATATTAATGTCAGCTACATCCGCCCAGGGTATCCACCAGCGTTTCCAATCCGTGTGCAACATCATGTCCATGGGCACAAATACTGCATTTACCAGGATAAGATTCAAGCCCACCAATATCGACAGTTCCCTTGCCACACCGCGATAGTTCAACTGAACCGGCCAGCGCCTGTCGTAATACCTGAACAGGCTCCTGAATATCCAGATAGCCATGTAGCCAACGAATATTGAGCAGGCTATTTCGACGGAATTGACGAATACGGGCCTCTCCCAAAAACGCTGGCTGACATCCGTATCATGCAGCAGCCTGACGGTGAAGTACACCAGCAGGCCGTATAGTGCGGGAAATATGTATTTTTTGAAGAATTTCATTTGATTGAAAATTGTCATTCGCGAGGCGCATGGCGCTAGCGGTAGGATTAAGGAGATCAAAGTGACTTGTCTCGCCCTGCGCCAACCGCCTTGTGCCTTGCATTGTTATTAACAAATCTACGCAGAAAGCACCATCATTTCCGAGCCCTCTGCAACGGGATCAACGGCGATCTTTTTCACCTTGCTCTTAGGCTTCATGCCGAACAGGAAACGCATTACTCCATAAGGCTGGATGAACAAGTGATAGATAAGCACCGAGATAAAGAACGTTGCGGTAACGGTGAAGATATACTTCATCAGTATAGTTTCCTGTGCCTGGACAACATAATAAGTTAGGATCACGATCACCGTCTGATGCAGGATATAAAACGGATACACCGCCTGGTTCAAATAATTAAGCGCCCGGTGCTTATAGTTCAGGTAATGCTTACCGTAGCCGATCAGCGCCAGTACCCAACCCCAGCCGATCATGGCGCGCATTCCGCGAAAAGCGGCATAGTAAACTTCACCCTGGAAATGCCAGTTCACATTGTCCGGTTCGATCTTGTTCCAGCGCATATAATTCATCACCATAAGGCTGGTGAAACCGATCATCAGGGCAAAACGACGGTTACGCTCGAGGCTGTCCATCAATTTAGGCTGAAGAATGCAGATAAATCCTGCCAGCACAAACAGCAGCCAGTAAACCAGGTAACAGCCGTCGTGGGCAAAATCGTTGGTTTCGGGGAGTTTCCAGCTAAACAGGGCATACCATACAATGCCGGGAACAGCCAGTAAATACACCCATTTGCCTTTGGCCAATAAGGCAAGTGCATTCCTGAAGCGTTCACTTTTCGGCGATACCAGCCAGGCAAACACCGGTGCGAATACCAGGTCATAGACGAACAGGTAAAAGATGAACCATAGGTGGTGCCAGCTAAAGCTTCCTTTCGGATAGGGCACGAACTTGAACACGCTGGGGTAAAAATCCCAGTAATTGCCTTTAAAGCCCTGTGTCAGCCGCTCCATATAGATCTGCGGCGGAACAATGATAAACATGCCGACCAGCAGCGGGATAAACAGCCTGCGGAAACGCAAACCGATAAAACCCCAGCCTGAACGGTTCTGCATCATGTAATAGCTCACCGTGCCTGAAATGAAAAACAGCAGCGGCATGCGAACCAGGTGCATAAAAAATACGACCTCGGACATCACGTCGCTGGTT
>JAFDZL010000167.1 GCA_018266935.1 Bacteroidota bacterium | reverse complement strand
TGTTGAGAATTCAGTTTTTGATAATACTTATAGCACCCTCACCAATGTTTTGAATTGTTTTCCGGATACTGTGGCTATTGTCAAACGCCAACGGACATCTAAAACCCCCAGCGCAGATTTTCTAAACAGGCTGAACGTTGTTACTCATGGTGTATTGCATTTTTCGGGAATTGTAGATGAGTTTCCTGAGAACTATGAAGACGACAAGGAATATAATTTAAGTTTCAAAATCGACGGTCATAAACATAGCATTATCCTAAGTTCTGCTCTGGATTTTGCCATAGCTATAGCTCGATATATTCACCATGAAATTATAGGTAAAAGCTTTCCGGATTATGAACTGTATAATTTGACAAGTCCAGATTTTAGCGACCGGTACTTTATGTTTACAAAGAAAAAAACGGCCGAATACTTACTTAAGCACAAATTGTTGAATTACACCCCTATAATTTTTCTTTGAGCAGTATTTAAAATCTACAAATACATCTCCAATTCCCCTTTGCCTTCACGAACAACTTCAAATTCCCCGGAAGTACAATCGATCACCGTAGATGGAATATTGCCCCCATAACCGCCATCGATCACCAGGTCAACTTTATCCTCATACTTTTCGTGGATCAGTTCGGGGTCCGTTGAATATTCGATGATATCGTCATCATCGTGAATAGAGGTTGAGAGTATAGGGTTGCCCAATTGGCGCACGATCTCTCGTGCAATATTATTGTCGGGCACGCGGATACCGACAGTCTTTTTGTTTGAACTTAACAACTTAGGCACATTGTGGTTCGCATTGAAGATAAAGGTGAATGGTCCCGGCAATGCCTTCTTCAGGACGCGAAAGGTGGCGTTGTCAATGGGTTTGATGTAATCAGAAATGTGGCTCAGATCATAGCAGATAAATGAAAAATTCGCCTTGTCAGGCTTAATCCGCCTAAGCTGCGCAACGCGCTCTAAAGCTTTATGATTGGTAATATCGCAGCCCAGCCCATATACTGTATCCGTAGGGTAGATGAGGATACCACCCTTGCGCAGCACGTCAACCACCTGTTCGATGGCCTTTGGATTTGGATTTTCCGGATATATCTTAATGAGCATATCGATTTAATTTCGGATTTCGAATTTTCAATTTCGAATTTGGATAATTGACGTATTCGAAATTCGACAACGCGCATATTGTATTATAAGTTTTTAAAAATAGTCAATATAATCTTATGTGACAGCCAACTAATAAAGCCATTTACAACTTAGTAAATGGCTTTATTAGTTATTTATAAATTCGAAATTGAAAATCCGAAATTCGATATCAACTCACGCTTGCTTGGCTAATTGGATGTTAGCGTGCAGCTTGATATCTTCACCGACAACCACAGAACCGGCTTCAGTAACACCATCCCAGGTGAGGCCGAATTCTTTCCGGTTGATCTTGCCGTCGATCTCAAAACCGGCTTTAGTATTGCCGTAGAAGTCATTGGCGACGCCGCCATGTTCAACCTGTAGCGTTACCGGTTTGGTCACGCCTTTGATGGTCAGGTTACCAACCAGTTTGTAATTTTCATCGCCTTCTTTCGTAAACGAAGTCGATTCGAACGCGATGTGCGGATATTGCTCAGCGTCAAAAAAATCAGCGCTTTTCAGGTGACCGTCGCGCTGTGCCTGGTTGGTGTTAATGCTGTTCACATCCAGGCTGAAATTGATCTTTGCATCGCTGAAATCGTCGCCTTCTGTTTCAACTGTTCCTTCGAAATTTTGGAACGAACCGGTAACCGTTGATATTACAAGGTGTTTTACTTTGAACTGAACTTCTGAGTGCATTGGGTCAATTGACCACTTGGTTGCTATTTGAGTTTCCATATCTTTTGATTGTTTTAATGTAAATCTTAAACAAAGTTACAACATATATGTTTAAACATGTATTATCAAATTGATAAGATTACATTATCTCGACAATCCTTATAGACTTTAACCCCTGCAGTCGCTTGTTGTTTTGAAAAAAGCATAAAAAAAGCCCTATAAAGGGCTTTTGCTAATATTTTGGCTGGCGGTAATTACATGGCCAACACTTCTTTCACACGTTCGGCAGCTTCTTTAAGCAGGATCGCGGAATATACTTTCAGGCCTGAGTGGTCTATAAGCTCCTTGGCTTCCTCGGCATTGGTGCCCTGTAGCCGAACGATGATCGGCACTTCGATATCGCCTAATTCTTTATAAGCGTCTATAACGCCTTGTGCCACCCGGTCGCAGCGAACGATACCGCCGAAAATATTGATCAGGATAGCCTTTACATTCGGGTCCTTCAGGATAATGTTGAAAGCAGCCTTTACGGTTTCAGCATTGGCTGTTCCGCCAACATCCAGGAAGTTGGCAGGCTCGCCGCCGGCCAGCT
This sequence comes from Bacteroidota bacterium, assembly GCA_018266935.1. GTDB lineage: Bacteria > Bacteroidota > Bacteroidia > Sphingobacteriales > Sphingobacteriaceae > Mucilaginibacter. Next base: position 8,341 of record JAFDZL010000167.1, on the reverse strand, counting down.
TGATGATATCCATAGTAGCCATCGCCAGACCTGCGCCGTTGACCATACAACCGACGTTACCGTCCAGTTTCACGTAGTTCAGGTTCGACTTGCTGGCTTCCACTTCCGTAGGGTCCTCCTCGTTCAGGTCGCGCAAGGCAGCAAAGTCCGGGTGACGAAATAACCCGTTATCATCCAGGTTCACCTTGGCGTCAACGGCTAATATCTTATTGTCCGAAGTCTTCAGCACAGGGTTGATCTCGAACAGGGAAGAATCGGTCGCATCGTATGCTTTGTAAAGCGCGGTCACAAATTTTACCATGTCCTTAAAAGCATCTCCCGAAAGGCCCAGATTAAACGCGATCTTACGCGCCTGGAAAGGCTGCAAACCTACTTTCGGATCGATCTCTTCTTTGAAGATCAGGTGCGGCGTATGTTCGGCTACATGTTCGATATCCATACCACCCTCGGTTGAATACATCACGATGTTGCGGCCTTTGGCGCGATCAAGCAATACGCTGACATAAAATTCCTTCGTTTCGCTTTCGCCAGGGTAATAAACGTCCTGGGCGATCATCACTTTATGAACTTTTTTGCCTTCAGGGCCTGTTTGCGGGGTAATCAATTGCATACCTAGTATAGCGCCTGCCTTTTCACGAACCTCATCCAGGTTTTTGGCCAGCTTTACGCCGCCGCCTTTTCCGCGCCCGCCGGCATGTATCTGCGCCTTTACAACCACCCAGCCCGAGTTGAAATCTTCTTTCAATTTTTGTGCGGCTGCAACGGCTTGTTCAACAGTTTCGGCTACAATGCCTTCCTGTACGCGTACGCCAAAGCTTTTAAGGATAGCTTTGCCCTGGTATTCGTGAATATTCATATAGTCAGTAGAATTTGCGCCAAAGCTACGATTTTGTTTCACAAAATCAGAGATCAGAGAATAGTGATTAGAGATTAGTTTAGTTTGTGACCGATATACCAAAATTTAAGCGGGCTGATCTCTAATCTCTGATCTCTAATCTCTATCTTCGTCCATGCTCAAAGCGCAATCCATCCACAAATCATACGGACAGTTAGAGATATTAAAGGGCGTCGATCTCGAGGTGAAGAAAGGCGAGATCGTCACTATCGTAGGCGCGTCTGGCGCGGGTAAGAGCACTTTGTTAAATATCCTGGGAACACTGGATAAACCGGATTCCGGATCAGTCGTTATTGGCGGTACGGATGTCGGCAGGCTTAATCATTCCGACCTTAGCGTTTTCCGAAACAGGAAGATCGGCTTTGTCTTCCAGTTCCATCATTTACTTGCTGAGTTCAATGCATTGGAAAATGTGTGTATCCCCGCATTGATCGCCGGGGAGTCGCGCAGCCATGCGGAGAAACGCGCAAAGCGGTTTCTAGGGCGGTTAGGCCTGGAAAACAGGACGAACCATAAACCGGCTGAGCTGTCGGGCGGCGAGCAGCAGCGTGTGGCGGTGGCACGGGCCTTGATCAATGAACCCGCGCTGATCTTTGCGGATGAACCATCAGGCAACCTCGATTCAACCAACGCGAACGAACTGCATTTGCTTTTTAAGGAATTGCGGGACGAGTTTAACGAAACGTTTATTATCGTTACCCACAATGAGCATTTGGCTGATTTGTCCGACCGTAAAGTCCTGATGAAGGACGGTATGATAGTCCATTGACCGATGTACACCTTAATAACCGCAGCTAATTCGGCAGGGGCTTACAGCCTGAAAAATAAACTGGGCAATAGTGATGTACTTTTGGGTGATTTTCTGGATTTGCCCGAAATAATGATAAGATCGGGCAAAATGCTAAAGCTGCCTGACCCGCAGGACCCAAGTTACCCGCACCAGATGCTCGCTTTGTGTCTTGACAGGAATATCGGTAAAATATACGTTTTGCGAAAGGCAGAGGCCGAACAATTGCTTAACGCGAAAACTTTGTTTTCTGAATTCGGGATCGGTATTTTAGCAGCCGATGATCCGCTATAGTGATTTGAACCCGCGAAAGGAAGCCTTCATCTTCGAACTGGACAATGTGCTTTATCCTGAAAAAGACTACCTGTACCAGGTCTATTATCTTTTTGCCTCGTTTTTAGAGTACACCGAACAGATCGACGCCAAAGAAGCAACCGACTTTATGGTGGCGACGTATATCGATAAAGGCAAGTATTCGGTCTTTGACGAAACACGGCTGCGCTTTAACCTGGAGGAAAAGTACGAAGCCAATTTCGAACATTTAAACAACACCTCGAAACTGCCGTTAAAGCTTTTCTTATTTGAGGACATGCTGAAGTTGCTGCAAGAGATCGTGATCGACCGCAAAAAAATATTTATCGTAACCAACGGCGATCCCGGGCAGCAATTGAACAAAATAAAGCAGACCGACTGGAACGGCCTGGAACCCTATCTTACCTGCTATTTTGCCAATGAGACGATGCCTAAGCCCGAAACCGATTGCGTAGATGCCCTGATCAAAGACCATAACCTGCAACGACGTAATATATTGATGATTGGCGCCGCGGAGGAGGATGCGCAATGTGCCGAGGCGGCGGGAATTGATTTTATCAAATCGGGTGAAATTAATGGGTGATCACTTGTGTATCAGATTATAACATAATTACGTATATTTCGTTTAAGGAAAGTGTTTTGAGGATATAACCATTCTGAATGATATGAGAAAGATATTTTACGCTCTTTTTTTATTGGCCACTGTTTTGATCTCTTCCTGTAAAAAGGACAAAGCCGGACCTCCGACAGGTACTACCACCCAGCTATCGACATTCGATAAGATACGGGATTCGGTGTTTTTATACGCTAAGGAAGATTATTTGTGGTACACTTCTCTGCCGGATTCCGGTATTTTTAAGCCGTTGTCATTTACAGGTGTTAATGACGGTGATGCGCTTACCAACGAGTTGAATAAATTATCGCAATACGCCATAAATCCGGTTACAAATCATCCTTACGAGTACCTTGATGGCAAAGTAGCCAAATATTCGTTTATCGATAATGGCCAAACGCAGGGTGAACTCAACGGTAATCGCGGCGATTTCGGTTTTGGGTTACTCTGGTACACTTTGACTGATATGCGTATAACTTATGTTTACGCCGGCTCTCCTGCCGCGCAGGCTGGCCTTCGCCGCGGTTATAAGGTCATGAGCATTAATGGTAATGCCAACTTAACCTATGATGGAGGAAGCAGCGGGAATGGTTCCACTTATAATTTTGTCGTTAATGCTTATTACAACAGCAATACCATTTCGCTGGTACTGCAGAAACCTGATGGCACCACTTTTAACGCTAATTTCAGCATCGCAAACTATAACGTCAACCCGGTATTAAAGGACACGACCTACAATTTGGGTAATGGAAAGGTAGTCGGCTACCTGGTATTTAACAGTTTTGTATCCGACGCGGTCGCCGACCCGGTAATCGACGCGGCCTTTGCAGACTTTGCGACCAAAGGGGTAACCGACCTGGTGATCGACCTGCGCTATAACGGCGGCGGTTACGTTTCTACGGCCGAACACATGGATAATCTGATCGTACCGTCTGCAAAATCGGGCGGCCTGATGTATAAAACTTACTATAATAACACTTTGCAGAACGGCCAGGAGGTATTATTGAAAAACCAGTGGCGGCGCGACCCCACCTATGGCCTGTTTAATTATGGCCCCGATTACATTGATTACTCCATAGGAAAAAATACCAAATATTTCAATAAGTCAGGAACACTGAATGTTAATAACGTTTATTTTATCATGACCGGCCGCACCGCGTCAGCCAGTGAGCTGACTATTAACAATTTGCGCCCGGAAATGAACGTTCAGTTCGTCGGCGAGATCAGCTATGGCAAGCCGGTGGGCTTTTTTGATATCGATATCAACCAATATACCATGTACACGCCCGAGTTTTATACGCAAAACTCAGCCGGACAGGGTGGCTATTATACAGGCTTCATCCCCGGAACAAGCGATTACCCTGGTTACCAGGACGTGGACGACATGACCCATGATTTTGGCGACCCGCAGGAAGGTTTGCTTAAAGACATCTTAACTTATGTACAGTCGGGCACTTATTCCGTACCAGGACGGGTCATACAAAGTATTAACAGCAGGCAGCAGAACCTGGCGTTTCATACCAATAACCAGTTTACACAGGAATTGAATACCCGAAAGTTTACAGGGATGCTGATTGATGCGAAATCCTTGAGATTTAAAAAAGCTAAAAGATAATTTAATTAAAAATAATACAAAACGGGAGGAAAGTTAATGCTTTCCTCCCGTTTTGTATTTTAATATCAGACGCTCAAAAAACTCGCTCTTTATACATATTAGCATGAAAAATAATCGTATGTTAGAGGAGCTTTATCAATCAACATGATGCATCATTAGCTTCCGCATCTGTTTCAAAAAGGCATTCTTAATCGTAAGATAGAGTAGATTTATACTTTGCCATGAAAAAGGGAACTTATTTTTTGCTTCTTTATATTATAGCGCTATTTGCTTGTACCAAAGGCGCAAACCACACACCTGGCTTACCGAACGCGACGCAAAATGGCAGCGATATAATGGGCGCTTACATAAACAATGCTGCATGGGATCCTTTAATATCTACTTATGGAACCGGGATAATTGCAAACTACGATGGCACAGGTTTCTCGATCCTGGGTTACAGCGACAACTCTGATCATACAGTAAAAACATCCATTAATGTAGACATTCGTAATTTTTCTGGTATTGGTGACTACACATTAAATGGACCACTTTCACCCATAGGTTTATCAAATTCGGGGCAAGTTTCAACTGAACAGAGGATCGGTAATACCATTTATACTCATACCATCGAGTATGACACCGATAGCCTGCACCAGGGTAGCGTAAAGATCACGCATTTTGATCCTGTTAAACAAATTGTTTCCGGTACATTTCAATTTGAAGCGGTTAACCAAAATAATCTATCGGATGTGGTGAAAGTCACCAGCGGAAGATTCGATGTCGCCTGCCCGCTTACCTTATATGGAACATTAAATCAAAAGAATATGAAAAGCTCGCAACATATAAAATATTTAGTCCGCCAATTCCCGCAGATCGACCGGCACTACTCTCGATACGCCCTGTTCAACCATCGTAACGCCATAGATCACATCTGTGCTGGCGATGGTGCGTTTATTATGCGAAACAATGATGAATTGTGATTCCGCCGAAAAATCACGGATGATGTTATTGAATTTGTCGATGTTGGTATCGTCAAGCGGGGCGTCCACCTCGTCGAAGATACAGAATGGCGCCGGTTTAAGTAGGTAAAGCGAGAACAGGATCGCGGTTGCCGTCAGCGTCTTTTCTCCGCCTGAAAGCTGGTTAATAGAAAGCGGACGTTTGCCTTTAGGGCGCGCGATGATATCGATATCCGATTCCAGCGGGTTGTCCGGGTCTAATAAGATCAGGTCACAGGAATCCTGCTCATTGAACAATGATCGGAACACCTTAATAAAGTTTTCGCGCACATTTTCAAATGCCTGCATGAATTTGTCGCGGGCCGTATCGTCAATTTCCTTAATGGTGGTCAGAAGTGACGCTTTCGCTTCACTCAGGTCCTTCTTCTGCGCCTGGATGAATTCGTACCGCTGGTTCATTTCGTTGTAAGCCTCCACTGCCAGCGGATTGATCGGCCCGAAGTCATCCAGTTGCCTTTTGATCTTTTCGGTCTTTTCGCGCAGGTCGTGCTCTTTTTCGCCGGCAGGTGGTTCCGCATCCAGCAGTTCTTCGATCTCTACGTTGAATTCGACAGAAAGGCGCTCTTTAAGTGCGTTAAGGTCGAGCTTAAGATTATTTTTCTGGTCCTTCAGCTCGTTTTCTATGACTTCCGATTGTTCCTTCTTGCGGCGCAGTGCAGTTATAGCTTCTTCAGTTTCCGTGATCTTGCCGCGCATAGCGTAATATTCTTGCTCGGCTTGTTGCGTGGCTTTTTCCAGTTGCTCCTTTTGCTTATACATTTCCAGCAGATCCTCGTCCGAATGGCCGGTCTGCTCCATGTTTTCGCCAATGGCTTGTTTTACCTTTTGCAGTTCAGTACTGTTCTGGCTGATCCTTGTCTCCAGGCTTTCTTTCTGCGTTTCGCGGTACTCCATATCCTTCACCAGGCCATTGACCTTATTCTGCTGCTGGTGGAAACGGATGTTCTCCTGGTTGTAGGTATTGGATTGAACAGTAGTTTCTTCATTCAATTCATTGAAGTCGCGCTGTTTTTCAGCAAGCAGATCGGCCTGGATCTGTTTTTGCGCTTTTAGTTCTGCTAATTCAGGCTGCGCTTTGAGGATCTCTCCTTTAATACTTTCAATTTTGCGGGCAATGTCTTCCTTGCGGTTGCGGCTGTTCTCAAAGAAAGCCTGGTATTGTTCCTGGCGCGTTTTTTCGGTGTCAAGCTCCGTTTTCAGGCGGTTTAAATCGTGCTGCAGGTCGGTGATATCTTTGCTCTTCCCAACCGATCGCAGGGTGATCAGTTTATTATGAAGGTCTTCCGAGTGATTTTTCAGATCGCCGATCTTATTGTCGATGGTCTTAAGCTCCTTAGCCAGGTTTTCCAGGTTCTTGGCACGGCCGATACGTTTGCCCTCGAATAAACCCACTGATCCGCCCGCCATCGTAAGCTTTGACTTGTTGAACTTGCCGCTTTTACCAATTACCACAACGCCTTCGGGCAAAGCAGCGCTGTTCAGGTCTTTTTCTGCCGAATCGCTAATCAAATAAACGTTTCGCAATAAATGGTCGCACAAGTTTTGATAACGCGGGTCAACTTCGATAACATCCAAAGCCGGAACACCGTCAATGCTGGCACCAACGGACTTTTCCTGCTTTTTATAATTACTGAGCACAAAAAACTGCGCGCGGCCCTGTGACGCGTTGCTTAACAAATTTATCGCTGCTATCGCCTCATTATAATCTTCAACCACGTAATAGTTCATCAGCGGTTCAAGGTAGTTTTCGATCGCAACACGATACTCCTCTTTACAGAAAAGGATATCACTAAATAGCGGCGCGTTTTTGGCCCAGCCTTGCGTCTTTTTTAAGAAGCGAATGGATTCGGGGAAACCTTCCAGGTTATCCACCATGCTTTTGGTCAGGTTATATTCGTTTTGTTTGGCATCCAGTTTCCGGCTTTCTTTAATGATCGACTCCTTCACCTCTTCCGACTGCGCCTCGGCATCACTGACCTGTTTTTGCAGGTTTTCCTCGTACCTGACAAGCGTTTCCAGGTCCTTTTCCATAGACCCAGCGCGGTATTCCAGTTCGGCTACTGCCTGGCTGAAATGGGATAGCTCGACTTCCTTATTGGCGGTATCCTCTATATTTCGTTCGCTTTCCTGTTCAAGTGCCTGCTGCTGAATGCGGAGAATGTCCAGATCTTTTTCGGCTTTGTATATCTGGTTCTGAAGATCAGTGTTCGTGCTGTTTAATCCGTTTAGTTCGTTCCTGGCAACATTTTGCCTTTCGCGTAATGCATCCACGGCAGTTTTTAATTCCTGTACCAGCGTACGGATGGTTTCCAGGTTTGCATCTTCCTGTGCTTTTTCTTCATTCAGACGCTTGATATTGTACAGCACGTGGTTCAGTTGCCCGCGGTCGCGCTCCAGTTCTTCTGTTAACCGTGCTTCCTTATCCTGCTGGTACTTCAACTGCTCGTTCTTGATCTTCTTTTCGCTTTCGTAAGCCCTTATCTGCCCGATATAATCGTTTGTCGCTTTCTGCTGGATAGAGAGGTTCTTTTCCTTAGTCAGGCTTTCAGCTTTTTGCTGCTGCAAGTCTGCTTCGGTATTGTCTATTTGAGCAACGATGGCTAACTTTTCATCATGCTGTTTATGCTCCTGTTCCTCAATGCGGCTCAACGAATCACTGAACGTGATGATCCTGAACGAAGCCAGCATAATGCTCAAACTCTTGTACTGCTCCTTTAGGCGATAATAGCGCTCGGTCTTTTTGGCCTGGTTCTCGAGCGTTTTGAGGTTTTTTTCTATTTCTGCAAGCAAATCCTCCACGCGCTCCAGGTCGGCCTCGGTATCTTTCAGTTTATTAAAGGTCTGTTTTTTGCGCAGCTTGTATTTGGATATACCCGATGCTTCTTCGAACAGGTTCCGGCGTGAACCTTCTTTATTGGCGATGATCTCGTCGATCATCTTGAGCTCGATGATAGAGTAGGAGTCGGCCCCGATACCGGTATCCAAAAAAAGATCGGTAATGTCTTTCAGTGTGGATTTGACGTGGTGCATTGAGGAGTTGCTTTGTGGGCCGGGGTAGAAGTTGCGGGGAACTGGAATAGTCGAGTGTTCGGTTGGAATGATATGTTGTGTAGTGTCG
>JAFDZL010000166.1 GCA_018266935.1 Bacteroidota bacterium | reverse complement strand
TTTATTTATTCCATTGATCATTACCCGCCGACCCTTTATGTTTGGCAACAGTAAATACCCTCGATATATTGAAGCCGAAATGAACCCCGCCGTTTCCCCAGCGGCCGTCGGTTCCGGTAATAAAACTTCGTTCGTTGATGCCTGTTGAATTGGTGAAAAATAACTGGAATACGTGCCCGCCGGTCTCGATATCAAAACCAACCGATGCCGAATTGTAATAGCCCTGGAACCGTTGGAACTGGTAATAATATTCGCCGGTAAGGTTAACCCGCCGGCTCAGCCGAAGCCTGAAACCGGTTCCGAGAGAATAAAGATCATTCGGAATACCTGTGGTTGGCACGATATTATAGTGCACCATCGTTGGGGTGAATTGTAACGAAAAATAATCGCCGAACTTCCGTGCCAGCAATACCTGGTTCACATAATTTACACGATCTGAATAGTGGATCGGATATGGTGTTGGCTGATCTTTCAATGTGCGCAGAACAGCGGTTGACGCAATGCTCAGGGATATTGGCATATCAACCTTGCCCGTCGATTGCCTCAGCACCCGGTACTTGAAAAACCCGTCGAACTCCTTTTCGTAGGTGCTTCTGCCTATGCCGACTTCCAACCGGTTACTTATGCCATAATCCATCCCTATCCTCATTGTCGCCTGGTCGAGTCCGAAAAAATTGTAAGATCCCGAATTTACTGTCCCGAAACGGTGTGATATTTTCAGGTCGAGCACACCGGCGCCGGTATTTTCAATCGATTGCCCATTGATAATACGCGTGGTTTTGAAAGTTGACGTAGTTATGTCTGTCGTTTCCTTCTTGTCCTTCTTATTCTGCTCGTCCTGCATTTTGAACAGATCGACGTTTTGTGCATGCACTTTCTGCACCGTTAAATAAAAACAGGCAAAAAGCAGTACCAGCCATCCTTGATGCCGGGCCTTATAAAAAAACCGCGACATCACTGCTCATATTTACAGTTGACCGTCACTTCCGCTTCCTCTGCTATCTTGGTGCCGATGTAAAGGCCCGTAATACCGTAATCCTTTACCTTCACTTTAAATGAGCCGGTAATGCTGGGTTTCCCCGCGGCGACGGCAAGCGTTCCGGGCGCGCTCACCTTCTGCGATACGCCATGTATCGTCAGTGTGCCGTCAACAGTGACCGGGTATTTGCCGTCTTTCGTGAAATCGACGGTGGCGACATTCGTGATATATCCGCGGAACTCAGCCTTGGGGATCTTCGAACTCTCTAAGTAGTTTTCGTTAAAATGGTCTTCCATCAGTTGGTTTTCGAACTTGAAACTTTTGACCAGCGCGCTGAAGACGATCTGGCCGGTTTTATCAACCATTTTGCTGTCCACCTGGTTATTTACCGCAACGACATTCTCGAGCGGGCTGCTGGCATTGAATTTTATTTGCCCTGTTTTGGTGGAGTAAATTTTCTGTGCGAAAACAATTGTGCATGCGGTTAGGAAAACAAGAGACAGTGTGAGCTTTTTCATTGATGTTAGTTTTAATTATTAGGGGAACCGTTATTTATCCAGGTTTGAATGGTCTTGATCTGGCAGGCCGACAATTGCGGGCCGTTCAATGGCATTGCCGGAATATTGCCGGCGTGGTTAATCGAATTAATCAGCTGCCCGTTACTGACATACACCTTCAGGCTGTTGTAAGTATCCAATTGTATGCCTCCGCCCGCCGCGGCGCTACCTCCGTGACAGCTATAGCAACTGGCGCTCAATATGCCGGCCACACTGCTGCTGTAGGTTACACTCGCAACATTGCAGCCCGATGAAGAATTGGATTGAGGATAAGAGAGGTCCGCATGGTCGTAATAACAACCCGAGCCTACCCATAAAAACAGTATCAGTGTTAAATATTTCATAGGGGCATATTATTGCGGACAGCCGCTGTTGATCCATTTGGTAATTTGTGTTATCTGGCAAGCGGGCAGTTTGCCGGATTGCGGCATATTCATTGCCGAACTGGCCGATGTATAATTGATCGCGTTCAGGAATGTCGTTTTCAGCGAGGTTCCGGCGGCTTTGGCGCTGGCATAGTCGCTCAGCACCACATTACCCGAACCGGGAGCGACGCCATGACAGCCGTTACAATAGGTTGCAAACAGCTGGGATATCCCGTTGGTGTAGGTCGTCTTCGTCGTATCACAGACGACAACTGCGCAGGTATGATTAACCGCTCCCTGGCTGATCCATTTGGAGATCGTCGCAACCTGGGTCGCGCTCAGCTGCGGCGCTCCCCGCGGCGGCATCGAGCCCTCCGCTATCACATGATAGAAATCGCTGGATGATGGGTTACCCGGCGATATGCCGCGCACGATATTCGTGTAAGTTGTCAGGTTCAGGTCTTCAACGCGACTGGTCGCGTCGTGGCAGCCCGTGCTTGCGCAATAGGTTTGGAACAGCGGCAATACATCCGTTTGGAAGCATACGCTGTCGCTGGTTGTACCGGTGCCCGGCCCTGTTCCCCCGCCGGTGCCTGTATTAGTGCC
>JAFDZL010000165.1 GCA_018266935.1 Bacteroidota bacterium | reverse complement strand
TTGAACTTCGTTAAGACGGTAAATATGGTCTGGCTGGAAATCGTCAAAGCTCTTTTCATAATGGACAAAAAGCATAATGACTATACAAGCCGCCATACCTACGGCAAGACCAATGATGTTGATGGCCGAAAAAACCTTGTTCTTCCACAGGTTGCGCCAGGCGATTTTGAGGTAATTCTTTATCATGACGTTAGTTCATTGATTCATTTTCAGTCCGAAAGTCCGCATAAGTCCGAAAGTCCGAAAGATTATTAATGCTGCTAAATGCCGCTGCCACTGCTACTCAGATCGAAGGCTCTTCACTGGGTTTGTTAACGCCGCTTTGATGGATTGGAAACTTACGGTTGCCAATGCTATCAGGAGGGTGATGAACGCTGCTATACCGAATACCCACCAGTCCATATTCGTTGGATAGGCAAAATCCTGCAGCCATTTGCTCATCGCATAATAAGCCACCGGCAATGCAATGACGGATGCGATTATGACCAGTTTCAGCAAATCTTTCGAGAGCATAGTCACAATACTTTCAACTGACGCGCCAAGCACCTTACGAATACCAATCTCTTTGGTGCGGCGCTCAGCGGTGTACATCGCCAGGCCAAGCAGACCGAGACAAGCGATAGCAATGGTTACAAAACTGAACGTGCCGAAAACTTTACCCATTGTTTGATCAGCCTTATAAAGCGAGTCAAAATCCTCATCCATAAAGCTGTATTCAAATGGGCTATCGGGCCTGAATTGCTTCCAGACAGTTGTCATTGCCGCAATGGTTTTGTTGTAATCGCCGGGTCGTATTCTTGCGGTGATATAGCTGATGGCCACCCTGTAAGCCCTTGATTTGGTATAGAATAAGGCAAACGGCATTACCTTCTCGTGTAAAGACTCCGTGTTAAAATCTTTTACAACACCGATAACGGTAAAATTATTAATATAACTACTACCAGGGTACTTCAGATGCTTACCCATGGGGTCTTTCCAGCCCATCATTTTAGCTGCTGTCTCATTCAATATCACGGACGCGGAATCGGCAAAATCTTTTGAGAAATTCCGGCCTTCTACCAGTTTTAATTTCAAGGTCGGCACAAATGATTCATCAACCATATAGGATACTACGTCCACATTTTTGTCTGGCGAAGAACTGTTAGCGACGTCGGGTTCGGGGATATAGGTGTCCTCAAAAGAAAGATGCGAAGGACAGCCGGTGCTGATGCTGGCGGTAGAAATCCCGGGAACCTTTGTTAGCTCCTGCCTGAAAGATTCTTCGCTGGTGCCGAGCCTGTCGGCGTCGGATATGACCACCACGTTTTCTTTGCTAAAACCAAGGTCTTTGGATTGATTGTATTTCAATTGTTTATAGACAACGAACGTACAAATGATCAATACCGTCGATACACAAAATTGAAATACCACCAATGCATTACGCGTAAAAAAACCGCTGCCCGCAGATTTGAAGTCGCCTTTGCCTTTTAGCACAGTTACCGGCTTAAATGAAGTGAGGTAGAAAGCCGGGTAACTTCCGGAGAGCAGCGCGGTGAGCGTAACAATGAGTAACAGCCCACCAACGGTCCACAAGTTCAGAAAATTGATAAAGCTGAGCGATTTGGATGCCAGTTGGTTAAACGCTGGCAACGACATCACAACGATAAATATGGCTATCGACGTTGCAAGAAAAGTGTACAAAAATGCTTCCGCCAGGAACTGTTCCATCAGGCTCTTACGTTCCGATCCAAGCACTTTACGGATACCTACTTCCTTAGCACGTTTTGCCGATTGTGCGGTGGCGAGATTCATGAAATTGATGCAGGCCAGAAGAATTATGAATAACGCTACAGCCGAAAAAATATAAATGTATTTAATATCGTCCTGAGGGAAATAGCGGTTACCGATATTGGCGGAATAAAGATGCACATCCTTTAGCGGCTGGAGCAATATGTCGTATTTTCCTCCCTTTTTAATGAATTCGTCAAAAGGCTGTCCGACGCGCCTAAATGCATCTGCCGCCTGAACCCGCACCATGGCAGGAAACCTGGCCATTAGTTTTTGAATATTAGCCGGATCGGTCGAAATATTGGGTTTTAGTTTAACATAGGTACCTGTTTGCAGCCATACCCAGCTCCAGCTGAAACGCTTAATTGGTGGCATGCCAATGTTAGATTGCAATACGTCAAATTGCAAAGACGATTGCTCAGGTAAATCTTTAATCACCGCCGTCACGACGAAAGGCTTTGAATATTCATCGAATGTTAGGGTCCGGCCTATGACATCGGTGCTGCCGAAATATTTTTTAGCCGCCCTGGCGGTAAGGACGGCTGAGTTAGGTCCGCTGAGACAAGTCGCCCTGTTTCCGGCTATTATTTCATAGCTAAAAAATTGCAGGAAGTTGGAATCAACCGACAACAGCTTTTTCTCAGTAAATGAATTTTTTCTGCCATTAACTACCGAATGGATCACCTCATCGCCGGGCTTAAATATTCTTACATAGCTCTCAATTTCGGGAAAGTTACTAACCAACGCAGCACCAACCGGGGGTGGCGTGTGGGCCGTGATAAATTCATCAAGGCCCATTTTCTCGTGGATATTTACACGGTATATCCGTTGCGCATCTTTGAAAAACCGATCATAGCCAATTTCGTCTTTCACATACATGCCGATCAGCATCACGCAAGCCAGACCAATAGCCAGGCCGCCAATATTGATGATACTGCTTACCTTGTTCCTTGTCAGGTTGCGCCAGGCGACTTTGAAGTAATTCTTGATCATGGGTTATACGTTTTACGTGGTACGTTATACGTTTAAATTAATCAATAAATCAGGGTGCTAGTCACTTGTTAACTAACGACCAGTTACCTGATCACTCTGAACGCAAGCTCTTAATCGGGTTCATCAGCGCCGCTTTTACCGACTGGAAGCTGACTGTTATAAGCGTTATCACTATCGCTATTATACCCGCCAGAACAAATATCCACCAGGAGATAGGAACCGCATATTGATAACCGCTTAGCCATTTACCCATAGCCCACCATGCGACAGGTGAAGCAATAAACATGGCTATAATCACGAGTATCACAAACTCCCTTGACAGCAATGTGAATAGTGATCCTACGCTTGCACCCAACACTTTGCGGATCCCTATTTCTTTTGTTCTTTGTTCAGCAGTAAACATGGCCAGGCCAAGCAACCCAAGACATGAAATGAAGATACCCAAAGCGGCAAATGCATCAGACAAACTGGAAACCACTGCTTCGTTCCTGTAAAGTTTTTCAAATTCCTTATCCGAAAATTGATAGTTGACTGTGAAAGCTGGGTTCAGGTCTTTACAAAGCTTTTCGATACTGGCAATGGCTGCTTTAGTCTCACCTGGTTTGGTGCGTACCAGTATGCTGCCGTACACGTTTTTAAAATCCAGCCTTACTACCAGCGGGTATATAGGATCATGGAAAGAATTGAAATGAAAATCTTTGATAACGCCGATTATCTTACCTTTTTTGCCCCACATCGTAAAGTTTTGGCCAATAGGGTTTTTGTATGGCAATCTGGAGGCTGCGGTCTCATTTAACAGGTAATTGGTAGTATCTGTGCTGTAAGCTTTTGAAAAATCACGACCCTGGGCCATTTTGAGCTCCATGGTCTTGGTGAAATCATAACCTACACTTATCTGTGTGAACATAATGTTTGAATTAGGATCTTTTCCATCCCAGTTAACCCCTATTGTACTGCTGCCAAAATTTGTGGGTGAGTTTGAACTGCGCGTTACATCCTTGATACCTGGCATGTTTGTAGCTTCGTTTTTAAATAGCTCATATTTGGCAACGAGGTCACCGTCCATAGGGATATAAATGAGGTTTTCGCGGTTATACCCCAGGTTCTTGGTTTGAATGTAATTTACCTGTCTTGAAATAATGATGGTACCAATGATCAATACTATTGACATCCAGAATTGAAAAACCACCAGGCCTTTCCGGAACCAAACCGAGCCTGAGCTAAGTTTCAATGCGCCCTTTAACACAGTTACGGGATTAAACGATGACAGAAACAGTGCCGGATAACTACCTGCGATAGCACCGGTAATAAGGGTAAGCGCAACTAACGCTGCCCAGAAGCTGGCGTGCACAAAAGGATATTCGATCTGTTTTTGTGTAATGGTATTAAATACCGGCAGCAACACGATAACCAACGCCACGGCCACAATGACCGCCAGGAAAGTAAGTAATATGGCTTCACCAATAAATTGACGGATCAGTACAGGCCGCACTGCGCCTACCACTTTACGGATACCTATTTCGCGGGAGCGTTTTACAGAACGAGCAGTGGTAAGGTTCATGAAATTAATACAGGCTATAAGCAGTATAAATACAGCTACGATGGTGAACAAGTGCACATACTCAATGCGACCGCCGGAGACGTGGCCGTTATCTTTAAGTTCTGAATGTAAATAAACTTCACTAAAGCGCTGAACACCAAGCTCCTCGCGGAATGCCTTGGTTGGCTTGTTATATTTTTCGATAAAATGGGTTAATTTTTTATCAAAAGCCTTCGCGTCCGCATCCGGTCTTAACTGTACATAAGCTCCCGGACCATTATTGCCCCAATCCTTTGCCCAGTCATTTTCTTTCAAATACTGGAACCAGTTGATCAGGTAGTCAAACTTAATGGAGGAATTTTCAGGGAGGTTCTCAAAGACTCCTGTGATCTTGAAATTATCTTTATCTTCATATTTAACCGTTTTGCCGATCGCAGCTTGCGGGCTGCCGAAAAAGTCTTCGGCCATTTTTCGCGAGATGGCAATACCCGACGGTGTATTCAGTGCAGTTTGTGGCTGACCTTCCAACAGCTTATAACTGAACATTTTGAAAACATCGCTGTCTGCTGCCGCACCATTAAGTTTTAGTATCTTCTCGCCTACCTGGAAGGTATTTTGCGCGCCACCATCAAAACCGGTAGCATACTTTACTTCCGGAAATACTTTTTTCAATTCATTTGCCAACACCCCCGGCACGCTATACTGACCCATTACTTTATTATCGTAATATTGGCGCTCGATAATCGCGTAAATATTCCGGCCGTTTACATGGTATCCGTCAACGCTCAATTCATTTTGTACCCACAACAGAATGAGAATACTGCAGGCCATGCCCAGGGCCAGGCCAAGAATATTGATTGCTGAAAAAAACTTATTGCGAAACAGGTTGCGCCAGGCAACTTTCAGGTAGTTCTTGATCATTGGTGTGAAGATTTGCTCAATATTGCGAAAATAAGTACCAAATGATCAACGCATTGAAAAACAAGTTATTACAAAAATAAAAAAGCGGATAGTTGTCCGCTTGTGTAACACTGTGGTGTACGGTTATGATACAGTTTTGTTAGTCCAAAGTCCGCACAAGTCGGAAAGTCCGAAAGAAAATCTCCTAACCTCTAATCTCTTGTCACTCACTTCTCAAACTCTTCACCGGGTTCGTCAACGCGGCTTTGATGGATTGAAAACTAACGGTAACGAACGCGATCAGTATTGCGCCTAAACCCGCGGCAATTATTATCCACCATTGCACATTTTGATGGTAGGCAAATCCCTGCAGCCATTTATGCATAAAATACCAGGCTGCCGGAACCGCAATAACGATCGCAATCATTACAAGCCCTACAAAATCTTTCGAAAGCAGGCCGACGATTGTGGAAACATTAGCACCCAGCACTTTGCGTATGCCGATCTCTTTGGTACGCTGTTCGGCGGCGTAAGCGGCCAGGCCAAACAAGCCCAGGCAGGCGATGACGATAGCCAACGATGTGAATGCCACGGCAATTTGACCTGTGCGCTGTTCCGTACGGTAAAGCTTATCGAAATCCTTATCCATAAACGAGTAATTGAACTCATGATTTGGCGAAAATGCGGCCCATTTATTTTTGATCTGATCAACCAGACCTTTCAGATCTGACGATTTCATCCTGATGCTTAATGCACCCGTGTTGTCTGCATTGAAAAGGACCATAGGGGTCACATTTTCGCGCAGCGATTTGAAATTGAAGTCTTTGATAACGCCGACAATATGGTAAGGCTTCATGATCTTGGCCATATTATCCTGCGGAACATAAATCTTTTGATCCAGCGGGTTGGGAAAAGCCAGCAATTTTTCGGCAGCCTCATTGATAATTACCGCGGTGGAATCGGTGCTCATTTGCCTTGAGAAATTCCGCCCGGCTATCACCTTCATATTGAGGGTTGGTATGTAATCCGGATCAACTTCCCATGTTGATGTCAAAACGGCGCGTTTTTGATCCAATACCGGGTCTTTAAATACGGACGAATTGTTATTAGCGCCGTCGGTGGGCAAATAGTAAGTCATAGTAGCGTTTTGTACCCCGGCCAACCGTTTTACCTCCTCTTTAAACGTTTTGGCCTTGTTTCCAAGGGTCCATGTGTCCCAGACCGTTACGATATGCTCGCGGTCGAAACCGATATCCTTATTTTCAATATATTTCAGTTGGTTATAAATAACCAGCGTGCCAATGATCAGCCCAATGGAGATCACAAACTGGCCAACGACCAGTACGTTGCGCATCATGCTGTGCTTAAACCCTGCAGCCAGTTTGCCTTTAAGCACTTCGATTGGCTGAAATCCTGATAGGTATAAAGCGGGATACGACCCTGCCAGGCAGCCTACCACTATGATAAAAAGCACCATCAGAGGAAGTAACCAGGCCAATATTTGCGGTGTTACTGCCAGTTGTTTGCCCGACAAATTGTTGAAAAGTCCCAGCAACGCCCAAGCCGCGCCTACCGCTATCACCGCGCCGATCAGCGTTACAATAATCGATTCGGTCAAAAATTGCGCTATCAGGTTCTTACGTGCCGAGCCAAGCACTTTGCGCACACCGACCTCTTTCGCCCGGTTTGATGAACGCGCTGTCGATAAATTCATGAAGTTGACGCAGGCAATAAGTAATATAAGTACCGCGATCGCAGAGAATATATAAACAGTTTGAATGCTTCCATTGGCTTCAAGTTCGGCCTGGGCGTTCGATTTTAAATGGATATCAGTAAGCGGAATAAGACTGAACCGGAAATAATTGCCGCTTTGTTCAAATTTGGCAAAGGTCAAATGCAGGATATCCTGCAACTGGGGCCCCGCATGCTTGTGCATAAACTCGGGCAGTTTAGCCTTAAAAGCATTAACGTCGGTACCCGGCCTGAACAGAATGTACGTCGCAAAATTATTGCTGAACCATGCATTTTCCCTGCTTTCAGGCAGCGTTGACATCGATATATAAAAGTCGAAATGAAAATGCGATTGGGGTGGGATGTTTTTAATAACCCCCGCCACTTTATAAAGTGCGGTATCATTAAACGTTAACACCTTTCCGGCCGCATTCGTGGTATTGAAATATTTTTCGGCAATCTTTTCGGTGATAACAACGGTATGCGGTTCCTTTAGAGCAGTTTTAGGATCGCCGCTGATCATCGGCAGGGTAAACACATCAAAAATTTCTGGGTCGGCATATACCATGGCATTTTCCTGGATATTTTGAGTACCCTTTTTAACCTGGTTGCCGCCCCTGTCCCTAAACCTTGCCACTTGTTCGATCTCGGGAAAATCAGCTTTCAGCGCAGCAGCTGTAGGAGCTGGTGACACCGCATAGGTACCTTCATTCCCACCAAATTTGATATCATTATTGATCCGGTAAATGCGGTCGGCGTTGACGTTGTATTTATCATAACTCAGCTCATCAAATACGTAAAAAACGATAAGCAGGCAGGTTGCTAAACCGAGCGCCAGGCCCAGCACGTTGATGGCTGTAAAACCTTTGTTCTTCAAAAGATTGCGGAAGGCTGTTTTGATATAGTTTCTGATCATACCGTTTAGCTGAAATGGTTATATGTCAGACGCTGTTAAACAGCAACAGGTTGCAGGCTTTTTAAAATAAATCTTATTCGCTCCGCAAACTCTTAACCGGGTTTGCCAGAGCGGCTTTAATAGCCTGAAAGCTGATGGTTAAAAAAGCGATGACGATTGCTGATATTCCTGCTAATGCAAACACCCACCATTGTATCTTTATCTGATAAGCATAATCCTGCAGCCACTTGTACATGACGTACCAGGCTATTGGAACAGCAATGACAAGCGACAACAAAACCAGCTTCAGGAAATCTTTTGAAAGCATCGCGGTAATATTGGCTACGCTTGCCCCCAGCACTTTGCGGATGCCGATCTCTTTCACCTTAACCTGCGCTGTGTAGGTAGCCAGGCCGAGCAATCCAAGGCAGGAAATGAATATCGCTATGCCTGCAAAAATGCTGAATAAGGTACCTGCCCGTTCATCAGTCTTATAAAGTGAATCATAGGTAGCATCCAGGAATTCGTAGCTAAAAGGAACGACCGAGTTATAACTTTTATAAGCTTTCTCTGCGGCCTCGATTGCTTTCGGAGCGTCCTTTCCGGAAGTACGAATGAATATCGTAGCACAATTTTCAGGCGCCCAGCAAAGAATAGCCGGTTCTATCTTTTGCTTCAGCGAGGCAAAATAGAAATCCTTTACTACGCCAATGATCGTTCCCCGGTTATCGTGAAGACTAAATCGTTTACCAACCGGGTCTTTGATACCGGCTTCTTTTACAGCGGTCTCGTTCAGGATATAATGTGCAGAGTCTGCTTTACTGCCACTGAATGATCTGCCGGTCGCCATTTTCAGCTTAAAGAATTTAATGTAAGTTTCATCGATATTCAGTGGGTGAATTAGGAAACTACGCTTGGCCTCTTTGCCATCCCAATCCGTATCGCCAGTATTATTGTCAATATTGACAATATTATCACCCGCGCGGGTCACGTCCACCACTCCGGGTTGGCTAATCAATTCTGCGCGCACGGCATCATAGTGTCCATAGATACCACCCATGTTCACTCCAAACACATATGTCTTATCGTATCCAAGATCCTTCTCCCTAATAAACTTCAATTGCTGGTTGATGATCAGGGTACCGATGATCAATACAATAGAAAATATAAATTGGGTAACCACCAATCCTTTGCGAAACAGCACGTTACCAACTCCAAGTGAAAGTTTCCCCTTAAGTG
>JAFDZL010000164.1 GCA_018266935.1 Bacteroidota bacterium | reverse complement strand
GCTACTTCACCCTCCGACATTTTGATAATATCCTCAAATTCCTTCAGGTTACGCTGTATCGGCTCAGGGGCCTGGCCCGCAAAGCCGGGATTAGCGTCGCTATGGATACGTGTAATATCAGGAAAAAGACGCTCCATCACGTTCATGCCCGCGCCATACATAGCGTCGTAGGCCCAGCCGAGGCCGCTGGTACGAATACATTCCAGGTCGAAGTTGTTTTCCACATGAGCGACGTACATATCCTCCAGGTTGATAGATTCTATCAGCCCGGCCTTTTGATAGTCCGAAACGGATTTCAAATCCAGGCTGATCGTTTCGGGGATCTGCGATTCTACTTTTTCGATATCATCCGGTGTAGCCGGTCCGCCGTAGCTGGCTTTTATCTTATAGCCGTTGTATGCCGGGGGATTGTGACTGGCGGTAATGATAATACCCGCCGATGCATGTGTTCTGACCGTACCCAGCGAGATCATCGGGGTGGAAACAAAAGCGTTTTCGGCACGATAGACTTTCACGCCCTGCGAAGCCAGTACGCGGGCGGTTACATCAGCAAACATAGGCCCGGCAAAACGCGGGTCGTTGCCTACGACTGCTGAAGGTTCCTTGAAATTTTGTTTGAGCCAGAGCGCGGTTGCATAGGCTACGCGCTTTACGTTTTCGACGGTGAAATCGTCGGCGATGATGGCCCGCCATCCGTCGGTGCCGAATTTTATTTTGATCATTTTAGGTATATGGTTGTTAAAAATCCTATTTTTAGCGCCTCAAAATCAATACAAGAATATCAATCATTTGTGGTAAACAGAAACAAAAAATGAAAGTTTTAAAATTTGGCGGTACATCGGTGGGGAGTCCTGAGCGGATGAAAAAACTGCTGGATATTATAGACCCTTCCGAGCGGCAGATCGTAGTGTTGTCAGCGGTATCGGGCACCACAAATAACCTGGTTGAGATAGGGCAGGCTTACCTCGCCGGCGACAAGGCTAAAGCTGCCGTGCTGATCAAAGCGTTGAAGGATAAATATGAAATTTTCATTAAGAAACTGTACGCCAAATCCGAATACCTGGAGCAGGGCAGGGAAGTGATAGACTATCATTTCGGCCTGCTTACCAACCTGTCCAAAGACCTGTTTACTAATATCGAGGAGAAGGTCGTGCTGGCACAGGGCGAACTGATCTCAACGACTTTATATCATGTTTATCTGAAGGAGATCGGTCTGCCGTCGGTGTTGCTGCCGGCACTGGATTTCATGAAGATAGACGAGGACAACGAGCCTATCGTCGATTACATCACCGAACATATTACGCCGCTGCTCGACGCGCACCCGGATATTAACCTGTTCATTACCCAGGGCTATATCTGCCGCAACTCATTCGGCGAGATCGATAACCTGCGCAGGGGAGGAAGCGATTATACCGCATCGCTGATCGGAGCGGCTATCCGCAGCGAAGAAGTCCAGATATGGACCGACATTGACGGCATGCACAACAATGATCCGCGCATTGTGAAAGGAACTACACCGATCGCGCAGCTTTCCTTTGACGAAGCCGCTGAGCTGGCCTATTTCGGCGCGAAGATATTGCACCCGCAGAGTGTGTTTCCGGCGCAGAAATATAAGATACCTGTTCGTCTGCTGAATACGATGGACCCTAAAGCCGCCGGTACGCTGATCACAAACGAAAGCGAAAAGGACAAGATCAAATCCATCGCTGCGAAAGATGGTATCATTGCGATCAAGGTGCAATCCAGCCGCATGTTGCTGGCTTATGGCTTCTTAAGGCGTTTATTCGAGGTGTTCGAGCGCTATAAAACGTCAATTGATATGATCACTACGTCGGAAGTGGCCGTATCGCTGACGATCGATGATACGACTCATTTAGCTGAGATAGAAAAGGAATTGGGTGCTTTTGGTACGGTCGATATTGACAGAGACCTGACCATTATTTGTGTCGTGGGCGATTTTGGCGCCGAAAAACATGGCTATGCCGCCCGCGTCCTGGATGCCCTGAAGCATATCCCGATCCGGATGATATCCTATGGCGGCAGTGAGAATAATTTGTCGGTGTTGATAAACACTTCAGACAAGACAGAGGCACTAAGGAGTTTGCATAACAGATTATTTTAAAAAGAACGTCATGGCGAGGAACGAAGCCATCTCTTCACAGGACAATCAAAACCACAATGTATAGTTCGGAGATTGCTTCGGCGCTACGCTTCTCGCAATGACGTGTTAATTAAACGAAATGTTCGACACTAATACCATCTCCCGTTTCAATACTTTAGAAACCCCTTTCTATTACTACGATCTTGGTTTGCTGTACCAGACGTTAAACGCCTGCATAACAGCTGCTGACAAATACGGCTTCCACGTGCATTATGCTATGAAGGCCAATTTCAACCCAAAGGTGCTGGCGGCGGTGCAATCGGTTGGCTTTGGGGCCGACTGTGTGAGCGGCAACGAAGTGAGTGCTGCAATCGCGAACGGTTTTGATAAAAGCAAGATTGTTTTTGCCGGGGTAGGGAAGTCGGACAGAGAGATCAATACCGCGCTGGATGCCGATATCTTTTGCTTCAATGTCGAATCGATACAGGAGTTGAATATTATCAATGAGCTTGCTAAAGCAAAGAATAAGGTAGCACGTGTCGCCATCCGCATCAACCCTAATGTGGATGCGCATACCCATCATTTTATCACCACCGGCCTTGATGAAAATAAATTCGGTATCAATGGCTGGCAGTTGAACGAAGTGGCGGATACGCTGCGTAAATGTGCTAACCTGCAGTTTGTGGGTATCCACTTTCATATCGGGTCACAGATAACCGACCTTGAAGTCTATAAAAGTCTTTGTGTGCGCATTAATGAAATGCAGGATTGGTTCGAAGATCATGGTTTCCAGGTAAAAGTTCTGAACACGGGCGGCGGGCTTGGGGTGGACTATCACAACCCCGATCAAAATCCAGTCCCTGATTTCGAAGGTTATTTCAAGGTTTTCAAAGATTTCTTGCATATCAAATCCGGCCAGGAGGTACATTTTGAATTGGGTCGGGCATTGGTGGCGCAGTCCGCATCGCTGATCTCAAGGGTGCTGTATGTGAAGAATGGCCAAAAGAAAAATTTCCTTATCCTGGATGCGGGCATGACAGAGTTGATCCGTCCGATGCTGTACCAGGCGTATATGAAAATTGAAAATTTAACACGCGAGTTTGAAAATGAGTCTCAAATCTCAAATCTCAAATCTCAAATCTTAAAGTATGACGTTGTCGGCCCCATTTGTGAAAGCACAGATTGTTTCCAGAAAGATGTGGAATTGCCCGAGTCGTTCCGTGGCGACCTGATCGCTGTTCGTACCGCAGGCGCTTACGGCGAAGTTATGGCTTCGCGGTATAATCTCCGCGATGGGATTCAGAGCGTTTATTCAGATTGATCAAAATTTTACGCCTGCCCTCAGCGAGAATTCACTACCGGCTTCTATCACGGCGAAAAAATCGTGAACCTTCAAAAAATAGCTTACGCGCGGGAAGATCTGGCTAAAAGGCTTTGGGGTTAGGTCTTGCGAAATATAGTTGGTGCCTGTGTAAGGATTTGGCCCAAAAGTTACTCCAAGAAAAACGCGCAACCCATGTTGAATGTTCACATCGTTCTCGTTGTGAAACAGGATCTCCGATGTGAGGCCCAGCGTGTATAGCTCTGTCCTTGTGTCTGCGCGGAATTGGGGTTGCTGGCTCAGAAACTTCCTGAAATCCGCATAAGCGCCAAATTCACGGCTATAGGAAGCTTCAAAACCAATGTACCGGAAATCCATCCGTTCGTAAGGTGTATAGAGATCGCCGGAAATCCTTGCGCCAACCGCCTCAAAATATTTATGGGTAAAGTTATAAGGCGAATTTCCTGAAGTACCGGCCTGGTAATCGCCCACCGCGCCGAAAACGCCATACGACAGGTTGGCATTTTTAAAGACGTGTGCCCGGCTCAGGTTCGCCTGCCCCATGCTGATGAAGTCAGCCCAGGTTGGATCGGTATAAAGGTTCATCCCGCCCGAAAGGTAGGTGGCTGTTTTTGTGGAATCGAATGATGCCGGCTTAGGCTGATAGGCAATATCATGGTGGTATAGCGCGGACGTATAAGTATGGTTAGCACATGAACTGGTTAGGAGTAATAAGCAAATAATAAATAAAAGATTCTTCGAAAAATGGGGGTGCACCATACTGGTATCAGCGTGTTTTGTTTTTATAATACGGCATATAAGTACTCAACGCTACATGCAACGAAAATGGTACGACCGGTGCCTTTTGCCGGGCTAAAATGGGTGGTCGCAATTAGGTACGACCTTATTTGAACCGAAAATAAATTTGTTTAGTTTTGAAACACACCAGTTTGCGTAACAGTATAAAGTCGTCAGGGCACTAAACCTCGGTTTAATGGAACAAAATCCAGATTTTAGAGTTAATAATTTTGACCTTTTAAGGCTGCTTGCGGCAACAGAGGTCATTGTCGATCATTATTTCCAGCATTTAAATAAACCGGTATCCGCCTTTGGGCTCAAACTATTTGACCTGTTTCCGGGCGTCCCCGTTTTTTTTATTATTAGCGGATACCTGATCTCGGCGTCGTACGAACGTAACCCTGATTTAAAACAATATTTTCGCAACAGGATATTGAGGATATATCCCGGCTTGTGGGCATGTATTATTTTTTCCGTTATTGTTATTGCAATAACGGGAGTAAGTTTTCTTAACAAGCAGGCGGCTGTGTGGTTTCCGGCCCAGCTTGCAGGACTCATTTACACACCCGGATTTCTCAGCAATTACGGCTTTGGCTCCTATAATGGAAGTTTATGGAGTATTACCGTCGAACTGCAGTTTTATGTCCTGCTGCCCCTGTGTTATAAACTGGTGCCAAAGGATAAGATTAATTATTTACTCTTCGGCCTCCTGGCGTTGTTTATCGCTTGCTTCGTCTGGTACCAGGTTGCGTATAACGACACCGGTTTTTTCAAATTGATCGGGCTTTCGTTTATACCGCATTTTTACATGTTTCTGATCGGCGTGATCTTTCAAAGGTCGCAGATATACCGTTCGCCGCTTATTTATAACAAGGGACTTTATTGGCTTGTAGCATATATAGCGCTGAACCTGTTTTTTTCTAGTTATATCGATCCGCTGGTTTTCCAATTGCACTATATTACGCTGCTTGGTTTTTGTTTAATATCCCTGGCCTATACAGCTCCCCGGACGGCGGAGCGTTTGCTTCATGGCAACGACATTTCATACGGAACCTATATTTATCACGGATTGATCTTAACAGTGATCATGCAGGAACACTGGGTCAAGAATGTCAACCTTTTCGAGGTGATGATGATAACTTATGCCCTGGCCTGCCTGTCATGGCTATTTATCGAAAAGCGGTTCATCCGGATGAAAAAGAAAACGAACAAGTTGACATTCGATTCGACTGACAAAAAGAGCGGCCATTTCATGGGTTTCTTAAAATCAAAGCAGCTATCTCCCGCGCCGCAGACAACTAAGGAATAGGCCTTCTACACTTTTTAGTGTAAGATTTACAATTATTCTTTAAGTTTACCTGCCCGGACATCCGGGTTATCAATTATAACGTCTATGCCGGCAGATCAATTTGTCATCGGAGTGGATTATGGCACCGATTCCGTTCGTTCGGTTATCGTCAACGCACGGAACGGGCACGAGCTTGCATCTTCCGTATTCAATTACCCGCGCTGGCAGCAAGGATTGTACTGCAACCCGGCGCAGAACCAGTTCCGGCAACATCCGCTGGATTATATCGAAGGGCTTGAGCAAACGATCAAAGATTGTATCAGGAAAGCCGGGCCTGAAGTAGCATCGGCGGTTAAGGCAATTGCTGTAGATACAACGGGATCTACGCCGGTCGCTGTAAATAACGCCGGTATGCCACTGGCGTTGACGCCGGGTTTTGAAAACAATCCCAACGCGATGTTCGTGCTGTGGAAGGATCATACGGGCGTTAAGGAAGCGGGTGAGATCAATGAACACGCCGGAAAATTCGACATCAATTATCTGCAATATGTCGGTGGTATCTACTCGTCCGAATGGTTTTGGGCCAAATTGCTTCACGTCCTTCGTACCGATGGGCTGGTGCGCAAAGCCTGCTATACCTGGGTAGAACATTGCGACTGGATACCCTTTTTGCTTACAGGGGGCACCGATGCGGACCACATCAAACGCGGGCGCTGTTCAGCCGGGCACAAGGCTATTTGGTCAGAGGCTTTTGGCGGTTACCCGCCGGATGAATTCTTCTCATCACTCGATCCGTTGCTGAAAGGCTATGCGGCAGGTCTTCCCAAAGAAACTTACACTTCTGATCAATCCGCGGGAACATTGGGTACCGAATGGGCAAAGCGACTGGGTTTATCAAGCGATGTAATAGTCGGCGTGGGCGCTTTTGACGCGCACATGGGTGCGGTTGGCGGCCAGATAGAACCTTATCATTTGAGCAAGGTAATGGGTACCTCGACCTGCGATATGCTGGTGGCCCCTAAAGCTGATTTTGAGCACAAACTAGTCCGGGGCATTTGCGGGCAGGTGGATGGCTCAGTAATTCCGGGTATGATCGGGATGGAAGCCGGGCAGTCGGCCTTTGGCGATACCTATGCCTGGTTCAGGAAACTGCTCGAATGGCCGTTACAGTTTGTTGATGACGCGGAATTAAGGGATAAAATATCTTCCAAAATAATACCCGAACTTAGCAAGCAGGCCGCGGCTTTGCCTTTGGATGAAGATGCGGAACTGGCTGTCGACTGGTTGAACGGACGCCGCACGCCTGATGCTAATCAGTTATTGAAAGGAGCAATAACCGGGTTGAGCCTCGGCAGTGATGCGCCCCGTGTTTTCCGCTCTTTAGCGGAAGCCACCTGTTTCGGCGCCAAAAATATCGTAGAACGTTTCAGAAGCGAAGGTGTACCTGTGAAAGGGCTTATCGGCATTGGCGGCGTGGCAAAGAAATCGCCTTATATTATGCAAATGATGGCGGATGTGATGCAGATGCCTATCCGTATCCACCAGTTTGAACATACCTGCGCATTGGG
Organism: Bacteroidota bacterium; assembly: GCA_018266935.1. Classification (GTDB taxonomy): domain Bacteria; phylum Bacteroidota; class Bacteroidia; order Sphingobacteriales; family Sphingobacteriaceae; genus Mucilaginibacter. The sequence goes on along the minus strand of JAFDZL010000164.1, from coordinate 15,190 downwards.
TGCGGCGATGTTCGCGGCGACAGCGGCAAGCATTTATCCTAAAGTGGAAGATGCCATGCATGCCATGGGTGGAGGATTTGATAAAGAATATTTCCCGGATGGGAACAAAGCCGGCTTCTACGAGAAACGCTACCGGCGTTACCTGGAGTTAGGCAAATACATTGAACACGAAAAGAACTCATGAACGCTAAATACCAGCATATCCGCGAAGCAGCCTATTACGCTAACATGGAATTGCCAAAGCTCAACCTGGTGATCTTCACTTTTGGCAATGTGAGCGCGGCAAACCGTGAGCTGGGGGTGTTCGCCATCAAGCCGAGCGGCGTACCTTATGCGGAGCTTTCACCTGCCAAAATGGTGATCGTGGATTTTGACGGCAATATAATTGAAGGCGACCTCAGACCATCATCTGATACCAAAACTCACGCCGTATTGTACAAGCATTGGGATATAGGCGGCATTTGTCATACGCATTCCACTTACGCCACGTCGTGGGCCCAGGCTCAACGTGATATTCCGATTTATGGCACTACACATGCCGATCACAAAACGGTCGATATTCCCTGCGCGCAACCGATGGATGATGAAATGATCAAAGGCGATTATGAGTATCAAACCGGTTTCCAGATCATGAATTGTCTGAATGACCGCCAACTGGATTACCACGAGGTGGAAATGGTCCTGGTCGGTAACCATGCGCCGTTCACTTGGGGTAAATCGGCCGATAAAGCGGTTTACAACAGCGCCGTACTGGAATCGATAGCGCAAATGGCTTATTTGACCGAGCAAATCAATCCTGATTGTACACGCCTTAAAGATTCACTGATCAAAAAGCACTACGAGCGAAAGCACGGGCCGGGATCGTACTACGGTCAACACTGAATAATGAACGCTCAAGAATATTGCAGGTATAATAATACATTGGTAAAATACAATCATTCGGACTTAATAAAGCAATATGATCGATCTAAAAGCATTCGAAGTCTGGTTCATAACAGGAAGCCAGCACCTATACGGCGAGGAAACATTAAAACAGGTAGCCGAACATTCGCAGCAGATTGCCAAAGCATTGGACTCTGCCGAACAAATACCCGTCAAGGTGGTTTTCAAGCCGACGGTAAAATCGCCCGAGGAAATATATAGTATCTGCCAGGAGGCGAATACAGCTAAAAACTGTATCGGCATCATCACCTGGATGCATACGTTTTCACCGGCCAAAATGTGGATCGGCGGGTTGAGAATACTGCAAAAGCCGGTATTACACCTGCACACGCAGTTCAACCGCGATATTCCCTGGGAAAGCATCGATATGGACTTCATGAACCTGAACCAAAGCGCTCATGGCGACCGGGAATTCGGTTTTATCATGTCGCGTATGCGGCTGGAACGCAAGGTGATTGTGGGGTACTGGCAGGACAGTGAAGTTCTGGAGCAGATCAATATATGGTGCCGCGCCGCTGCCGGCTGGCACGATTGGCAGGGTGCCCGTTTTGTCCGTTTTGGGGATAACATGCGCTTTGTGGCCGTTACTGAAGGCGACAAGGTGGAGGCTGAGCTTAAATTTGGCTATTCAGTAAATACACACGGCGTAGGCGACCTGGTGAAAGTGATCAATAGTATTGGCGACGCCGAGGTTGATAAGCTGACCGCAGCGTACGAGGAACGGTATGCGGTTGGTCCGTCCCTGAAAAAGGGCGGCGAAAAATACGGTTCATTACGCGACGCGGCCAAGATCGAACTAGGTCTGAAGGCCTTTTTGCGGGATGGTAACTATAAGGGTTTTACCGATACATTCGAGGATCTGCATGGCCTGGTGCAATTGCCCGGCATAGCCGCCCAGCGGCTTATGGGACAGGGTTATGGCTTCGCCGCAGAGGGCGACTGGAAAACAGCCGCCTTGGTTCGTGCGATGAAAGTGATGGGCAGCGGTTTGAGGGGCGGCAATGCGTTTATGGAGGATTATACTTATCACTTTGATCCGAACGATCAAATGGTATTAGGCTCACACATGCTGGAAATTTGTGAATCTATCGCTGACGGCAAACCGAAATGCGAGATACATCCGCTGGGGATCGGCGGCAAAGCTGATCCGGTGAGGCTGGTGTTCAACGTAGCGGGGGGGGGCGCGCTGAATGCCTCGGTGATCGATATGGGCAACCGTTTCAGACTTTTGGTAAACGAGGTGGAGGCCGTCGCGCCCAAACACGATCTGCCTAAACTGCCCGTAGCGCGCGTGCTCTGGAAACCGTACCCTGATATGAAAACCGGCTGTGCAGCATGGATACTGGCCGGCGGGGCACACCATACCTGCTACAGCCAGAATTTGACAGCTGAGCACCTGGTCGATTTTGCGGACATAGCGGGTATCGAGTGTGTGCTTATCGGCAAAAATACCGACCTGCGTCAATTGAAAAATGAATTACGCTGGAATGAAGCGTGCTATAAATAAATTATAACGAATTAAATATTTTCTTTTATTGCAAATAATTATCCCTACCTTGCCGCCTCATTAATAAAAATCAATACAATGCAACAAGGTACAGTTAAATTTTTCAATGCATCAAAAGGTTTCGGCTTTATCGTTCCTGCTCAGGGCGGCCAGGAAATCTTTGTGCACTCTACAGGTCTTATCGACCAGATCCGCGAGAACGACAAAGTTGAGTTCGAAGTGGAAAGCGGTCGCAAGGGCCCCAATGCAGTAAAGGTGAAGGTTATTTGATATAGATTATAATTATTGCAAAAAGAGTTTAGTCCCGGCCTGCAGCCGGGACTTTTTTGTTTGGTTGTTTTTTTAATGAAAACATTAAACACTATTTATATCGTGTTGTTATATTTATATTAAACTTTTGAAAATTTTACAATATGAAAGAGTCAGGAAAAATTATAGTAGCACTTTTAGCGGGCGCTGCGGTTGGCGCTGCTGTAGCTTTATTGTTGGCCCCAAGCAGCGGCGCCGACCTGCGCGAAGATATATCCGATTATGTGAACGACCTGGTCGATAACGTAAAAGGCAAAGCAGGCGATCTGCGCGATTACGGCAACAACGCCATCGAGAGATCAAAATCAAAATTCAGGAGCGCTGTTAACGATCTGTCTAATTACCGTGATGATATGGTTGATAAAGCAAAATCAAAAGCGGGCGAAGTCGTTGAAAATGCCAGGTCGCGTGTGAAAGGCGCCGCAGACGAAGCGAATGATGCTATCCAAAATGGCTAACTATCGCACATTCGAATAACAAAAAAACCCGCTTTTGGCGGGTTTTTTTGTTTGGTTTACTTGTTAGTTTAGTTTGCCGTCCATGTATTGTTATGCTCGTCGGCATCCATGAATATGCCGCCATCCAGCTTGATAGCTTTGATAGCTTTGGCTGTTTTTACGATAATAACGGTCTGCTTTTGATTTTTCTCCCAGCATTGCGGTGTTTTATGAAATACATCGGTCTTGCCGTCCTCATAGGTTACTTTTATATCGAATGGAGCCGCAAAACCGCCGATGTTGGTAATGTCCAATTTGTAGTCACCCTGGCCTTTGGTCACTTTGGTCAGCGCCAGGTCGATGTAGCCATTGGTAAAGAACCAGTTGTGGAAGAACCAGTTCAGGTTTTTGCCCGAACCGGCGCTCATTGAATTGAAATAATCCCACGGAATGGGGTGCTTGCCATGCCAGTTGTCCATATACGTATGCAGGGCTTTCTTAAACAGCTCGTCGCCAAGCATATCTTTCAACGCGAAATAGCTTAACGACGGTTTACCATATTCGTTGTTGCCTAAACCATATTTCAACTCAGTTCCGGGTGTAATGATTGGCAAGTCCTCTGTCGTTGAAGGATCATGAGCCCAGCCGGCTATCCTGAATTGTTTGTAAAGGTCCTCCGCTTTTTCTTTACCAACTTCGGCTGTTCCGATCAATAATTCAAATGTGGTCGCCCATCCTTCGTCCATAAAGCCATACTTGGTTTCGTTGATGCCCATGTAGAATGGGAAGAAAGTATGTGCGATCTCGTGGTCCTGCACAAACTGCGAGAAATGCACGTCCTGGGTATGGCTGTCGTTCACCATCATCGGGTATTCCATGTCAGCAAATCCCTGAAAGGCGGTCATTTTTGGGAAAGGGTAGGGTACACCCGGCCAGTTGTGCGATAGCCAGCTCAATGAATTCCGGCCATTCTGCACCGAATGATGAAAATCTTCTGCCTTATCGTTAAAAGCAGCCTGCATACTGGCGCGGCGGCCGGTAGCATCATCAACAACAACGCTCGCTGCATCCCAGTCGTAGGTATTGCTTACACCCACTGCCATGTCGCTCACATCGGAGGCTTTCCAGGTCCAGGTGTTCCAGTCATTTTGTGCGGTCACCTTTTTTGAAGCCATTTCACCAACCGTAGCGATATGAATGGTCGAGTCGCTGGTCATCGACTTTTGCAGGCGTTCCGCATATTCAGGCTGAAGCACCTGTGACGGGTTTTGAAGCGTTCCTGTGGCCCAAACCACATAGTTTTTCGGAACGGTAACCTTTAAAGTGTAATCGTTAAAGTCATTGTAGAACTCCAGGGCGTCATTAAAATCTATCCTGTCCCAGCCGGCGTAGTCGTCATATACGGCTACCCTTGGGTAGAAATAGGCGATATAAAAAGAGGTTGAATCAATTACACCTTCACGACCCGGACCTGTAACCAACTGGTAGTGCCATGCGACATCCAGCTGTACTGAATCATGCGGCATCAACGGCTTTGACAATGCAACCGCCTGGTTGGTGAAAGCCGCCTTGTTCCAGTTTTTACTTTCGCCGTTTACTTTGAAAGTATCTACTGAGACGCCATCGCTTATATAATTGGGCTGCAGTCCGCCAAGTCGCGGCGCACCTACTTTGTGGATGTTCATATACACCTTCATGTTCAGTCGCCTGAGCGTATCGGGACTGTTATTCACATAAGTGATATGCTCAGAGCCCGTCACATCACGCTTTGGCGGGGCGACAGCTATGCTGATGTTATAACGGGCATGATTCTGCCAATAATTTTTGCCAGGCCGGCCGTCCATCGAACGGGTACCTTTCTGATAGGCTTTCTTGATGTCGCGCGGCATATAGAGTTCCTGCGCGCTTACCTGCGATAATATAAACGCAAGTAAAACGGTTAAAATAGTGGTTCTTAACATTATGTAAATTTTCAGGCAAGTTAAATATTATCAGGTGATAAATTTATGTGTTAAAATCAACAATATCCGCCCGAAAACCAGCGTAAAAAAAATGTAAATTAGTAGTTACAAAATTTGGATAACTACTAATAATTCATTTACTTTGATAAGTTATTTTAATAGGGGTATTAAATAACTTTTCTAAAGCCGGATCCATGTGGTCCGGCTTTTCTTTTTTTTAGGATTGAACCTTTTCGGTCAGATATTCTTCTGTTATCAGTCTGAACAGCTTGTCGTTATCAGCATTTTCGTCGCAGCATTCCAGCAACAACTGTGTAACCTGCTCATCACCCAAAAACTTATTAATATGTTTAAGCATGTTAAAAGCCGTGAGGCAAATGTTTTCGATAAGCCGCATATAAAGGATGATGTCCATATCGTTAATGATCTTCGTCAGTCCATTATTGCGGTTCCCGAAGTGATAGGCCTCTTCGATTACGGCCTTGATCACTTCGCAGCCGTCGTCAGAAGCTTTTGAGTTCAGCAGACCATATATTTCGTCCACGCGTTCCTGCTGTTTTTTAGTGTCCTCAAGGGTTTCGGCTATAGCCAATTGCAGGTTTTTGTGCGTGGCCAGTTCTGTCAAGTCAGGCAAATTTCTGATCAGGTAGCCTTTAGTGCAGTTAACACGGTTAAGCTGATGAATAACAAGTGCTCTTATTTCATTCCGGTCGTTTGTTCGAAAGTCGCTCATAATTCGAATCATTTGGTCAGGGATATTACAAACGATTCGGCCTTTGGGTTTTAACCGCTTGTTGCGGGGATTACTGCTGCTATGGCAAGCTGGTCAGATCGATACCCGGAACTTTGCCCTTTGCCAGTCGGTCGAACAAGGCATTTCGCATTGTGTAATTGTTGAAGAAACCACAATTTTTCAGGTAGAAGGATCCGTTTTTTGCGCCGCCCGCATAATCCATGCGGTAACCTTTGGCCCCGGTATTATCACAGGTGAACTTTGCTTTGGTCAGTTCGGTCCAGTTGCCGTTATTATCGCGTATCCATTCGTTATTAAAATATACCTCCCGGGTATATATGCCCTGCTCCGGGTCGAAATTTTCAAGAAACGAATGCAGGTGCTTCAGATAGGTATCTATTTTCGGGCGACTAAAACTGGCAATCAGCTGCCATTTGCCAACTTCGGGTGCATAAAAATATGCCGTGTATTGGGTTCGGCCCTTGCCATCCGGTTTGGCGTGAACCAGAAAACGGTAGGTGTTTCCGGCTTTCCACATGTAATTCAGATAGCTTTGCCCGCCCGAACCTTCGTTGCCAAACTCGCCGGTATGCACATTTTCGCCTTTTTTCAGCATAATGATCTTCTCGTCCTGCGGTATTGTCTTCGGGTCGTCCGTTTTGTATGGGCTCCAAACTGAAAACAGGATATGCCGCTCGGCAGGGGAGTTTACCTGCATACCAAAATATCCTTCACCAAAACCGCAGGCCATAAAATAGGAGCCCAGTACGTCGTTGCCTTTAGGAACGGTCACTTCATTGTAGAACCATTCTGCGTTAATATCATTGGGTAGGGTATAGTTCAAATGAACAGATGGCCCGCGGCGTCCCCAGTAAAAGAAATCGCCATCGTTGTTTTTGACGTAATTAGTCTTACTGCCGACAGCGTCTCCGATCAGTTTGATGTCTTTGATATTTGCGTAAACACTGCCATGTTTCGGGTGGCCTTTGAATGTGATTGCAACATAACCTGTATCCGAAACGGTCCATTCACCGGCCCGGTGGTAGATCATTTCGCTGGGCCACAGTCCAACCAAATGCTTAACACCGGCCACCGAAACGTAAATAAAGCTTGAATCGCCTTTAGGTGCAGACAGGTCTAAATACATCTTAAATTTGCCGGGCTTGCTGAATCGCACGTAAGCGGTAAATTCGGCTTCGGGGTTAGTCCAATCCACTATACCATCATTGGTGATCTTGCCGCCCAATGTATCCTTATCCGTCCGCCAGGCGTTGCCTCCAAGCGGGACGATAATAGCCGTGTCGCTTTGCGGTTTTATCTTGTGCTTTTCTTTACCTGTTGCCTTTTTATTTACTGACAAAAAGGTTATAGCTAAAAGTAATACCGTTAATTTGTAAATGGTCCGCATTGAAATATTTTGCCTTATTTTACTTTATTCCAGTTATTTATAATGATTTCTTCAAGTTTTTCTTTACTTGATTCCAGCCTTTTGACCAAGGCAAGCTGCGCCCCTGCGCGCTGCAGGTTATGCCCCGGCGTATGGATCTTGAAATAGACATCGCCCTCCAGATAATCGGTCAGGAAGCGAACGGCCTGGATGTACGGGAGCAGCAAAACGCCTTTGATCAGCGAGTTGATCTCCTGCTCTGTGATGAAGCCTGCCGCCGCCTGTAAATAGCCTTTAGCATAAGCCTCGAACAATGAGATGTTCAGGCCAATCATAGCAGTATCGGCCTCATCTTCGGCGGCGGTATTAATGATGGTCCGTATCGAGTCGCCAAAATCATAAGCCACATAGCCGGGCATTACGGTATCCAGGTCTATCACGCACTGGGCCTTGTCGCCGCTATCCAAAAGCACATTGTTGAATTTGGTGTCGTTGTGCACTATCCGCAACGGCAGTATGCCCGCCTTCCCCAGCCGCATGATCTCGCCCATATCGGCCGAGCGGTTTTCAATAAAACTGATCTCCTCCGACACGTACTGTACCCGGTGTAACTTATCAGAGCGGATCGCATTATGCAGGTTATTGAGCCGGTATTCAATATCGTGGAAATTGGGGATCGTGTCTTTGATCCTGCTTACATCCATATCCGAAAGCAGCGCCTGGAAAGCGCCAAAAGCCTTGCCGCCTTCGAAGGCTTGTTTTTCGTTGGTTACCTGGTCGTAACTTTTGGTGCCTTTCAGGAAATAAAACATGCGCCAGTAGTTACCGGCGGCATCCTTAAAATAAGGGTAACGGTCTTTGGTTTCTATCACCGTAAGCACCATTCTTTCGATCTCATCTTTTGGTAGCGACGAAAGCTTTTGCTTCAAATGCTCCGTCACATGAACAATATTGCTCATTAGTAATGGAACATTCTTAAATACATAGTGGTTGATGCGCTGCAGCAGGTAGTCGTGCCCTTCGGCATCTGCGTTGTAAATGCGGTAGGTATCGTTAATATGGCCCGAGCCAAAAGGTTTTATCGACGCTATTTGAGCATCGATATTGAATTTTGAAACGAGGTCCGAAAGCTGGTATTCAGTTAATTTATTGTCGGCCATTAATGCGCTAAATATCGGAAAAAGATGTAAATAACCCTCATCCGGCGCATTTATCCACATTCCCTTATTTACCAACAGGCTTATAAATTAAATCACAGTAAAAATGGGCTTAATATAGCGGCGATACTTTTGGGCAAGTAAAACAAGTCCATGAAAAAGATATTTTTATTGCTTTCTGCGTTAGCGTATTTCACCCAGCTTCAGGCGCAAACCCACAAAACCCAAAATGTTGTCATAGTTACACTCGATGGCTTCCGCTGGCAGGAGTTATACCGCGGCGCCGATTCAGCGCTGTTGGCCTCAAAATATACGGATGATAAAGCGGGTGTTAAAAAGCGCTACTGGGCGGCAGCACCGGAGGAACGCCGCAAATTGCTGATGCCTTTTTTCTGGTCGGCTATTGCATCGAACGGGCAGCTTTACGGCGACAGGGATGCGGGCAATAACGATGAAGTAGCCAATAAATATCACTTTTCGTACCCCGGTTATAGTGAGATTTTTACTGGTTTTCCCGATGAGCGAATGAACACGAATAGCCCTGTGCTGAACCCTAACACAAATGTATTGGAGTACCTGGATAAGCAAAAAGGATATGAGAACAAAGTAGCGGTTTTCGCCTCGTGGGAAGTTTTCCCTGCCATATTCAATGTCGGCCGTTCAGGTTTAAAGGTAAATGCAGGCTACAGCAATTTCGATGATGCTAAAACGGACGATCGTATCAAATATCTTAACGAACTGCAGCAACAGGCGCCGCACTACCTTGGCGATACGCGTATCGATTTTATGACTTACGAATTCGGGAAGGAATACCTGAAAACATATAAACCACGTGTGCTTTACCTGGCCTTTGACGAAACCGACGATATGGCCCACGCAGGTAACTACAAATTATACCTTGACGATGCCCACACCGAAGATGCTTATCTGAAAGAGCTTTGGAACTATATCCAGAGCGATCCTTTCTACAAGGATAAAACTACGCTTATCGTAACCTGCGACCATGGCCGCGGTGATACCACGCCGGACGCCTGGCGAAACCATGGTTCTAACGTCAAAAATTCGGAGCAGACCTGGTTCGTGGTAATGGGTCCCGACACGCCGCATGAGGGTATTGTGCATACGCAGACAACCACCTATCATAAACAACTCGCGCAGAGCATCGCCAGGCTGCTGGGCTTTGATTTCAAAAAGAACGCAGATCATGAGGTAGGCGATGAGATCAGTTCAATAATGGCAGAGGAAAAAGTTTCTGTAGGGAAATAAGGCATGAGACGATTTCATTTCCTGGCGTTATTGTGCCTTGTCTATACAAGTGTAAACGCGCAGTTCAACCCTCCTCCGCCGGCAAGGCATAATTTTATCGTTATTGCGCATCGCGGCGATCATGTCGTCTGCCCGGAAAATACGCTCGCTGCTTACGCCGAAGCCATCAAAAACGAAGCCGATTATGTGGAGATCGACCTGCGTACGACCAAAGACGGCAAACTCATCAGCATGCACGATGGCACCGTGAACCGTATGACGGACGGCAAAGGCAACGTCAGCGATCTTTTGCTTGATGAGATCAGCCAATTAAAAGTCAAAAGCAGGGACAGCTTAAATAAGATGGTTTACAGAATACCCACTTTTGAAGAAATTCTGAGTCTATGCAAGGATAAAATATATATCTATATCGATTTTAAGAACGCCTCAGCCTCGGCCACCTACGCTATGCTCAAACAGTACGGCATGGACAAGCAGGTTTTGGTTTATATCAATAATCCGGCACAATTTGCGGATTGGCGCCAGACCGCGCCTGATATGCCCCTGATGGTCAGCCTGCCCGGTAACGTGAAAGATGAAGCGGCGATGAAAGCATTCATCGCTCAATATAAGCCTGACTTGCTGGACGGCGGATGGAACGAATATTCGGCTGCAATGGTGTCAGCAGCCAGGGGGATGCATTTACCGGCCTGGCCCGATATACAAAGCGCGGGCGAAGGAGCGCAGGATTGGGAACAAGCCCTGGCAAAGGGATTTACGGGCTTGCAGACAGATCACCCGGCCGCCATCATCAAATTTTTAAAGCAAAAAGGCCTTAGATGATCAAGAATTTTTCTTGCAATAACCTACGCCAAATGATGCTGGTTCATTCTTTTTGGACGATCTTATTGCTGACGATGATCTCATTCAGCAATCCCGGCGAATTCTTCGCGTAAGGCATATACTTGGCATCATTATCGGGCCCGCTCATTTTTACAATGTCTGTATTGGTTTCATCCAACTGCTTAATGAGGGTATTGATTTCCTTCAGGTGCGAATTGAATATCCTTGCCTTATTGTTATAACTTTCCACCTGCACGTTCTTGTTAGCTGCAATGGCTTGTTTGCTGGTGTCTGGCGCCATATAGGTAAATGGCGTCAGATCGGCAACGGTGGTTAATATCGGCGTCAGTTCGGCGGTGGTATCCTTTTCATTTAGCTTCATCAGGTTCAGCCTTACAGGGTCGGGGTTATAATCGACAAGCGTTTTGTACTCACCGATAATATTAGACGCTTCACGATGCTGGGCCTGGTATTCCTCTTCGCGCAGCCTGCTCTTGATATTGTTTTTGAAACCATTGAACAAAAGCGAGGTAAAGTCATAAGCCTTCGTACGCAGCACGGCGTTTTGTACCGAAAAGTAATTACTCATGGTTCGGTTTTTACTGTAAAGCATACCCAGATTGGTGCTGAATAACTGGAACTGCGGCGAACTCATCAGCGACAGATCAGCCTCGTTGCCAAAACTGTAGAACTGCTTGCCGTAGATCTCGAGGTCGTCGATCCGCTCATACGATGAAAGAAAATAGAGCCTGTACCGGCCATATTCCACATCGGGGTTGTCGATCTGGTCGTAACAGTTCTGCAAGAAATCATGGAATGATTTGTCGTTGATGATCTGGTAAATATTGGCATTTGCTGCCGGCTTCCAGCGCAACAACGACAACCTGGCTTTAAATTCAAGCTCTTCGGTGTTACCCACCCTCAGCGAGTCGAACAGGCGCGCCACAAAGCCCCCTATCTGCGCGCCGGCTTGTGTTTGACGGTTCTTGTTTACCATATCATACAGGCTGTCCTGTATGGTCAGGTAGGTTTCGCTGTTGTTCCAGAAAGATGGTTCGAGCGGCGGTATAAGCAGCCTGTTAGTTTTCGTATCGACGAATATAAAAGTGCCAAGCGGGTATATATTCTGAAAATTATTCTCGAGCATCGACATGCTGCTCATCGACGAGGAGTCCATTTTCAGCAGGAAGTTCAGCACCTTGTTGCGCTCCAGTTTGGTGCTTAAGTTCTCAAGCGATTCAAAACTGGCGTTTTCTTTTTCGGGAATGACTATGGACACCAGGAAAATCCCGTCTTTTTGCGACTCAAGCGACCGATAATCTTTCCGGACGATGGCAGACGTTTGGTCCTCCGCATTTTGCCCGTAAAACGATATGGTGTCTTCCTTTGAAACTGTGATCTCTTTGATCTTTTCTTCACCGGGCTTCAGCGTCATCAGGCTTTTTACCCTGAATTTGCCTCCTTTTCGGTTGAGACGGTAAAATACGCTTACGGGGTTCTTTGTAGTGTTCCTGATGCGGAATTTGAACCCATTGGCCATAACAAAACCGGGCAATGAGATAACTAAAAACAAAAAAATAAATTTTAGCACGATCGTTCTTCGTGACGGGGGTAGGAAATAAAATGATCTCATAGTGGGGCAGAAGATGTTTTTATTAAAACATTAAGGTGGCGATTTTATTGCCCCGCAAATTTAATTATTCGCCGCCGGATCGTCGTTCGCCCCGGATTATTTTATATTTTCCGCTTTTAAGCATGCGCTGCTCGTAAGCCGAAAACGGCTGTCGTCCGCCAAAATCCTGAACCCAGTATTGGTTGAATTGCGCTACACCGACCTCTTTGAACGAAGGATTCATCAGGTTTTTACAATGGCCCGGGCTTTTCAGCCAGCCGTCCATCACTTCGTCTATGGTCATCTGTCCTTCGGCGATATTTTCGCCCACGGTAAAAGTTTTATACCCTTTGAAGGTGTAACCGGCATTGATCACGCGGTCAGACATGGTCCGTCCATCCTTGCTAGTATGGCTGAAATAGTTTCTGTAATACATATCCTGCGCATGGTCGATAGCCGCCTTTTCCAGGTCGTCGTTCCAAACAAGCGGGGGCGCCGGCGGCATATAAACATCACCGCAATTGCAGCCTTTGTGACGCGCTTCGTTAATGCGGTCGAGGAATTCCTTTTTGAAATTCTTTTTAGGCGGATTGGGGCCGATAGCTGATATGCCGAGCAGGAAAACGCTTATTAATAGCAGAACTCCGGTTAGTTTCTTCATATATGGTATGACAAACACGACAAGCGCCGGTTTAGTCAATACGAATAACGTTCGAAATCTGACAATATGATTATTTTTTTCGCCGGATGATGGAACGCCAGTGATTTCTCCGTTTACGGCGATACAGTGAGAACAGCGCGGCGGTGATCAGAATGATGATAAATAAGAGTACGGTAATAAAGGCTGTTTTTTTGAAGAACTGAACGCGTAGGGCGCGCTGCTGCCTGTCAAATAAGCTTTTTTTTTCGCCAGTTCAGCCGAATCGATCTCTTTTTGTTTGGCAAGCAACATGGCATCTTCTGCTTTTTTAATGCTGTCGTCAATGGCCTGGTGGCGCTTCAAGGCAATCGCGGCTTTTCCGGGATTCTTTAAACTGTTATACAACATCGCATAGCTTAGCTGCACCTGCGATTCCATTTGGGGATAATGTTTCCGGCCCGATATGCTCAGGGCCTCGTTCAGATCACGCATGGCGAGGGTGTAATCCCCTATATCGCTTTTTATCGATGCGAGCTCCAGCAGCGAGGCTATTGTCCCCGGATCGTCGTTGAAAGCACGGGAGATGCCATTGGATTGCAGGGTGAACCATTTGGCCTGTGTATATTTCTTTTGGGCATGATAGACCTTTGCCAGGTTATCAAAACACCTGCGCAAGCCGACCGAGTCATCATATTTGGAAAAATAGTGAAGCGCCGACATGGCATTGCTGATGGCGGCATCCTGATATTCGCGCTGTACCTTTCGATTGCTGATCGTGTCGAACCTGATATATTCGTCAGCGATACGGATATATGCGGACCCTTTGAGTGAATCGGAGGTTAGTTCCAGTTGTTTCTTCAGGCTGTCGATATGGTTTACGAGCAACGCAGGGCGCTGCTTTAAGCTATCGGCGCCGCCGGAGGCAAAAAGCAGTTGGCTGCAAAAAATAAGCGTAATAAGTAAGGTAAACTTTTTAAGCATTTTCATCAGATCGATACCGGGATAATATCAAACTTGATGCCTTGTTAAAAAATACGGGATTTGTCTGGCTATAACATGCTTATGTTGTGCAAAATGCCGGGTTCTTCTAAAGCTACGGGAGTGGAAATGTAGCTTTTTGTAGTATCGGGACAGTATGGAATTTAGTACAGGAAATTCCCCAAAAGCTATTTCCTGATGAAGCTTTCGTACTTATCGACGAACCGCCGGAACCAGGCCCACCTGGCCAGCAGCAGGTTGAATAATGCGATACCTGCAATCGCGCATAGGATGCCCGCCAGCACATCGAGCACGTAGTGGTGACTGGTGTAAACCGCCGCGAACCAGATACCCACCATCACGACACCAAAGATCGGGGTGGCGATGCGCATTTTATTTTTCCAGGCGAAATAGAACACCAGTATCGGGTAAGCGGAATGCAGCGACGGCATTGCGGCGAATACATTGGAGCCTTTGGTGTACAGGCCCCCGAATATATTCGCATGAAAATAGGCGTCGAATCGTGCCAGGCCTGCGATACCCTCGTGCATGTGGGGGTGAAATACAAAGCCATAATCCTGCACGTACCACGGCGGTGCGGCGGGATAGGTATAATATCCGATAAAGCCGACGAAATTGAGCAGCACAAAAGTGAGGGTGAAAAGCAAACATTCGCGCCGGTTGGTAAAGAAAAGATATACGCCGAACCCGAATGGCACTGGTATCCAGCACAGGTAAAACAGCCCCGACATCACATCGACCAACGTATTGCTGTTAAGTTTGAAATACTCATTCAGGGTGATTAACTGCCCATGATAATGCAAACCAAAAAGATGTTTTTCAGTATTGTACAGGCCGGCGATGTGAACGGTAGCATAATTGTAGTTCGGGAAAGCCTTCATGTAATCGAAGATGATCCAGTAACCCGCAAAGGTCAGGTAGGCGATCAGGAATTTACGCGATACATTCGAGGCGTAGAACAGTGCATTGGCCAGGCCGATAAATATAAGCTGGTCCGATTTAAACCCGACCAGGAAGTACGATATGACGAGGTAGCCTAACGAAATAAGGGAAATAACGATTACAGAGCGGGGGTTAACTGTAATGTCATGCCTGACATTATGATCAACCATGTTTATTTCTTGTTAAGGAAATCGGAATGGAATACCTTGTCCCACAGTGGGGAGCTCACGCCATAGCCTCTGTCAGGATCCTGGTAATGATGCAGCATGTGGTGCTGCTTGATCTTCTTCCAGATGTTGCCTTTGAAGTTGAAATGATGGATCGCATAATGCGTCATGTCATAGAAGAGGTAACCCAGGATAAAGCCCGGAAAGAACGCGAAAATGTCGCCGTCCGGTAAGATCACCCTGAAAAGAAAATAAAATCCTGTCGCAAGGGGGATACTTACTGAGGGTGGCAAAACCAGGCGTTTGGCG
>JAFDZL010000163.1 GCA_018266935.1 Bacteroidota bacterium | reverse complement strand
CTACATAGTCGCATTTGCATACATTGGAGGCGGGGCCAAGATCGGCGACAACTGCAAGCTATAGCCAAATAGCTACATCGCTGATAAGGTAACCCGTGGCGATAGCGTGACACTTTTTCCCGGAGTAGTCGTTTATTTCGATTGTGTAATAGGCAGCAACGTAGTGATCCATTCCGGAGCCATTATCGGCAGCGATGGTTTCGGCTTCGCTCCGCAGGCTGACGGCACTTATAATAAAGTCGCGCAGATCGGGAATGTGATCATTGAAGATAACGTTGAGATCGGTTCAAATACTACTATCGATCGCGCTACGATGGGCTCGACTATCATTCGCAAAGGGGTAAAACTAGATAACCTGATCCAGATAGCGCACAATGTCGAGATCGGCGAAAATACAGTCATCGCCGCGCAAACAGGCGTTTCCGGCAGTACAAAAATTGGCGGCAATGTTGTAATCGGAGGCCAGGTGGGTGTGGTTGGACATATAAATATAGCTAAGGGAAGCCTTATAATGGCTAAATCGGGCATCAATAAGAATATCACGGAAGAAAATAAAAAATGGGGCGGTATACCTTTTTTTGCCCCTTACCTGGAAAACTTACGGGTGGAAGTAGCCGTGACCCGTTTGCCGGCGCTTGAAAAAAAGATAATAGAATTAGAAAAAGTGATCGCTGAATTGCGAAAGTAAACAGGGATCACTCCGAATACCATGAACGTAAAACAAAAGACGATAAAAGCGCCGGTAACCGTATCAGGTACCGGGCTGCACACGGGCGAAAAGGTGACTATGACATTTAATCCGGCGCCTGAAAATCACGGCTACAAATTCAGGCGGATCGATGTTGAAGGGTCGCCGGTAATAGACGCCGATGTGGATAATGTTACCGATACGTCGCGCGGTACCACCATCTCGCAAAACGGCGCCAGCGTTAGTACTATCGAACACGTGCTGGCCGCGCTGGTGGGGCTCGAGGTGGACAACGTGATGATTGATCTCGACGGGCCCGAAACTCCCATCATGGATGGCAGCTCGATCCAGTTTGTTGACGCTATTTCCAATGTCGGTTTTGCCGAACAGGAAGCAGACAGGGAATACTACCATATACCTTACAACATTCACTATTCCGAAGCTGATCGCAAAGTAGAAATGGTGGCCATGCCGCTTGACGATTACCGTTTTACCTGCATGGTGGACTACAATTCGCAGGTATTGGGCAGCCAGCACGCCAGCATATCCACTATTTCGGAATTCAATACCGAGATCGCTTCGTGCCGGACGTTTTGCTTCCTGCACGAACTGGAAATGTTGTTACAACACAACCTGATCAAGGGCGGCGACCTGAACAATGCTATTGTTGTTGTCGATAAAGATGTCGATGACGAGGAACTGGCTCACCTGGCGCGCATCTTTAACCGTAAGGACATTAAAGTTGCTCCGCAAGGCATACTGAATAATATCGAATTGCGCCACCAGAACGAACCGGCACGCCATAAGCTGCTGGATATGATAGGCGACCTGGCCCTGGTTGGAGTTCCGCTGCGCGGGCATATCATGGCGGCGCGTCCGGGCCATGCGGCAAACGTGGCATTTGCGAAAAAGATCAAGACACTGATCAAAAAGGAGCGTAGCCGCAAGCATATAAAATTGTATGATCCTAATGCCAAGCCGGTGTACGACACGGTTGACATTATGAATATTCTTCCCCACCGCCAGCCTATGCTGATGGTGGATAAGATATTGGAGATCAGCAAGAACCACGTGGTTGGATTAAAGAATGTGACCATGAATGAGGATTTGTTCGCCGGTCACTTCCCGGGTCAGCCACTGTTTCCGGGTGTGCTTCAGATAGAGGCCATGGCGCAAACGGGCGGTATCCTGGTGCTGAACACTGTCCCTGATCCTGAAAATTATATTACGCTGTTCCTGAAGATCGAGAACGCGAGATTTAAGGACAAAGTTGTTCCGGGCGATACGATCATATTTTACTGCAATCTCATCGCACCGATACGCCGCGGCATAGCCCAGATGAAAGGCACCGGAATGGTGGGATCGCGCATTGTGGTTGAGGCCGAACTGATGGCGCAAATTGTTAGAAAGACTAAAGAAGAAAAAGACGAGAAAGAAGTATGATACAACCCCTGGCATACATTCACCCCCAGGCAAGAATAGCCGACAACGTGGTGATCGAACCTTTTGTGACGATCCACAAAGACGTTGAGATAGGCGAAGGCACCTGGGTTGGCTCCAATGCCACCATTATGGACGGCGCGCGCATCGGCAAAAACTGCCGGATTTTCCCTGGAGCGGTTGTATCAGCCCCGCCGCAGGATCTGAAATACCGCGGCGAGCCGAGCACCGTGACCATTGGCGACAATACCACTATCCGCGAGTGCGTTACCTTGAATCGCGGTACAGCTTTGGATAAAAATACCACAACCATTGGCAGTAACTGCCTGCTGATGGCCTATGTGCACGTGGCGCACGACTGTGTGATCGGAGATAACGTAATCATCGCCAATTCGGTGCAGTTAGCCGGCCACATCAACGTTTACGAATATGCCTTCATCGGCGGCACGTCGGCAGTGCACCAGTTCGTTGAGATCGGCGCGCACAGCATGATATCAGGGGGGTCACTTGTGCGTAAAGACGTCCCTCCATATACAAAAGCCGGCCGCGAACCATTGTCATACATAGGCATAAATTCTGTCGGCCTGCGCCGCCGTGGATATTCCGCCCAAACCATCAACGAAATACAGGAAATTTACCGCATTATCTTCCTGAAAAAGTACAACGTGACCAAGGCGATGGATATCATTGAAGCTGAATTCAATCCTACGGTAGAGCGCGACGAGATCATCAATTTCGTTTCGAACTCGCAGCGGGGGATTATGAAAGGGTTCGGGAATACTTAATGGCATATAGTTCATAGTTAATGGTTCATAGCCGATAAGTGCTTACCATGAACTATGATCCATGAACCATGAACATGCAAATTATCCTCCAAAACATAGGGCGACGTTTCAACCGCGACTGGATATTCAGGGGCGTCGATCATACTTTTACCCAGGGCGAAACTTATGCTGTTTTAGGGCCGAACGGCTCGGGAAAATCCACTTTATTAAGTGTTTTAAATGGCAGTCTTTCTCCTTCGGCTGGCAGCATCAAATACCTGAACGGCGAAGTACCAATAGAAGTTGAAACCGTTTATAAACATTTGAGTTTCGCAGCGCCTTACCTGGAGTTGATCGAAGAATTTACACTGACTGAAATGATCGATCTGCATTTCAATTTCAAATCCTACCGGACAGGTATGGATAACGCCGCGATTATCGAATTGCTGAACATGCACCCGAGCAGGAACAAGGCCATCCGTTATTTCTCGTCGGGCATGAAGCAGCGTCTCAAACTGGCGCTCGCATTTTGTTCCGATACGCCAATGCTGATGCTTGATGAACCCACTTCCAATCTGGATAAACAAGGCGTAGAGTGGTACCGGGGATTAGTGCAGCAGTTTGCCGATGGCCGCCTTACTATTGTTTGTTCAAACCAGGAACACGAGTACAGTTTCTGTAATCATCGGCTGGACATTTCCGATTATAAGAAATAACAGCCAATAAGTGCCTTATAATTAAAAAATTAAGCACAAAAACGTAACGTTTTTCTCCTCCCGCTCGTAAAGCAGGCGTGTATAGTGAAAGGGTTCATGAAAACCGCTACGCTTTTCATCATTTGTCTTCTGATAATTGTCTTGCAATCCTGCATTAAGGAGACTTCCTTGCCCGCCTCTAACCTACCCAACGGCGATTTCGAAGGATGGACCACAAGTGACAAATTGCAGGGCTGGACCACTAACAGCTGCCCCGAATGCACACCCTCCTATAACAGCTATGTTGTGCAGACAACCACTGAAGCTTATCACGGGCCGTATGCGGCAACAATACTCTATAATGGCGTTTATACTACGGTCGCAAGCGATGTTTTCCCGGTTAACTCACACCCGAAAGAGCTTAGCGGTTACGTAAAATGCACATTGAATGAAAATGACACCGTATCCGTAAAGGTGCAGATATTCAATCACTATTCACTTGTCGATAGCGGCAAATGGGTCAATACCGCCTCTATTCAACAGTATCAAAAATTCACTATCCCAATAAGCCAAAATTCGGCCGACGCCGATTCCATGCTGATCACGATCACAGGCGGCCATAAACTGGACGCCAATAATAACGGTTCTGTTTTGTGGCTCGATTATTTATTGGTACACTGATCTTTTTACTACCTTGAGGCTATAGTGAATCCCAGCCTTCGCTGAAAATATTTGTCCCAGCTTGCCTGTTGTTTCCTGTTGCGCGAATTTTCCGTATCGTCATCGTAATCCTTATTCAGCTGATCATATTTGATGTGGATGCGGTCAAATATTGCTGAAACTTCCTCCTTATAATTGTCTGTGTATTGCCCGCCCTCAAGCACATGTAACAATTCCTGCTGTTCGAGGTAGTTAATATTATAGTGCCCCTGTTCGTGTTTTAATATCTCAGCAAGCATGTCGGAAGTATTAACCCGTTCGCGATCAATCCACGACCTCTCCCGGTCAACCAGGAGATTAACATAAAAATTCAGTTGATAATGCCCGTTACGCGCGTGCACGTCGTACTTCAGGTCAATAAAGCACGCCGTTGAAGCAACTGTCAGGCCGCCGCGCTGCGGCTCTCCAGCAAAATCCCCGGCAGACAACTGCCGGTACGGCTGGGCTTTTGCAAGCCCTGAAAAAACGATAAGAAAACCTAAAACGTAGAACTTTCGCACATACCCCATACCGATTCGATCAAAGAGAAACCTATTTCTCCTTTTTGACGGAATCTGTATTCAAAAGGTTTAGGCTTATCGCCAGTTTATTAATTGAGCTATTTGCCCTTCCTGGCGTGATCTACATTCATGAGGTTTAGGCTCATCACTTCTTTCATCGTTCTTTCCATGCCATCAACCGAACCATCGAGGAATATGACGTTGCCCTGCGAGTTTTCAGCAAAATGTTTAATGGACTCTGTCCACATGGTAAACAGGATAACAGAAGTGTCCATATCGGCTTTGTGCATCTCTTCGGCAGCGGCGCTCATCCCCTTAGCTACTTCTTCGCGGAATAAGGCGATACCCTGCCCGCGTAATTGCGCGGCTTGTCTTTCCGCTTCAGCGGCGATCTTGATGGCGTTGCCTTCCGCTTCAGCAGCTTTGGTTTTAGTGATCAGCAAGGCCTGGCCCTCATTTTCAGCGGCTGCTTTCAAATTGTTTGATGCCACGACCTGGCTCATCGACTTCATCACCGCATCGTCGAAAGTAATGTCGTTCAACTGAAGGTCCTGCAAGTGATAGCCCCATGTTTCAAGCACCTGGTCAAGCTGTTCCTTAACATGCTGAACTATGTCGCTTCTTAACGTAAGCACATCTGCCTGTTTTTTCGTGGCGACGTATGCCCGGATAGAACCTTCAATAGTGCGTATCAGCGCCTGCATCAGGTTACGCTCATCGACGAACTTGAAGGCGACATTTTTGATGGTTTCTTCCATCTGGTCGAGCACCGAATACAACAGCATCGCCTTGAAATAAACATTCGCCTGGTCGATAGTCACCGCCTGGAACTCCAGTTCGACAGACCGGTTTTGTATGGATATGCGACTGTATATCTTTTCGATAAGCGGCAGTTTCAGATTGAGGCCGGGATGCATAATGCGGCGGTATTTGCCGAAAACAGTAATAACGCCGATGGTGCCCTGTTTTATAGTCACAAAGGAACTAAACAGGATAATGAGGCCGACAAATACGATAATAAAAGTGGGTAATACCGGGTTCATAACGATAATATTTAGATCATTAAATATAGGGTTTATTTTGGGTATGGTATTTGTTTTTTATCGAAATACACCAAACTCTTCTGTCATGAACATGAAGCGTACATTCGGCGCGATATTGACCATCCTGGGTATCATCGGGCTCATCTATACGGGCGCATCCATTATTGGTAAAAGCGCGCATGCCTCAACCCTGGTAGTAATTGGAATTATCGGGCTGCTATTTTTCTTTTCCGGGATTGGATTGATCAAAAGGACTGCGGATGAAGTGAAATGATAATATGTCGATTTTTCATTAAATTTGTGATATGAAGGAATTGACATTTCTCGTACATGAAGCCGAGGAAGGCGGCTATTACGCCGAAGCCGTCGGTGTTGGCATATTTGCAGAAGGAGAGACGATTGAAGAATTAAAGCAAAGCGTTAAAAGCGGCATTGAATGTTATTATGAAAATGCAGACCAGATAAGCCTTATTT
>JAFDZL010000162.1 GCA_018266935.1 Bacteroidota bacterium | reverse complement strand
CTCAACAGCGCTCCGACCCGGTCGGAAAACAACCAGATCACAGCTATGACAACTATTGTCAATAAAAGAATGGGCAGAAAGATCGCAATTGTTTCGGGCACTTTCAGCTTCCTGAAAAAACGAAAAAGCGGCATCAGCATCAGACTAACAAAAAAAGCCATCAGCAAAGGCATGATTATCAGGCCTCCCTGCGCTACGATCAGCACGACCAGGCACAAACCAAGTAATTCCACCGATCTTCTGACAGTTAAAGGCAGTTTTTTCATCTTTTTTTGACTTTAATAACGACAAATTTTATGGTCTGAATGAGCGTCAATGGTACCAGGCCGGCGATGGCAGAAATAAGCCAGAATTGCCATGGTAAAGCGGTCAGGCTGAGAACCTCCTTCAGCTGAGGAATAAGGAACGCGGCGCCAACAATCAACAAACACAGGGTGATTGACCCCCAGACAAATTTGTTTCCCGTAACCTCATTAGAAATTATCCGTGAATGCTCATGCGGCATATTGAAGACGTGTGCCAGCTGTGCGAAGGTTAATGTAAGAAAGGCTACGTTGTTCAGGACAGCCGGTTTATGCCCCCAATAATCCCCATACCAAACTGCTGCAATAACCACCAGCGTCATCGCTATGGCATACACGATAATTTTTAACCATTTGTCGCGATGCAGAATTTCTTTTTCCGGATCACGCGGCACGCGCAGCATGACGTTACGGTCGGCCTTACCCAGACCTAATGCCAATGCCGGAAACACATCGGTTACTACGTTCAAGAACAATATTTGCAGCGGCAAAAGGGTGGCCCCTGGCGTAAGGACGCCCAGCAGGGTAATGGTTAGTATTTCGGCCAGGTTACACGACACCAGGTAAACCACGAATTTTTGGATATTTTGAAAAATTGCCCTTCCCTGGGCGATGGCCTCCGTGATTGAAGTGAAAGAGTCGTCTTTGAGTACTATGTCTGCCGTTTCCCTGGCTACTTGCGTTCCCCGCAGTCCCATAGCGATCCCGATATCTGCTTTCTTTAAAGCAGGAGCGTCATTAATACCGTCACCGGTCATAGCTATGATGTGGCCGGCATCCTTATAAACGGTCGCAATGTCAAGTTTTTGTTGCGGCGTCGTCCGGGCAAAAATAACGGTATCCAGGATTTTATTTTTCCATTCCGGAGTCATCCCGCTCTGCGGCGGAAGTGTCTTTCCGCTGATCACTTTTGATTCGGTGTCCGAGGCCAGGCCTACCTTGCGTGCGATGTTTAATGCCGTATGGGGGTGGTCCCCGGTGATCATTACTACGCGGATCCCTGCACGTGTGCAGCGGTGTATGGCATCCTTCACATCGTTGCGGGGCGGGTCGAGAAAACCTGCCAGGCCCGCAAACGTTAAACCTTCGGAAAAGCCATCATGATCGGCTG
>JAFDZL010000161.1 GCA_018266935.1 Bacteroidota bacterium | reverse complement strand
AATATTTTGCACCATTTCATCAAAAGGCACCTCACCGGCAACGCCGCAGTCGAACAAGTGGATATAGGCCGAAGGCTTCAGGCTTTCGAAATAGTCGATCAGCACGCAGGAATAGACTATTTGGCAAGGGCCTTTGACATGACGGATCAGTCTTTCGATACCCCGTTCGATTGCTATGTCTGTAGCGTGATTCGAGATCAATTCGCCCTGGGGGAACACCACCACCAGGTTCTCAGGGTTATTCAGCAGATCGGCCGCATATAAAAGCGACTTTACGGTTTCGCGGGAGCCTTTTTCTATCGAAAATCCGCCAAAATAATTGAACAGCCATCGCTTTTCCAGGTGATCCTGCTGCATCATGATGTACAGGTGCCGGTCCAGGTGCCAGTAGGCCAGGTAATTGCCAAAGAAGCCATCCCACCAACTGAAGTGATTGCAAAGCAGCAATATCGAATGCCCCGGTTTCGGTTCGAACGGCATCACCACAACCTGGTTAAAAGCCTTGCGCATGCGGTAGCGCATGTACCGGGCAAACCAGTTGCTCATCCATTTTACACGGCGGGCGGGTATCATGGCTGCGAATTTACTAAATACTCGTCCAAAGCAGGCACCACCAGCCAGTGACCCAGCGGCACTTCATGAACAATGACATCTTCCAACTCCCCAATAAACGGCATCGCAGGCGATTTGGGGAACAACTTATCATCGCGCCCGAATATCAGCGTGCATTTGATATGATACTGATTGATCAGTCTGGCGACCTTTTCCGTATCGGGTTTCAATTGTTTGATGATGTTTAGCGTATAGTAAACATCCTGCCGTTTCTTTTCCGTGTCGATCTCATTATAGGCGATGTTGTATAAGCTGTCATCGATAAAGCCGACTCTCTTCAGGTTTTTGAGCAGCGAGGGCGTCAGCCACTTGCTTTTTGTCGCGCGGCGGAAAAAGAATCTTCCCGTCGGCCGGTGCATCAAGTAATAAAAGCCTTTATAGACTGCCAGACCGTCCGGCGCCATTAGGATGATTTCGTCGATCATATCCGGGAATTCTTCCAGCAGGATCAACGCAAAATTCGCCCCGATGGAATAGCCCATCAGCTATATGCGCCGCCTGCCAACAATTCCACACCATCCCTCCAGGTAACTTTTTACGACCTCGCCCGGCCGACCCGGGACGATCCGCCTTTCGCCCCCCGCTT
>JAFDZL010000160.1 GCA_018266935.1 Bacteroidota bacterium | reverse complement strand
ATTCCGCCGGGGTACAGCAGCGGCCAGTCGTTGGACGCGCTTAGAGAAATTGCATCCAAAACATTGCCGCGCGGTTATACCTATGAGTTTTCCGGCCTGAGCTACGAAGAGATCAAGGCGGGCAGTACTACCGTCTATATTTTCCTGTTCTCCATCATTTTCGTTTTTCTCTTTCTGGCAGCCTTGTACGAAAGCTGGTCGGTGCCCTTCTCGGTGCTGCTGGCAGTGCCCATAAGTGCGTTTGGAGCCATTGTCTTCCTGACAGTATTCCCCTTAATAACAGGCAAGGAAATCACCAACAACGTATATGCGCAAATAGGCCTTCTTACGCTGATCGGCTTGTCGGCTAAAAACGCTATCCTGATCGTTGAGTTCGCAAAGTTGCGCGTTGACCGCGGCGAGCCCCTGTTACAGTCAACTATCGAAGCGGTGCGCCTGCGTTTCAGGCCGATCATCATGACCTCCATGTCCTTTATCTTTGGTGTGCTGCCGCTGGTATTTGCCACGGGCGCCGGCGCCGAATCCAGGAATACGATCGGCATTGCCGTATTGGGCGGGATGATCGCGTCATCAACTATATCCATTTTTATCGTTCCAGTATTATTTGTATTGTTTACGCGGGTTTCCTACGGTAAAAAACAACTCAAATGGCTGCAGGACCACCACGAGGAATTGATGGAAAAGGCAAGACGGGTTGAAGAAGCCAACATCGACCCGGAACTGGAGTACGATATCGCTCATGCCCGTGATCAGCATGAAGCTGACCGCGAAAGGCATTTCAGGGAAAAGGGTGGGTTGAGTTCTGAGCCGGGAGTGTGAAGTCTGAAGTCAGAAATCTGAAGTCGGAGGTCGGACGTCAGAAGTCTGTTGGTTCTTTATTCTATTCACTAACGTTCACGTTTTGGCCATTTCCGACCATTTTCAACCAACGAACGCCTTAATAGTGAAGGTTTTGCGATTTACACTAAGCCCTGAAATTGTATAAACTTTGCCGTTTTCGTGAACATGTAACGGTTAATCGGGTGAAATATAGCCGATTAATCAACCGCGTTATCTACAGTCGAAATCATTCGCTACCGACGAATACGTCTTTGAATACCTGAGTTTTTGGATGATATTTGCCACTTTTTGAGTTTTCAATGCATTAAATCGTACTTAGTGTAAAACTAATGTGCAAATCCATTTCCGGACGTAACAGACACGAGGCGCTCCATCGCCATATCGTATGAGCCGCCAATACTTATTCGTCAGTATTTAAAAATATCATGAAAATACTGGTGCGGGTAAAGAAATCTTTTTTTACTTTTAAAAAGCAAATACCTGTTTAACCTTATTTCCCTGTCATACTTGTAATGTTCAAGACTGCTATTTATATTTTCCTGGCACTGGTTCTGCCCTTTAGAACGCTCGCGCAGTTTACGATTAGCGGCCGGATCCTGAATAAAACCGATAAAAAACCTGTCGAGAATGTAAGCGTCTTTCTGAGCAACGCCACTGTAGGCGACAAAACCGCGGCCGATGGCATTTTTACCCTGCGCAATGTGAAGCCGGGAAAGTACGACCTGGTCGTGACGGACATCGCCTTTGCGT
Organism: Bacteroidota bacterium; assembly: GCA_018266935.1. Taxonomy (GTDB): domain Bacteria; phylum Bacteroidota; class Bacteroidia; order Sphingobacteriales; family Sphingobacteriaceae; genus Mucilaginibacter. The sequence goes on along the minus strand of JAFDZL010000160.1, from coordinate 20,966 downwards.
TGTACAGTCAGCCGGTAACGGTTGAGGGCAGCAATATCACCCTGCCCGATATTATGCTATCTCCCCAGGTCAAATCACTTCAACAAGTTACAATACAATACCACGCAGACCCTAACCGCGAGAAGTATTATAGCTGGTTCAGGGATGCGTTTATAGGTACCGGTGAGCGGGGCGCACAATGCAAAATATTGAATCCTGAGATACTTGATTTTAGTTTTGAACCCGAGCACAAAACACTCAAAGCTTCATCAGCGGATTTTCTCGTTGTTGAGAATGAGGCCTTAGGATATCGGATAAAATACCTGCTCACCGATTTTTTGATGCGTGACAGCGCATCCGTGAAACAAGTCAGGTACCAGGGATTTAGTTTATTTGAGACATTAAAGGGAAGCCCCGGCCAGGAAGCCAGGTGGCAGCGGGCGAGAGACGAGGTGTATGCCAATTCGCCCATGCATTTCTTTCGTGCGGCCATAGCCGATAAGCTCGATGAAAATAATTTCAAAGCGGAAAAACTACAGCGGTCGTCCGGGAAACTATTGCCCAATGCTGTACACAGGCGCGATATCATTAGCCGGGCTCCGGGGCGCAACCAATACATTTTGCACTGCGACCATTGTGACCTGGTGGTGACTTATAATCCCAAACACCATTTTCACATCAATAATCACACCGAGTATTTCTATAACCGCGGTAATACAGACAATACATTCGTTCGGTTCAATTCGCCTGAAGTACTGATCTATGGATTGGGCGTGCCTGAAAACCCTTATGACCTTAGTTTCCGGGGCGTTTGGGGAAGATACAAGGCGGCTGAACTTTTACCTATCGACTATGAACCTGCTAACAGCATGGAAATGTCAGCCGGGCAGGACGTATTATTGGCCAAACTGGATTCATTTTCCGCGGTACGGCAAACCGAAAAGGCCTACCTGCAATTCGATAAACCGTACTATGCCGCAGGCGACACGATGTATTTTAAAGCCTATGTGACGATGGGCGAAAGGCATGTGCCCTCGCAGATCAGCGGCGTCCTGCATGTGGATTTGATCAATACCAAAAACAAGATCGATCAAAGCTTTAAACTACAAATAACTAACGGCATCGCCTGGGGCGACTTTGCGCTGCCTGATAGCCTGCCGAAGGGCAATTACCGGCTAAGAGCCTGGACACAGTGGATGCGCAACGACCCGGGCGGTTTTTTTGAAAAGGCCATACCAATCGGTTCGCTGCAAAATAGCCGCGTGCCCGAGAGCAATACAGCTAAAGCCGCTACCGGCAAGCCTGACGTACAGTTTTTCCCGGAAGGCGGGACAATAGTAACCGGCATAAGGTCGCGTGTTGCTTTTAAAGCCATAGGACCGAGTGGTTTGGGCGTAAACGTCAAAGGTAACATAACAGATAATGATAATAAACTAATCACTTCTTTTACATCGGCACACCTGGGCATGGGCAGTTTTGAGCTGACGCCCGAACCGGGGAAAACTTACAAGGCTAAGCTCTCTTTTGCAGACGGGACGACACAAACTATTGATTTGCCCAAAGCGGAAGAAAAAGGAATTACTTTGTCTGTCAACAATGATGCGATACCGTTAGCCAAAGTCAGGATAACCGCTAATGATGCTTATTTCAAAGAGAACAAAGGTAAAGACTATACCTTGCTGATCTATTCCGGCGGAATAGCTACGACGGTTGATTGTACCCTCGACAGCACGGTAACCGTGCTGGATATCTTGAAACGGAAGCTGTTTACCGGTGTAGCGACCATAACGATCTTCTCACCCAATAACGAACCGTTGTGCGAAAGATTGATCTTCGTGCAGAATTATGATCAGTTAAGTTTGAACGTCAGTACCGATAAAGGCCAATATGCACCGAGAGAAAAAGTAGCCCTGAAATTAAGCGCCAAAACACGGGCCGATTCAGCCGCGACCGGTCATTTTTCCGTTGCCGTCACTGATGAAAGTAAGGTGCCAAATGACGGGAACAGCGAAACCACCATTTTGACTGACCTGCTGCTGACCTCCGACCTGAAAGGATATATCGAGCAGCCCAATTATTACTTCGACCATATAAACGATACTACGACCAGAAACCTCGACGTGGTGATGCTGACGCATGGTTACCGAAGGTTTGAATGGAAGGAAATATTAAACAGTAACCAACCCGCAATTACTTATCAGCCCGAGCACGACCTCTCCATCAGCGGCACGGTTAAAACGCTGCTCGGCAAGCCGGTCGCTAAAGGAACAGTTTCGCTGATTACGTATATGGGAGGGCCTGTGCCGAGTCAAACGACCGATGGAAAGGGTAATTTTAAATTCAGCAGCCTGGACTTTACCGATACAGTCAGGTTTGTTTTGCAGGCCGTAACGGACAAAGGGAAAAACTCAACTCAAATTAGTTTGAGTAAGACTGAGGATGAGCCTCCTGTAACCGCCCAAACCTTCTTGGCCAACGATACCAGCGGGAACCTGGCGTCTTACTTGCAAAACCACAAAGAACAATGGGATCAGTATGCCAAATATGGCTTACCAGGCGGCCGGTTATTAAAGGAAGTGAAGATCAAGGCCGTTATACACAAGGATGATAATTATCCTTCATCCAGTTTGCTGGGACCCGGGCATGCCGACCAGGTGATGCACGCCGATGAGATCGGCAAATATGGCGGCCAGCTTTCCGATATATTGAACGGGAGGCTGATCGGTGTGGGATTTCGTAATAAGGCGCTCGGCCCTGGAGGAATACCTTATTTAAGTTCACCACCGGGTATGGGCGGTCACATGTTAATAGTTATCGACGGAGAAGTTACGCAAGATTCATCGATCAATATAATAAATCCCCAAAGCGTAGAAACTGTTGAGGTGTTAAGATTTGCCAGTACAAGTATATACGGTATGCAAGGAGGAAATGGTGTAATTATTATTACTACCAAGCAGGGTAAGGGCCTCGATCCAAAGGATATAGTATCCAAAGGCGTTTTGCCAGTCACCATTCAAGGCTTTTACAAAGCCCGTCAATTTTATGCACCTAAATATGAGCATCCAGATGATTATGCCAGCCACAAAGACCTGCGCAGCACCGTTTACTGGCAGCCCGACGTAGCGACAGATAAAGACGGCAATGCAGAGATCTCATTTTATAATGCGGATGGCAAGGGAGATTACAGGGTTGTGGTGGAAGGAATAGATGAAAAAGGAAATATCGGGAGAACGGTATATCGGTACAGGGTGGAATAGAACGATCACCTGAATTCGAAATTGAACATTCGAAATTCGATATTATCTCACGCTATCTTGACATCCTCCAGCACCTTGCCATTTTCACACTTGATGATCCGTGAAGGGAACGTGCGGATGATATGATAGTCGTGCGTAGCGATAATGATCGCTGTGCCCGATGACTGGCTGATCTGCTTCAATAGAAGTACGATTTCTTCAGAGGTATCCGGGTCGAGGTTACCGGTTGGTTCGTCGGCCAAAATGATCTCGGGGTCGTTGATGAGGGCGCGGGCGATAACTACCCTTTGCTGCTCGCCGCCGGAAAGCTCGTGCGGCATTTTTTTGAGCTTGGAACGCAGCCCCACTTTTTCCAGCACGTCAAGGGTTTTCTCGGCGATCAGCTTTTTATCCTTCCAGCCGGTGGCCTGCATCACAAACTGCATGTTTTGTTCAACCGTGCGGTCGGTAAGCAATTGAAAATCCTGGAAAACGATACCCAGCTTGCGGCGCAGGAAAGGAATGTCTTTTTGTGTAAGCCTTGAAAGCTCATAACCGCAAACATGCCCATCGCCGGCCGCAACAGTAAGGTCGCCGTAAAGCACTTTCAGCAGGGTACTTTTGCCCGAACCGGCTCGCCCGATAAGCCAAACGAAATCGCCCTTGTCGATATGCAGGTTCACACCCGATAAAACAAGGTTCTTTTGCTGGTAAATGTCAACGCTGCTGAGTTTGATTATGGAGTTCCCGATCATTTGGTTAAAGTTCTAATTTCAGGATCTGGCCGAAGGGCAGATCTTTTACAATGTTCATAATATATTCCGCCTTGTTGCCCAAACCCACTTTATCCAGCGATTTTTCCGGCCTGTCAACCCGGAAATAAGCCAGCAGCGTAAACTGGTCGTCGCGCAGCTGCACATAATCCGGTATTTTGGCCACGCCCTTTACTTTGATGATATACATTTGAGCTTAAAGCTTAAGGCAGAAAGCTTAAAGCTGCTTTGGTCTTTCTGCTTTTAGCTTTCTGCTCCATTCAAAGGTACATTTTTTTAAGCTGAAAGCTTACACTTTCAAGCCAACTCCGACTTGGGGCTTTTAGCTTTCTGCTTTCGGCTTTGCGCTCACTTCAATTAAAGCTTTGTCAAGAAATCCATCGTATCCACGCCGTCGGCATAGTCCCATAGGGCGGGCTGCTGGCTTTGGCCGAAACCGACTATTGCCGAAGCCGTAGTGGCAGTAGCAGCAGCAGCAGTTACAACGCACTGAATATTTCCCTTTTCATTTTCCAATAAATCGGAAAGCGAATCGATCGATTCGTAATACTCATAGAATAACACCGCCAGGGGCGAGGTCATGCCTTTATCTTCCTTCAGCAAAAGAAAGCCGTTATCCAGGTGTTTATCCCGGTTCACTAAGTAGAGGGACTTGTTGTAGTCGTAATTGTTGTTGTATTTGTGGTGATGGATGACGTTTTTGTAGGATTCGATCGCTTCAAAAAACGGCTCGAAATTATAACCCTTCGGCACAAACAGTTTGGACACATTCCTGCAGCCCAGCCCGAAATAATCGAAAATATCGTGGCCCAGCGCCTTTAACTGTTCATCGGTTTCTTTTCCTGTAAGCACAGCAATACTGTTGCGGTTCTTGCGGATAATGTGCGGTACCTTACCAAAATAATACTCAAAATAGCGTGAAGTGTTGTTGCTACCCGTGGCGATCACAGCATCGAAATTTTCCAGTCGCCCGGTGAATTTAAACCGTTCGGCAAAAGCCGGTTCAATGGCAACTAATCTTTTCAAAACCTGCATCACCAGTCGTGAATCCTGCGAAGAAGCCTTGATCAGAGCGATATTCCCTGAAACCAGCACGGATAACACGTCGTGAAAGCCCACTAAGGGAATGTTTCCCGCCAGCACAAGGCCGATATTTTTTGCCTCGTGAGGTTCGATGGGATATTTGCTGAGCCAGGTTTGCAGGTCATTCCTGTTCAGCATCCGGCCGATCGACTGTACGGCGTGTTCCACATTGTCTGGTGTGAACCAGGCGTTATAGTGGCACTCATTTTGTATGATATGCGATAATTCACCGTCGGGGGAACATAATTGTTGCCCTAACGTAGAAAATACATCGATTAAGTAGGGAATTTCAAATTTTGACATATAAATGGTGGGGATTAAAGTCCCCGAAGCGTTTTTTTGTTATATTTGCGTGCTCGTTTGGCAAGGCAAAGGTAACTGAGAATATAAGATTTTAGGAAATATGGCGATCAAAATCACCGACGAATGCATCAACTGCGGGGCCTGCGAACCGGAATGCCCGAATAATGCGATCTATGACGCGGGTGCTGCCTGGCGTTTTTCGGACGGTACCGGCCTAAAGGGGCTCATCGACTTTGGCGATGGCAATTCACTGAATGCGGAAGAAGCACAGGCAGCGTTGTCTGATGATATATACTACATTGTGCCCGACAAATGCACCGAGTGCGTGGGCTTCCACGACGAGCCGCAATGTGCTGCCGTTTGCCCGGTTGACTGCTGCGTGGACGACGAAGACGTACGTGAAACTAAAGAAGAACTGCTGGCCAAAAAGGAATGGCTGCACATGAACGAATAAGAATTTAAATTTTTTTTTCGATAGGGGGGATGCATGATAAATACATCCCCTTGTTTTTTTATTCGAAATTTTAACCTATAGTTGCACCTTTGTTTAACACCCCGGAGCTTATCCTGAACTAAACGTGGAATACGGTATTTGTAATCTTGCAATAATTCCCTTACGGGCCGAACCCAGCGACAAAAGCGAGCAGGTTTCACAAATTCTATTCGGCGAAGCGTTCGAGATACTGGAATGGACCGACAGGTGGGTTAGGGTGGTCACGGCGTACGACGAGTACCCCGGCTGGATAGGGCGACTGCAGTTCGCTATGCTTGGGCACATCGCCTATAAGACGCTTAAACAGTCGCACGCGCCGATCACTTACCGTGCCGTTACCCAGGCCTGGAGAAAGCCTGACAATAGCGTATTATATCTTCCGGTAGGCAGTTCCCTGGTTTTTTTGAGGGGAACCACCTGCAACATCAATAACGAAAAATTCGAGATCATCGGCGAAATAGGGGAAACGGGGCCGTTTGAGACAACAGCTAAATCGTTCCTCAACACACCTTACCTGTGGGGCGGCCGTACACATTATGGCATAGATTGTTCGGGATTCACGCAATCCGTCTTCAAATTGCAGGGAATTTACCTGCGACGCGACGCATCGATGCAGGCTGAACAAGGTGATACCGTCGATTTTATTTCGGAAGCCAGGTTAGGCGACCTTGCTTTTTTTGATAACGACGAGGGCCGCATCACTCATGTGGGCACTATGCTGAATAATTCGGAAACCATCCACGCCTAGGGCAGCGTGAAGATCGACAAGATCGACAGCCAGGGCATTTATTCCGAGGAGCAGAACAGATATACACACCGGCTACGGATCATCAAACGGTTTAGTTTATAGTTCATTAGTGAAACAACGAACCAATTAGTCTTTCACAAAACTGCCCGTACCAATGAGGCTATTGTTGCGCTGACTGATCACTTGTAAGATATAAGTGCCCGGCTGCAGGTCGCTGATGTTTGATTGCCAGCTTGCCTCTTGTGAAGCGCCGTGCCTGACCACCATTCCAAACGAATTCACGATCTTAACCGTATAGGCGCCGATCTTGAAATCTCCCATGTTGTTATTCTTTGCTATGTATACATTGATAGACGAACTGGCGGGGTTTGGGAAAATGCGTAGCTTAACTGCGTACTCCGATGCCGATGCGTAGAATAAAGTAACTATGCTCGAATAGGTAATATCATTGTTTGCATCCACCAGCTTCAAACGATACTGATCCTCGCCGGCAGCGGGATATTTGTCTGCCAGGCTATAACTGCCTGACCCGTTCGCTTCCATGCTGCCCACCGGCAGGAAAGTGTGTCTCTTATCGGTACTGCGCTCCACATAAAACGCAGTCGTGTTGTATTCATTTTTTACTTTCCAGCTAATCAGCGACGCTCCTTTTATCTTATCGGCATCGAAAGAAACGAGTTTCAGTGGTTTTAAGGAACCCGGGCGTATAACCAGTTGGAAGCGTTTATCGGCGAAAGTCGACGAGTCGCTTTTGTCGATATTGAAACTATAAATAGTTCCCTGGCGCATGACGGCGGAATCCTGCAGGTAGTTATCCCGCAATATTACCTCGTATGCCTGCGACAGGTTGCTTAGTTGGGTCAGTTGCAGTTTATAAGCGCCGGCAGTGCTCGCATCGACATCAAGCGGGATCACCTGGGGCGATCGTTTCGGAAAAGGTAGTTGGTCAATAGCTAACTTTACATGGTCGGCCGAAATGGCTGATAAGCTTACCGCCGCTGCGAGACTGCCTATGTCAGCAGCATCTTCTGTGATGGAATATGCTGTGCTGGCGTGATCATTTAATTGTACAACGATCTCATCCATGTTGATCGAGTCCTGGATCATTTGCAGGCGTATCTGCGGATCGGCAGCCACCGGGGCGCCTTTGGGAACACCCATCAGCGTATTCAGCTGGGTAGTTTCCGGCTGTGTGTTGGTCTTTGCCGTCTCGCGGAACGAAAGTGTTTGGTTACTCGCATCGGCCAGTATGAAAAAGGCCTGGCCGCTGGCGATCATGTTGCTTGCCGAACCTGTGTACAGACCGGGATTGATATTGCTTGTCGTATCCGCCGAGGTGATGGTACCCGTTTTTTGCAGATAGACTTCATACTGCTTATTGGTTGGGTTGAACATATAAATCGGCGTTACTAAATTGCCTCCGCCGTATATAGATGAATTAGAAACCGTGCTGTTTCTGTTGAATTTTTCCCAGTTGATCGTCGATGCGTAGGGATTGCCCACCAGGCAGAAGCCTCTCACGGCTGAGTTTGCCAGGTTGACACTGTTGGTATAGCCCAGGTAATTATCCTGCTTATACCAGAGTTTTACGTTGATGGTGCCTGTGTTAAGGGTGCCGGTATTAGTAAAGGTTACGCTTTCAGGATAGTTATATGGCAGCGAAGTTTTGGTGCCGGCGGTCGAGCCGTTGGACGTCGTTTTGTTGCCCCTGAAAAAAAACAGCAAACCGTTGCCAACCGGCAGGGTTACGGTCGTATCATTGATATTGGTTATCGTCAGCCTTTTTTGGGTGCCGATATTATAAGCGGGCGAATTGTTAATGGCTGCAATGCCTTTGTAGTTGCCGGTAGTAAAATTTGCATCGCTGGGCACAATATCCTCGCGGTAGATATAGGCTGATGGGTTTCCCGTCTTAAAGAAACCACCTCCGGCGGGCCCGCTGATGATAGCGCTGTTGGCCAGCCAGGTCAGGTCCCACACATTGTATCCTCCCGCTGTTCCGGTATAAACGGTTGACGACAATAGCCGGTAGCCACGGCGTGTAGCATCGGTTGGGTAGCTGCCCTTAACGAATCGCTGAACATTTACAGACGAGCCGCTGATGCTTGAACCTGAAGGCAGCGCTGCGAAAGTGGCCGAGCCCGTCGCATCGCTCAGCAGGGTCAAACTATTTGAAGCGGTCGCATCTAACGATGCGGGGTTATTGATAGTTAGCACACCGAGCGGTGAAATATTGTTATTACCCTGCAATATGGTTTTGGCGCCGGTGCCCGTGGTGGATATGGTGACGTTGTTGAATATAGTACCGGTGACCACATTACTGGAATAATAACTGTTAGTTGCAGTACCGCCTTTGATGTATTGCGTGCCGGAACCGTTCATTAACAAGGTTGAACTATTGGTGACAAAGTCAACACTGGTGCCTGCCGAGTTATCCAGGTTCCCGGCGACGGACATTGTTCCGCTGGCTACCTGCTTGGGGGTCGCCCCGGTAAACACCACGTTATTCTGGTAAGTAACACTCGTCGCCACGGTTTGGGTACTGTCCGAAGCGTTGCTGCCGTTATAAGTTACGACACCGCCCACGTTGTAATTAGCCGTGTTCAGCCAGCTCCCTGAAATATTGATGGGCAATGATCCAGAGTACATCGCGCCGGTCCCGATAAAATTGTCGCCGATATCGATCTCAGTAAATTTCGAGTCAAAAGTTACGCTCGTCGTAGTGTTCAATACACCAAAATTTCCAAGCACTTTAAAAGCTGTGGCATTATCGGGCGAGGTGCCGGCATTGACCGTAATATTCGTCCCTGTAAAGATCACGTTTGGCGGTATGTTGGTGTTGCCCGCGTTTGGTTTTACCATATTGATCACCTGGTTGGTAGCGGTGAATTCGAGCGTCGCTGACGGGTCGATCACGTCATTATCGTGAAAATTGAACGTACTTTTTGAAATGTAGATGGCGTCGGCGCCGATGGTCGCGTGATACCCGGTACCTTCAACCAGCGTGGCATTGGCGTTGAATATACAGTTGGGCTCCACATACAGGTAATTGATGGTGACTTTAGTAGTACCGCCCACCTGGTTCAGCAATTCGACGCCCCTGTTGCCTATTGCGCCGTAATAGCTGTTTTGAATATCCAGGTACCCGACATTGCCGCTGAGCGTGGTTGTTTGAGGGAAATATTGGGCGCTGGTGCCATTCATAATGATCTTGGCCGTCGAACTAGACGGGAACGACAATGTGCCGCCGCTGAAATTTCCGCCGAGGGTTAATACCGCCGAATTGCTCATGCTGAAAGTGGCGCTGCCGGACAGGGCAATATTACCCGGCACGGTCAATGAGCCGTTGAGCGTCAGCGTTGATGTTTTGACGGTACCGAAAGTAATGAACGATGCGTACGCGGTCTCAAATGACGATATAGTCGGCTGATTGGTAAAAGTGGTTGAACCGATGCTTACAAAGTCGGCTGTGGTTGGCACGCCTGATGGCGACCAGTTACTTGCGGTGTTCCAGTCGGAGCTGGTTGCTCCTTTCCAGGTATAGGCCGTAGCGGACGCCATATTAAACTGGAATGCCGTTATAACAATTACTATAACCGACAGGCTAGCCCGGGATATAGTGAAGGTTAAGTCCATAACTGGTTAAGGTTGAATGTTAGGTGGAAAAACATTACATAAAATTTGGGTTGGGGGGAACTAATTTACAGCAAAAACCAGGTAATTTTCAAAACGGCGATGAATATTTTTGTGCCTTTCTTTGAAATTTAACTCGAATTAACTATTTGTTAACCAGCTGGTTAAAAAACCTGGTTAAATGTCGGGATAGACCTTGCGATCCGGGGGCAGAAGATGGTCAGAAATAGAAAAGGTGTACTTGATTTAATAAGTACACCTTTGTTTTGAGCAGTAACAGCTAACCAGGAATTTATTTTATGCGGTGACTTTCACCGGGATTCCATTTAACAAACTTAGTCTTTAACAAAACTAGTCACGCCGATCAGGTTTTGGCTGTTTCTATTGGTTACCTGCACCATATAAGTGCCGGGCTGCAGATCGCCGATGTTGGCATGCCAGCTCGCTTCGCGCGAAGTACCCCGTTTAACTACCACCCCAAACGAATTAACGATCTTAACATCGTATGCTTCGATCCTGAAACTGCCCATCTTATCATCTTGTGCTATTGACAGGTTAATGGACGAACTGGTCGGATTCGGGAAAATGCTAAGGTTAACCGAATTGACGGGCGCCGATGTATAGAACAAGGTGGCCACATTTGAATAAGTGATATTGTTGCTGACATCGATCAACTTCAAACGATATTGGTTCTCTCCGGCAAGGGGATTTTTATCCGCAAGGTCGTAACTGCCTGCACTATTGGATTGCTGGCTGCCTACGGGCTGGAAAGTCTGCCCTTTATCGGTGCTTCGTTCCACGTAAAAAGCTGTAGTATTGGATTCGTTTCGCACTTTCCAATGGATCAGCGAGACGCCTTTTGACTTATCAGCGTTGAATGCCACAAGTTTGAGCGGTTTTTCCGGGCCCGTGATTATCACTAGTTGAAAGCGGGTTCCTCCAAAGGTAGTAGAGTCGCTTTTGTCGATATTGAAACTGTAAGCTGTTCCTTCGTGCATGATCACTGAATCCTGCAGATAACTGTCACGCAGTACTACCTGGTAAACGGGCGATAAATTGCTCAATTGGGTTAATTCCAGTTTATAGGCGCCTGAAGCGATCGCATCGACATAAAGCGGGATCACCTGCGGCGATTTGGTTGGGAACGGAAGCTTGTCGATAGCCAGCTTTACGCTGTCGCTCGACATGGCCGATAAGCTGACTTCAGCGGCGATGCCGCCCATGTCTTCAGCATCTTCGTTCATCGAGTATGCTGTGCTTGTTTTATTGTCCAGGCGCACTACTATCTCGTCAGTATTGATCGGGTCTTCCGACATTTGCAGGCGGATAAGCGGTTCATCTGTCGAAACAGAACCTTTGGCGATACCCATCAGGGTATTCAGTTTAGTCATCGATGGCTGGGTACTGGTCTTTGCGGTTTCGCGGAACGAAAGCGTTTGGTTTGCCGCGCTCGCCCGTACAAAAAAGCCCTGCCCGCTGGCTATCATATTACTCGCCGAACCGACAGCCGTGCCCGGGTCGAGATTGCTCGTAGTATCAGCGGATGAAATGGCGCCGCTTTTTTGCATATAAGCTTCATACTGCTTATTCGTCGGGTTGAACATATAAATGGTTGACGATAAACTGCCGCCGCCGTAAATCGATGAATTGGAAACGGTGCTGTTGCGGTTATCTTTCTCCCAGTCTATGGTTGATGCATAGGGGTTGCCTACCAGGCAAAAACCCCGTATAGCATCGTTCGCCAGGCTTGGGCTGTTGGTATAACCGAGGTAGTTGTTCTGCTTATACCATAGCTGCACATTTACGGTGCCTGTGTTCAGGGTGCCGGTATTGGTAAAAGTTACGCTCTCAGGATAGTTATAGGGAAGTGATGTTTTGGTGCCGCTGGTCGAGCCGTTCGGGTTGGTTTTGTTCCCCCTGAAGAAGAACAGTACGCCATTGCCGACGGTTAGGTTGACGGTGGTATCGGATATATTAGTTAATGTCTGCCATTTTTGGGTGCCGATATTATACGCGGGCGTATTGTTAATGGCCGCTATGCCTTTATAGTTGCCGGTAGTGAAATTGGCGTCGCTGGGCAGGATATCCTCGCGGTATATGTAGGTCGATGGGTTTCCTACCTTGAAGAAACCACCGCCCGCGGGCCCCGAGACAATGGCGCTGTTCGCCAGCCATGCCAGGTCAAATACATTGTTTCCGCCCACGGTGCCCGTGTAAATAGTCGAGGACATGAGCCTGTACCCGCGTCTCGAAACATCCGTAGGGTAGCTGCCCTTGATGAAACGCTGGACGTTTATTCCCGATCCGCTGATTGCCGAACCGAGGGGCAATGCGGCAAATGTCGCCGAGCCGGTCGAGTCGCTCAGCAATGTCAAACTGTTTGTCGATGTTGCATCAAGCGATGCCGGGTTATTTATGGTCAGTACCCCCAGCGGCGAAATGTTGTTGTTGCCCTGCAATATGGTTTTGGCACCGGTTCCTGTGGTCGATATGGTGACATTGTTGAATATGGTGCCGGTCACCACGTTGCTCGGGTAATAACTGTTTGTAGCCGTGCCGCCTTTAATATATTGCGTACCCGCACCGTTCAATAACGCGGTCGTGCTGTTAGTTACAAAGTCCACGCTGGTGCCGGCGGAGTTGTCTATGTTACCCGCAACGGACAGGGTGCCGCTGGCCACCTGTTTTGGGGTGGCACCGGTAAATACCACGTTATTCTGATAGGTTACGCTCGTTGCTACCGTCTGCGTGCTGTCCGAAGCATTATCACCGTTGTAGGTCACCACGCCGCCGACATTATAATTTGCCGTGTTTAGCCAGCTTCCGCTGATATTGATAGGAAGATTGCCTGAGTACATCGCGCCGTTGCCGATAAAATTGTCGCCGATATCTATCTCAGTGAGTTGTGAATCAAACGTTACGCTGTTGGTAGTATTCAATACTCCGAAATTCCCCGTTACTTTAAAAATAGTGGTATTATCGGGGGCAGTGCCAGCATTCACGGTAATATTAGTTCCCGTAAAGATCACATTTGGCGGGACGTTAGTATTGCCTGCATTTGGTTTAACCAGGTTAATGACCTGGTTCGACGCCGTAAACTCCAGAGTGGCCGTTGGATCGATAACGTCGTTATCATGAAAGTTGAAGGTGCTTTTTGAAATATAAATAGCATCCAGGCCGATAGTTGCATGGTAACCGGTACCCTCAACAAGGGTTGCATTGGCATTGAATATGCAATGCGGTTCCACGTACAGGTAATTGATAGTAACGTAACTTCCTGACACCTGGTTAAGCAACTCAACACCCCTGTTGCCAATAGCGCCATAATAGCTGTTTTGGATGTCCAGGTAGCCGACGTTTCCGCTAAGTTTGGTTGTTTGCGGAAAATATTGTGCGGCTGTGCCGTTCATGATGATCTTGGCCGTCGAACTCGATGGGAATTTCAACGTACCGCCACTAAAGTTTCCGGCCAAAGTTAGCACGCCGGTATTGGCCATGCTAAAAGTGCTGCCGCTGACCATCGTGATGTTACCCGGTACCGTGAGCGAACCGTTCAGCGTTAGTGTCGCCGTTTTGGTTGACCCGAAGGTGATAGACAAAGCATAAGCCGTTTCAGTTGATGATATCGTCGGTTGGTTAACGAAACTTGAGGTACCGATGCTCACTGCGTCGGCTGTGGTGGGTACACCCGCCGGCATCCAGTTAGTCGTTGTGTTCCAGTCGGTACTGGTGGCGCCTGTCCAGAGGTAGGATGTGGCATACGCTGTATTAGTACACAGCAATGCTGCAACAATAACCATGGCCGTTGAAAGGCCGCGTGATAATGTGAATGCTGGTTTCATAAGAGACTAATTGTGAATCCAATATGGTTGTGACTTGAATGTGAAGCATGATAAGTAATCTGGGTCATGATAACTTTTGGTTAAATTTAGTAGGGCCCAACTTAACCTTTTACAAGTTTACGGCTATTATTTTGTAAATGTTGCACCACGTAAATGACTAAGTTTTACCTTGCTGTGCTACAGCAAAATAAAATGCTCAATTGATGTCAATTAATTGGTAAACAGATTGTTATATATTGGGTCGGCATGTATTTGAATGAGCTTTTTAGTCCGGCGATAAGTGCCAGATAATAACGTGTTTATGGCCTGGTACTGAAACAACTCCGGAGAACCATCTTGTACGTGCATTAACCAAAAGTTTATTTTGAAAGGAGATTGTAAAGACCTCTCAAAATGAAATTAATCCTTAATAAAGCTGGCCGTACCTATAAGGGTTTTGTTATTATGGTTGGTCACTTGGACCATATACGTGCCCGGCTGAAGGTCGGCAATATTAGCTTGCCAGGTTTGGTTCTGAGATGAGCCTTGTTTCACTACCACGCCAAATGAGCTGACAATTTCAACGTCATAAGGAGCAATCTTAAAATTGCCCAGCTTGTTGTCCTGCGCTATCGAAAGATTTATCGCTGAACTGGTCGGGTTCGGATAAATACTGATATTGGCCGAATTGGTCAACGCCGACGTATAAACCAGCGTCACTATATTCGAATAGGCAATATTTTTATTGAAATCGATCATTTTCAGGCGATACTCATCCTGGCCGATGATAGGATTTTTATCCGCCAGGTTATAGCTTCCGGCACCATTGGATTGCAGGCTACCGATCGGCTGGAATGTTTGGCCGTTGTCCGTGCTGCGTTCCACATAAAATGTGGTGGTGTTGAATTCATTGGTTACGTTCCAGCTGATGAGCGATCCGCTTTGGGTTTTGCCGGCGCCAAATGATACTAATTGAAGCGTATTCTGCGCTGCGGAGCTGATGACCAACTGGAAACGGCTGTTGCCGAATGTCGCTGTATTGCTCTTGTCGATGGAAAAGCTGTATGTTGTTCCCTGATGCATGATCACCGAGTCCTTCATATAATTATCACGCAAGATTACCTGGTAAGCACCGGGCAGGTTGGCCATTTGTTTTAAAGCCAGGCTATACGTACCTGAGGCCGCCGCATCCACATATAACGGTACCGCCTGGGGCGCGTTTTGAGGAAGCGGCCTGCTGTCTATCGCCAACTGGATATTGTCGCTCGATATACTTGAAAGACTTACCTGTACATCGTTGCTTCCGCCAATATCTTCTGCGTCGTCGAGCGGCGAAAAGGCAGCGCTCGAAGTGTCATTTAAACGCACGAGAATTTCGTCTGTATTGCTGGCGTCTTTTACCAGCAGTAAACGCAACACGGGGTCGCCGGCTATCCCCGGACCTGCGGGCATTCCCATGAAAATAGCAAGTTTTGCGGTTGAAGGCTGCGTATTTGTTTTTGCGCTCTCCTTGAACTGGAAAGTTTGCGTTGCCGAAGTCGCCCTCACAAAAAAGCCCTGGCCACTGGCGATCATATTGGTCGCGCACCCCACCGCTGTACCAGGATCGAGGTTTGTCGTTGTATCGGCCGTGGAGACCGAACCGCTTTTTTGGATATAGGGTTCGTATTGCTTGTTAGTCGGATTATACATCCAGATAGTTGCCGGAACGGTAAACCCGGATCCGTAAATGGAGGATTTTGTTACTGACGAATTCCGGTTGAATTTTTCCCAGTTGATTGTCGATGCGTAGGGATTGCCCAGCAGATTGAAGCCTTTGGAAGTCGAATTGGCGACGCTGGCACTGTTAGTATAACCGAGATAATTATCCTGCCTGTACCACATTTTCACGTTGATTGTGCCTGTATTTAATGTGCCGGTGTTGGTAAATGTTACATTTTCGGGATAGTTGAACGGTTGTGATGTTTTTGTCCCGCTGGTAGTGCCGTTTGGCGAAGTCCTGTTGCCCCTGAAAAAGAATAACGCTCCGTTGCCAATAGGAAGGGTTATGGTCGTGTCTGCAACTTCGGCGGTGGTTAAGCGTTTCTGCGTACCGATCATATATGCCGGGCTGTTGTTTATCTTTTCTATGCCCTTAAAGTTACCCGTTGGAAAGTTTGTGTTGCTGAAAGCTACGTCTTCCCGGTAAATGTACGTTGACGGATTATTGAAAGGGCTTGAGTCGAAGCCGTTACCCACGGGGCCGGTAACGATCGTGCCGTTTTGCCACCAGGTCACATCTGATACATTGTAGCCGCCTGCCGTGCCCGTGTAAACATTTGACGAGACTAACCTGTAGCCGCGCATGGCAGTACTGGTCGAGCTTCCGTGCACGTATCTCTCCGAATTTACTGTACCGGTTATGCTGTTGCCCAAGGGTATCGCCGCTATCGTGGCGGTGCTTGTTGCGTCGGATATCAGGGTGAATATCTGGTTGCCCGCAGCCAGTTGGGTGGGGTTGCTGCCATTCATGGTCAGCACGCCAATATCGGCAAGGTAGAAGGTGCCGCTGGTCATGCTTTTTGTACCCGAATTGGTAAACTCGACATTATAGAAAGTGGTCCCGTTGCCGCCGCCGCCCTGTAAATTCTGCGTTGTGCCGTTGAAATTCACCGTATTGGTCGATGGCTGTGCCAAAGCGCTTAAATCAAGGTAGTTATTGGCATCGTTCGCCAATGCGTTCGTAAAATCACCCGCAACGTTCAGGTTGCCGCCTGAGGCTGTTTTTACGCCGGTTCCCGAAAATTTTATGCTGTAATAATTTACGGTACTGCTCAGGTTGGCTATCGGCGCGTCGGTGTAAACAGTTTGTGACGCGCCGGAATATTCGACAGTGGCGCCTGGGTTATTGAACGTGAGGTAATTGGTAATGTTTGGCGAAAAACTCGGTAATGCGTTGGCGCCTGTCAGTTGAAGCGTTGCTGTCGGCGAACCGCCCGAATTGCCCACGGTAACATTTGAGATCAGCAGCTTATTAGGAATGCTTGAATTGGCCAGTGCCGATTGTATTGTACTGGTAGTGAAAGTACCGGCGGATACGTTCAGCGCCGGAAGAAATCCCCTGTGATTTGTGTCGCCCTGGTATGCGTTCAAATATACATTGCCGTCAACAGTCATCTGGTTGATCGTGCTATTGAACGTAAAGTTGTTGTTATTGCCTGGCGATACCACCAGGGAAATATCGGAATATCCGACTAGCAACGACCCGGTCACTGTGAGCGAGCCGGTTCCTGACAGGTTGAATATGTATTGACTCACCTGTCCGTTCCCCGGTGCGGAGGCCGAATCCTCAACATTGCCGTTGACGGTGAATGCTGTATTTACGGTTAAGTTCACTGTAAGGTAAATCTCTGTACCCCAAACAATGTTTCCGACGGAAGTAGCGCCCCCGGCAGAGATCACTGGGAAATTGGATGTATTGGTCATAGCAACCACACCGATCCTGGCCGTATCCGTGGCTCCCGGGTAGGTAGCTGCCGGATTTGTCGTAACTCCGCCTGTGGTCGATTTCCAGTTACCGGCTGTGCTCCAGTCGGTGCTTATTGCACCCGTCCAATCATATATCGTCGCATACGATCTTGTGCCCCAGAATAACAGGCATAAAATCAATATTAGCTTGTGAGCTGTTGGTTTCATAAAATTTATGATAAGCGTAAATACCACTCAAACCAGCGTGCTTGAGAAATAACCCCTTGGGTTATATTACGGCCAAGTTTCTATAAGAGTTTCACGTAAAAAAGCACTGTTTTTTAAGGCCCTGCTTTTCAGCGCGATAAATTAATTATTTAAACAGCTAAATATTTGATAACCAATTTGTTGTAGTTGGTTTTAAGGAGGCTGAAAAGACGCATTTTAGTCAAACGATAACAGCCAGATAATGACGCGTTTATCGTCGCTTACTGAAATAAGTTGGCTGTCGTTCCAGGAAAGTTTATTAACCGATAGTTGATGGGAGGGATAGCCTTTCTCGCGGCTGATGACCTTATAAAGCTTAAAATCGTCCGAGCCCCAGATTTTGATGCTTTTGTCCATACTCGCGGTGGCGAAATAAGGCTTGCTGGGGTGAAAAAGGATATGATTGACCGCGAATAAATGGGCCGGTATGCTTTTGATCAATTCAAAGGTGGAAGTGTCCCAAATCTTCACCTGTGCATCGCGCGAACCGCTGGCTAAATAGGTATTGTCGGGTGCGAATTGAACGGAGAAAACCGGCATCGTGTGCCCGTGCAGGCTTTTGATGGGTGAATAATCTACTAAATCGTATAACTTAACCGAGTTGTCACGGCAGCCGAACGCGACCAGCTTTTCATTCGGCGCAACGGAAATGCTGCGGATGGTATCGGCAGAAACTTTCAATGTGTATAACTGCTCCAGGCTTTCGAGACTCCAAACCGAAACTGTCCCGTCCTCCGACGCAACGAGCAATTCTTTCTTGCTTTGGACCGATTTGATGTCGAAGACAGGTGCGGCATGATGCTTTAAAAGTTTAACAATTTTCTGTTCAGTGAAATTGAACACGACAACGTCACCGGTGCGCAAGCCTGCAAACAGTATGGGATACCCTGGCGGGCAATGGATCGCATAAATAGACGCCGGCACCGGGAACAGCACTTTGATGAAGGCATTCCGTTCGAGGCTCCATTCCACCAGGCCCTTATCATTCCCTCCGGTAAACAGGATGCCCGGCTTTTGCGAAAGCTCCGCCGTAAATATCGGGTTCCCGTGGCCGGTAAGTTCTGCTATTTTCTCTGCGGTGATCATATTCAGTTTGCAGTTTCCGGTTGGCAGTTTGCAGAATGTAAAAGTGCCAACTGCAAACTTATAACTGCCAACTTACTTATGTCGTGCCTCCAAATTCTTCGCTATCGTCTCCAAACTTAATCCCTTTTCGCGCAATAACACGATCAGGTGAAATACCAGGTCCGAGGTTTCGTCGATGAATTCGGTTTCGGTTTGATTGAGGGCTGCAATAACCGTTTCAACGGCTTCTTCGCCTACTTTTTGCGCGATTTTGTTCAAGCCTTTGCCACGAAGTTTGTTCACGTAAGAGCTTTCGACCGGGTGCGCATACCGGTCATTCACGATCTGTTCCAGCTGCAGGATAAAGTTCTGATTGTATTCCGTCTTAAAACAGCTGCGCGAGCCGGTATGGCAGGTCGGTCCATCGGCTTTAACTTTAATGAGCAACGTATCGTTATCGCAATCCTCACGAATGCTTTTAACGTGCAAAAAGTGCTGGCTGACCTCGCCTTTGGTCCATAAGCGGTTTTTCGAGCGGGAAAAGAACGTGACAATATTTTCGGCCAAAGTTTTTTCATAAGCCTCGCGGTTCATATAGCCCAGCATCAGCACCTCTAAAGTTTGTTCATCCTGTATGATCACCGGGACCAGCCCGTCGCCTTTATTGAAATCGATGTTCATAGTTTTTAAACTCTTGTCATTGCGAGGAGGAACGACGAAGCAATCTCGTCGGACCGCTTAGCGTTCATGCATTGCGACGAGGTTGCTTCGCCGCACCATCCCTTCACCGCCCTGGCTCGCAATGACAATTTTTTATAGTTGTCTTACTTCAATATTATTGTTCTTCAAAACCTCCTTCAGGTCCGGAATCAATATCTCACCATAATGAAATACCGAAGCCGCCAAAGCCGCATCCACGTTGGTTTTTTCAAACACATCCACAAAATGCTGCACCGAACCCGCACCGCCCGAAGCGATCACCGGGATATGCACTGCATCGTTCACCTGCTTCAAAAATTCATTATCAAAGCCGCCCTTAGTACCGTCATGATCCATCGACGTCAGCAATATCTCGCCCGCGCCGCGGCTCTCAGCCTCCAGTATCCAATCGAAAGTTTCTTTTTCTGTAGCGATCCGGCCGCCATTCAGATGCACTAAGTTTTGTTCGCCAACACGCCGGGTATCGACGGCCACGATGACGAATTGTACGCCAAAAGCTTTGGCCAGTTCATCTATCAAAGCAGGGTTACGTACCGCAGCTGAGTTGATCGATATCTTATCCGCGCCGGCATTCAGTAAGGCGTCCGCATCGGCAATTTCATTGATACCACCGCCGATGGTGAAAGGTATATTCACCTGCCTGGCAACGGCTTTTACGAGCTCCACCATCGTCTTGCGGCGTTCATGCGTGGCCGTAATGTCCAGGAAGACCAGTTCGTCAGCCCCTTGCTGCGAATAGTTCCACGCCAGTTCAACCGGGTCGCCGGCATCGCGCAGATCGACAAAGTTGACGCCTTTTACGGTTCTTCCATCTTTAACATCTAAACAAGGAATGATTCTTTTAGAGAGCATATTAATAAACTTTGTCATTGCGATCCGCTGATAAGCGGAGAAGCAACCTCGTCGACATGCATAGTCGGCAAGCATAGCTACGAGGTTGCTTCGTCGTTCCTCCTCGCAATGACAGAACTATATAGAAATTAAAGATTTTAAATTCCAGTTTTGAATTTCTTCTATGGAAACATGCCCTTCGTAAATGGCCTTGCCAACCACGCAGGATTCCACCTTGATCTTGCTGAGCTGAACAATATCTTTCATCGAGCTAATACCGCCCGATGCGATAAGCTTGATGAACGGCGAATGATCAAGCAACTTTTTATACAGGTCGATGCCCGCCCCGCCAAGTTTGCCATCCTTTTTGATATCGGTACACAGGAAACGGAAAAAGCCTAATTGCAGGCATTTATCAACGTAATCCATCAATTTGATGGGCGAGCTTTCCATCCAGCCCGAATATTTGATCACTTCGTCGAGCACATCTATAGCCACAATAACCTGGTCCGAACATTTATCCCTGCCGCAAATTTCCTGGCTCAGGGCCGGAAGAAAGTTGGGGTT
>JAFDZL010000015.1 GCA_018266935.1 Bacteroidota bacterium | reverse complement strand
TCCATATCCAGTTGGCCGGATACCAGTTCATGCAGGAATTTACGGTGATAAGTGCCATTGAATATTTCGATCGCCATCGCCAGCCGGTTGCCGAACTGATCGTTCAGCCGGCTCATCATCAGCGTGGAAATATCTTCGTGCGAGATGCCTTCGACGATGGTCCGCTCGAGCGCGTGTGAGAATGGCCCGTGACCAATGTCATGCAGCAGGATCGCGATAATAACCGCTTCTTCCTGCTCGTCGCTTATATCATGACCCTTATTGCGTAACGTTTCGATGGCCATGCACATCAGGTGCATAGCGCCAAGGGCGTGATGAAAACGGGTATGCAGCGCGCCCGGATACACAAGGTGCGTCATCCCTAACTGCTTGATATACCGCAGCCGCTGAAACCAGGGATGTTCAATCAGTTCAAAAACCAGTCCCGAAGGGATGCTGATAAATCCGTAAACCGGGTCGTTTATGATCTTGTTTTTCTTCAAGGTAAAGCGCTTTGCAAAAATGTAAAATCCACGTAAAATATACGTTCTTAATTGTTAATTTTTGTTAATTCCCCAGGTGTCGGGTAACAAAAGCCTGGTTTAGAGGTTATCTTTGTGTAAAAAGTGAAACTATGCAGGATACTACGATTTTGTGGGCTGATGATGAGATTGATTTATTAAAGCCGCATGTGCTTTTTTTGAACGAAAAGGGATATAACGTAAAAACGGTGACCAACGGCAATGATGCCGTTGACGCCTTCAAGAATAATTATTTCGACCTGATATTTCTCGACGAAAATATGCCGGGACTCACGGGCCTGGAAACACTTTCCGAGATCAAGAGCATCAACAACGATGTTCCGATCGTATTGATCACCAAGAACGAAGAGGAATACCTGATGGAGGATGCCATCGGCTCAAAGATCGACGATTACCTGATCAAGCCGGTAAATCCAAAACAGATATTGCTTACCATCAAAAAACTGACAGACAATAAGCGCCTGGTGACCCAAAAAACCACCATGGCCTACCAGCAGGATTTCCGCACGCTGGGTATGACGCTGAATGACAGGCTGACCTACCAGGAGTGGGTGGATGTGTATAAAAAGCTGATCTATTGGGAGCTGGAGCTGGAAAAGCTGGAAGACGAGGGCATGCATGAGATACTGACCTTGCAAAAGGCGGAAGCGAATGTGCAGTTCAGCAAATTCATCGAGAAAAACTATACCAACTGGGTGCAGAACCCCGATTCGGGGCCGGTAACGTCGCCGCAGCTGTTCAAAAAGAAAGTATTCCCTAAGCTTGACGGTAAGGGGCCGGTTTTCTTTATCCTGATCGATAATCTGCGGTACGACCAGTTCAAGATCATCAACCCGCTGATATCTGACTATTTCAGGTTGGAGGAAGAAGACACCTATTACAGTATTCTGCCCACGGCTACACAATACGCCAGAAATTCGATCTTTTCGGGCCTGATGCCGCTGGATATGGAAAAACGTTTCCCGGGCATGTGGCAGAACGACGAGGACGAAGGCGGTAAGAACCTGTTCGAGGAACAATTTTTGGCCGACCAGATCAAACGCGTGCTACGGAAGGATATCAAGTTCTCCTACCATAAGATACTCAATATCGATGAGGGCCGGGCATTGAACGATTCCATCAACAACCTGATGGGGAACGATCTGAACGTGGTGATCTACAACTTTGTAGATATGCTATCACATGCCCGAACAGATATGCAGATGATCCGCGAACTGGCCAGCGACGATGCGGCTTATCGTTCGCTTACGCTGTCGTGGTTTGAGCATTCACCGTTATATGATATGCTGAAATTCCTTGCCCAAAAACAGGCCCGCGTGGTGCTGACCACCGACCACGGCACCATCTGCGTAAAGAACCCAAGCAAGATCATAGGTGACAGGAACACCAATACCAACCTGCGATACAAACAAGGCAAGAACCTGAATTTTGTGGCCAAGGATGTGTTCCATGTGAAAAACCCGCATGATATCATGCTGCCGAGGCTGCACGTGAGCTCAAGTTTTGTGTTCGCCAAGAGCGATAACTATTTCGTTTACCCAAACAACTATAACCACTTCGTCAATTTTTATAACGAGACATTCCAGCACGGCGGGATATCGCTTGAGGAGATGATCATACCGATCATCAATTACGGACCGAAGTAAATCGGGTAATATTTTAACTTTGGCGCATGGATGTGCCGGTTAATAGCCTTTCGGAACTCAAGCAAGCCGCTGAAAAACTCGTCGCCTTCGCCGGCGATGAAAAGATATTCCTTTTTTACGGCGATATGGGCGCCGGGAAAACCACCTTTATCCAGTCGCTATGCGGAGCGCTTGGCGTGCATGAACCCGTGACCAGCCCGACGTTTTCCATCGTGAACGAATACAACGGAACGGGCGGTAAGCTCTATCATTTTGACTTCTACAGATTGAAAAAACAAGACGAAGCGTTGGATATGGGCTATGAAGAATACTTTTATTCGGGCAGTTATTGCTTTATCGAGTGGCCGGAGAAAATACCCGACCTGCTGCCTGAGCATTATATTCGTATTGATATACAGGTATTAAGCGATACGGAACGAAAATTAACTTTTACGAAGATTTGAGTTTAACATCCGCCAAATTTTGTCTATCTTCATCATCCGCAAATAGGTACATATGGGTTCAGAATTATACAGTGGCTTTTCTGACGTAGCCAAGCAGGCCATGATGCAGCCCCAGGAGTCGATGCTGGAGGTGAAAACCAGGAAAAACAAACTTTATATCGGGATACCCAAAGAGACCTCGTTCCAGGAAAACCGGGTGGCCTTAACCCCGCTTTCCGTCGCGCTGCTGATCAACAACGGTCACGATGTGATACTGGAAAGCAATGCTGGTCAGGCAGCCAATTTCTCCGATAAGGACTATAGCGACCAGGGCGCGAAGATCGTCTATGAGCCCAAAGCCGTTTATGAAGCCAATATCATCATCAAGATCGCCCCGCCCACGATGCAGGAGATCGACCTGATGAAACCGCACCAGATACTGATCTCCACATTACAGATAGCCACCAT
Organism: Bacteroidota bacterium; assembly: GCA_018266935.1. GTDB lineage: Bacteria > Bacteroidota > Bacteroidia > Sphingobacteriales > Sphingobacteriaceae > Mucilaginibacter. Next base: position 18,047 of record JAFDZL010000015.1, on the reverse strand, counting down.
CAAAGCTGAATACATGCATGCGCTGATCCAGAAAAAGATCACGGCGTTATCCTTCGAGCACCTGCGCGATGAAGGCGGTTCGCTGGCGGTGGTGCGGGCGATGAGCGAGATCGTGGGAGCGACATCCATCCTGATCGCTGCCGAATACCTGAGCAATATTTTCGATGGTAAAGGCCTTATGCTGGGCGGGATCACCGGCGTTCCGCCAACCGAGATCGTGATCCTGGGCGCGGGAACTGTAGGTGAATATGCCGCCCGAACAGCGATTGCGTTGGGAGCGGAGGTGAAAGTTTTTGATCCGTCCATTTATAAGTTACGCCGCCTCCAGAATAATATCGGCGCACGGGTATTTACCTCGGTAGTGCAACCTATCGTGCTCGAAAAAGCTATCACCACCTGCGACGTGGCCATCGGGGCTATGCGGGCCGAAGACGGGCGCAGTCCCTGCCTGGTATCAGAAGCTACAGTGAGCCGTATGAAACCCAATGCCGTGGTCATAGACGTGAGCATAGACCAGGGCGGTTGCTTCGAAACGTCGGAGGTAACCAACCATACGCACCCAGTTTTCAGAAAGTATGATGTGATACACTATTGCGTGCCGAATATTGCCTCTCGCGTAGCGCGTACCGCAACCTATGCGCTCACCAATATCTTTACCCCCATTTTGCTGGACATCGGCGAACACGGCGGACTGAAAAACGTGATCTGGCAAAAGGCCGGCGTACGCAACGCTGTTTACATTTATGAGGGTCATCTAACCAATAAACACATCAGCGACCGGTTCAATATCCCAAGCAAGGACCTCGACCTGCTGATCGTTTCGCACAGGTAAATTGCTCGTTACCAAAGCGTTAAATTAACTTTTAAAAAATCCTTGTGGAATAAAAAACAGGTGGCTATATTTGCAGCCCCAACGGAGTGGTAGTTCAGCTGGTTAGAATACATGCCTGTCACGCATGGGGTCGCGGGTTCGAGTCCCGTCCATTCCGCCAAGTACAAAAATCGATCAAGTCGCGTCATTCGTGGCGTACTTGTGAGAAGAATAAGTGAAAACCGCGCTGGGAGCGCCGAATCAAATAAGGTTCGAGTCCCTACGGAACCACAGAAAGTACTTTAAAACACTAAAAGAAGCCTGCAAATGCACTATTTGCGGGCTTCTTTGTTTTTGGCCATAACCAAAATTTTCAAAAATACCCCAAATTTACCAGCGTCATTCGTGGCGTCTTTTTTTTAAAAAAAAGACGCGACCTAAATCACGTAACATGCTGACTGTGAACATGTCTATCGCATATACATCTTGATTGCAAGAAGCTGCATTTCGAATTTTGTTTAACCTTTAAAAGATTTGTTATGTTAGAAAAAAGCTTCGGGATGTTTTTCTTTTTAAAACAACCCAAAACGCAAGGTGATGAAAGGTACGTCTACCTGCGATTGACAGTCGACGGAATTTCGAGAGAAATCTCAACCAAACGCACATGGCCTCTATCGAGATGGGACCAGGCGGCTGGCAGACCAAAAGGCACTAAGGAAGATGCCGCAAAACTATCAGCCTATCTTGACGTCCTTCGGGTTCAGGTATTTGCTGCAAAAAGCAAACTAATCCAGGATCAAAAGCCCATAACGGCTGACACACTAAAAAATGCCATTACAGGAAAAGATGAAACCAAACATTACGTCCTTGCAACATTCCGGCAGCATAACGAACACATGAAAGCATTATTGAATAAGGAATATGCGCCGGCGACCATTCAGAAGTATAATACAGTTTACGACCATACAAAGGCATTCATAGAATGGAAATATAACGTGGACGATTTGAACATTCGCGATTTGAACTACGAGTTTATAACGGATTTTTCATTTTGGCTCAAGACTATAAAAAACTGTGGTCATAATGTCACTGTAAAATACCTTGGTAATTTCAAGAAAATTGTTTTGGAATGTGTCCGCAAGGGATGGCTCGAAAGAGACCCGTTTACGGGCTTCAAACTGGCAAGAAAGGATGTTGAACGCATTCCGCTAACACAAGATGAGCTTGACGCAATTGCTACAAAAAGTTTTGCGGTCAAACGTCTGGAACAAGTTCGGGATATGTTTTTATTCAGCTGCTACACCGGGTTGGCATATGTCGATGTAAGAAACCTCAAGCGTTCCCAAATAATCAAGGGTATTGATAAAGAATTATGGATATATACCAATCGACAAAAAACCGAATCGGTAACCCGGCTTCCATTATTGCCCCAGGCACTGGAGATAGTAAATAAATACAGTGAGCATCCTAAATGCAGCCTGGAAGGTTTTGTTCTTCCAGTCCCATCCAATCAAAAGATGAATGCCTACCTAAAGGAAATCGCTGATATTGCAGGGATCAATAAGGAATTGACTTTTCATATTGCACGACATACATTCGCCACAACGGTTACGCTATGCAATGGAGTTCCTTTTGAAACTGTATCAAAGATGCTGGGTCATAAATCATTGGCGCAGACAATGATTTATGCAAAGATTGTCGATAGTAAAATAAGTGAAGATATGGCGAACCTGAAACGAAAGCTGATTGCCGGCTAATAAAAAATCCAGCCTCACCCGGGGCTGGATTTTTTTATTGAATCCGAATCTTAAGTTGTACCTCCGTTCGAATACCCGGATGGTAGGATGGCCGGTAATCGAGATAGCCGAAAACCTGTAATTGCTTCATACACTTGTGATACGTCCCGATACTACCGATCCTTGATAGCTGCATCACCTGTCGTCTTGCGATATAGATCGGACTTTGCAGTCCGTGATCCGCCAACTGCGTGATTCCAACAATTGTCGCCAGATGCCAAACTGTAATCCGCTCATCGTTACATAAAACGCAGAGAAACGTTTTCAATATTTCACTGTCTGACACCACCTGGATTATTTTGCTCGAACAGCGATATAATCTCAGACCTGCGATAGTACCAGGTACCGGCAATTTTAACCGGATTCAACTTCCCGCTAATTCGCAGATTTTGTAGTGTGCTAGCTGATGATTTCAGGAATTTCCGGACTTCATTACTTTTAAGCCATTCAACAACTTCCTGCTTTTGGCCATTCCCGGTAAGCGCCCGCTTGATATCATCCAGGAGTTGCATTCTAAAAATTTGCAAGTCTTCTTTCGTTACAAACTGATCTTCCATGCACAAGACTTATACACCGTTCAAAAAAAATTTGCTTTTCTTTCTGTGATTGAAGGAAGGTATGTAGCGGATGTATCCGAAGTCATTGAGGTCGCCAACATATTTATGGTAAGTCGCCTTGCCCAATATTTTAGATTTGACCATTAATTCGTGGCGGGCCGTCAGCACAGGTGTATAGCTGCCCTGCTCAAAGCCTATCTGGACAAGCGCCGCATACACACTGATATGGTTCGCGCCAATTCTGACATCCGACTGAATAGCCTGCAAAAACTCCGTTAATAAAACCAACCCATCCACTACCTACCATTTTATCCGTCAATCACAATTATTATTCACTATAAAAGGGCAGAGAGCTGACTGTCGCATCAGCTCCCGGCTTAATCAGAGCTTCACCTTGCTGCGTTTACTTTTTTTTTCAGAGGCAGCCTGGCTTTCAGCTTTTTTTTGTTCCTGTTTAGCTGATTGCCCGTTGTTCTGACTGGTTTCAGCTTCAGGTAAGTCCAGACGGACCCTTTTTAGGTTGGCATCAAAAACCGTAATGCTTTTGTATTGCGGATTTGCCTGAACATAACGATTTTCGGTACCGCCATCTTCCCTGGTGAACGTTACAAATTGCCGGTTCCCTTTTTCCAAAGACCGGATCAGTTCTTCCCTGTCCTTGTCATTGTTCAGTTGCTGGATCGGCAATTTCTGTAACGCGTCCTGCAAATTGAAACCATAGTTCTCATGGTAGGACTTAAGCTTATAATTGCCCCTGTCGTCCGTATTTTTGAAGTCGAGCTGGACCCATGCCTTGTATTTTTCACCATTAGGCTCAAATCTGGCAGCAGTCCCCTCACCAACTTTATCGAGCTTCTCCAGCTCTTTGTACACAGCGCGCCCGGCCATCAGGTTGTACGCCTCTTTGAGGGTGTAGTTGTTCGCCTTGCCGATGTAGAACGTCTGTGCTATCGATTCCTCTTCCTTATGGGGCTTAATGGTGATCTCGTAGCTATTGAAAAAATAGCGGTCTGCACTTTCGGACTTCCTGAAGTTTAGGGAAGCCTGCACCTGGTCTTTCCCGAATTCATGGTTGTATGGCAATTGAAAAGACGGCTGCTGTGCTTCTATCTTCTCTTTTAACTGGCTTTCCAGGCCATCCCCGAAACCGGCATACTTTACCTGGTCTTTCAGGTAATTAAAATTCTCCTGATTCATAATTGTCTGTTTTAAAATGTTAGTAATGGATTATTCGGCAACAGGGCCGTTAACAGGCCTTGCCTTTAATATTTCCTTTCCGCTCATCGCAAGCGAGAGTTTCCGGTCGCCGCCCCGCTCATATATTTCAATGACCAGGTGTTTACCGTCGCTGATCGTAAACTGGGGCACGACATAGATCAGTTGCATCCTTTGTTTGCCGCTGATGGTTGTTGATGTATCCAGTGTCGAATAAACAGGCCGTTTATCGCTTTCCTGTTCTGCCGTGCGCTTCACCTTCTTGTTGTCTATCGAATAAAAGCGGCAGAAGTCTATCCCATAAGGCAGGTTGGATCTGTTGATCAGCGATAGCTTGAAATACAGCATTCCCGCGGATTGATAGATCGCCTGCACGCGTAGCCGCATATGCTGACTGTTTGTGTGCACATGGAGAAAATCCTTTTGTCCCAAAATGCTGGCTGCGGTCTGCCGGATGACCGGCAAATTCAACTGCTGGCTTTTGAACTGTACCTGTGCTTTTTCGGCCAGTTCTTCTTGCCGGAGATCAATTGCCTGGTAGGGCAACAGTGCCGAATAGGATACGATAAAGCTGAACAGGCGGCCATCTGCCGTGATCACGCTCAGATCGCTTTCGTTCATATCCGGCCTGCCGGCTTTGAGCTTAAGTGCGTTCTCGGATTCGGCGACGCGCTCCGCGAGTATGTCCCGGCTGCCGCGGTCTACACTCTTTATGGCCGAGGGGAATAAAAGCATAGTCGTTTTCAGGTTGCTGATACGGATGCGATACGGCGTGACTATTGCCGACTCCTGGAAATCTTTTGCCTGCTGCGCCTGTACTTGCAGACACATGGCCGTCAGGCTGCCAATAAGAAGGATGATGATCTTTTTCATTGTATGGTTTTTAAAAGTTTACTGATTGAACTGATTTGCATTGGCCAGCAGCACGGAATAGCCGGATTTAACGGTGACCTTGATGAGCCGCACCTTGCGGCTGAACAGCCCTTTGACCGCCTGCACGCCCGCGCTGGCAGCCTGTGCGCCAACACTGGGGGACATTGAGTAGAAGTCAAGGCTTTGTATCGCCTGGTCCGCGCCGTCTTTCGCCGCATCACGCGTGATGGCGCCGGGTACGTGGATGCCTGGCAATCCATCCAGGTCAAATGCTTTCAGGGATACGGGATATACGGAATGCCCCACCCGTATGTCCTTGATCTCGATATTAAGCCGGTCTGCCTCCAGCGAACAGGTGCCATAGATGAAATTATCCTTATGCACGAGGATACCATTGATGAACACATCCTGCAATAGACGCAGTTTGATCGTGGCACCATTGGTCAAGGTCTGTGTTCCATGTACCATTGCAGCGATCCCATTTCCTGCGTCTTCGTGACTACTGGTATCCAGGCCATAGAAACCATTTGCGGTTGGCAGGCCGTGGCGCTTCGCTGCAGTGTCGGGTGCCCCAAAGAAAGTATTATCAGCCTGATCGGTTGAACTGCTGACGGGGAAGACGGTGCCACGGGATTTTTCAGATTGTTCTTGTAACTGTTGCTGCGCAAGTTCGGGATGCTCCAGCGCCATGAGCTTATCCAATGTGCTGTTGATCTGCTTCATCTCCGGGTCATCCGCCGATTGCTGGCTGAGCTTGGTCTGCAATGCAGCCAGTTGTTGCTGTGTGGCGTCCGCCGTTGCCGGTGTTTCCGACGGCATCTTTTCAGGTGGCTGGCTGACCTGTCTTTTCAGGGCTTCCAGCCGAAGGTTGATCGCCTGCTCATTATCAGCCAGGCCGTTGGTGGCCCGGTTGCCCGTTCCCGAATAGTTGACACCGGAGGAAAACAGATCAGTTCTTTCCGCTCCTTTATCCGTTGAGGCAGCGTCACCTGTCTTTTTAAAATAGGGATCATCCTTTTCGGCATCCTGCTCTTTCATTGAGTCCTTCTGTGCCTGCTCATAAAAACTAAGCTTGTCGGCCTGCGGGTTATCCTGCAGGTGGGCTTTGGGCAACTGTAGGTTGATGCCCGTGTGTTCTTTGCCCGTTTTGGCCACTGCGGATGTCCCGCCCCCTAATGCCCAGAACAGCAGGGTGATGAAGGGAATGGCGATCAGCGGCAGGACTAAATAGAACCTCCGCTGCGCCTGATTGATTGTCTTTTTTTGTTCCATGATTATCTGTTTAATGTGAGTCTTCTGTTGATGCTGTCTGGCGAATACGGCATGGATACATGCCGCAAACCTGGGATGAGCGGCGGACCATGAGCAGGCATACATCCCCGGATAACCAGCCAAAGGCTGAGTTCCGCAAATGCAAGGCAGCATCCTACCAGCCACCGCTGCCTTACCATCCTATTCCCGCTGTATTTGATGTTATCCATGTCGTGGTGTTTATTGCCCTTGCTGCCTGTTCTGGCTGCTGATATCACTGTTGTCCACTATGCTCCAGCGCTCGATCAGGAACCCATGCGGATCATTGTCACTGCGCTCGGTATTGCGCAGGTATCCCTCAGTGATCAGGTTCCGTGTTACGATCGAGGTCGCCCGTACCAGTTTTTCCTTGCCGTAGAAATGGAAATGATAGGGATAAGCGCCCATGTCAAAGGCGATGCTATCGACCGTGACCTGCTGGCTGATATTGCCGGAGACTATGTTGGCATAGTATCCCTGCTCTTTCAGGTTTTCATACACCTTTTCGGCGGAGTTGTCTGCGAGGTAGAGTGCCCGGGTGATATTGGACTGGATGAGCTTGTCATCGGGGTCGAGGGTAAAAAAGAAGTGATGGAAAGTAGCAATATGGTCGCGGGCTTCCACGGGTATATTCTCCTTTCTGTCTGATGCCAGGGCCTCGATTGCTTTGCCATTAGCCAGGACGTACAATCGCTGCTCATGCAACCGCACCTGGGCAAAACATTTATAGGCCAGGTAGCCGAATCCAAGTGTTAGGGCGATGGTATAGGCAAAACAAAACAGCCTGAATTGCCTGAAGGCGGTATCGATATTTTTTGGTTTCTGGAACATATGCGTTTTGTTAGTGGGTAATTGACTGGTTGCCGGTTCGGTCATGCCGTCCCGGAAAGTTTGTCCTGTGAATACGATGAACTATTTCCGCTGCCGGCTGCCTGCCCGGACGATGAACCACCGGCATTGCCGGACGAACTGCCGCCCCCGCCGCCGGCCATCAGTTTCGTGGCGTCGGCTAATCCCTGGCTGATCCTGCCCGCACCAAAGGCGACCACGCTGGATGCCACGGTGCTGGTCTTGTTGAGTAGCGCATGACCGCCGACATTGATGATATAATTGCAAATGGAGGGCACGGTGAAATACCCGACAATGCCGATGAGCATGAATACCAGGTAGGCGGTATTCGTGGAGCGGAAGAATGGATCGGCCGCGCCGCCTGATTGTTCCAGCCGGATCATGTTTTCCTGGATGCGGCTGATGATCGCCCCGAAGATATTGGCAACCGGCAGCCACATGAACACATTGATATACCGCGCCAGCCACTGTTTCAGCGTGTGCTGGTAGCCGTCAAAGACGCTCAGCCCAAAGCACAGCGGCCCTAATATGGCGAGCACGATGAGCTTGAAGGTGCGGATCGTATCAACACAGAGCGCCGCCGCTTCAAAACAGACGTTCAGGAATTCAGCGATCCATTCCCGCACCATGTTCTTAAACCCCCAGCCGGAGAATTGTACGGCAGGGTTCGGCGTAGTGACCGCCGGGCCGGTCGGTGAGTCCGGGTGGGTATATTGGTACCACTTCGACGGATCGCTGTTGATGTCCACGGGCGCCTCTGCCTGTTCGGCTTGCTGCTGTTGCGCCTGGTCGAGCATATTGTAGATCGCGGTATTGGAATCATGTACCATTGCTTCGGTGGCTGATACGGTCGGGCTCAATACGCCATTGATCACCTTCAGCACCATGGGGAATACCAGGATACAAAAGCCAATAGCAAAGGGACGCAGCAACGGGTAAACATCAATCGGTTCGGCGGCTGCGATATGCCGCCATACCTTAGCGGCTATATACCACATGGCGCCAAACCCGGCGATGCCCCTGCCGACGTCTATGATGCGGCTGCACAACGGGATCATCTGGTCATAGAGGTTGTTCAACACCCCCTGCAGGCTGTGGAGGTCTGATGCAACGCCCTGTGCGAAGGATATTGTCGGCAAAAGAGTGGCCAGGATCGCTATTAAAGCGACCTTTCTTACATGTTTCATATGTCTTTTTTTATTTTAGTCCGTAGGTCTGCTTCAGTGTTTTCCTGTCGTTATTGTTGGCGGCTTTCATCGCTGCCAGCGTCGCCATATGGCTGTTGAAGTCACGCAGAAAGGTGAGCTGATCATGTCCGGAGGCATAGATCCGGTCGATGGCGCTCAGGCGTTCATTATCGCTCATGCGCAGCTTATTGTCCGTAATCACAAGGGTCAGTTCGTCCAGGTTGCGCAGGCTGGCTGTTACCAGGTTATTATACACACCGGTCATATAGTCCACATCAGCTGCACTGAACCCCTTTTTGCTCCGGAACCCGCTATAGGCGGAGTGATATTCCCGAACGAGTTCCGATTGATCATGGATGATATCATGGATGCGGGGATATTTGCGTACGGTCGGACTGACCAGTAGCAACCCGTCCAGGAAGGCCTCGTGCAGGTTGAAGTTGCCCTGCGCAACATGCTTGACGGAATGATACCCGGTACTGACCAGCCGATACCCCTGCTCCATCTGTTTGAATGTGCTTTTCATACTTGCCAGCTTCTGGTAGTCTAATGCCAGTTCCTGCACCAGGTCGGCTATGGATTGTGCCCTTGCTTCCTGGACGGCTGCGCCGAACAGCAGTAAGGCAGTTAGTATAATGATGCGTTTCATATTAGTTGATTTGATATAACCGTTTCAAAATTTTTGTTGCTTGTTGTTCGTCGATACGACTGGCCGCCAGCGCACGCATATGGGCGGTAAAGGTTCGGCTGAAGGCATACTTGTCTTTGACACGCATGTTTATTTGGTCGATCTGCGACAACCGCTCTTCATCTTTAAGTTGCAGCTTGCCAGGGGTCAGCACATCAGACAATTGCGCCAGGTCCTTGTTGAGCTCACTCAAGAGGTGCTGATACACATTATTGAGATAGTACATTTCCGGCCCGGTGAGCACCTCTGCCTGTTGCTGGTACTTAATCTCCGTGGTAAAGCAGGTACGGATATCATTGGCCATGCCGGTGATCTGCCTGATCGCAGGATAAGATGCAACAGCAGGACTAACGGCGCTCAATGAATTGATATAGGCGGTATGCAGGCTGAAAGTGCCATTCTTCAGGTCGTGCATGTTGTTGATGCCATGCTCCACTACCGAGTACCCTTTTTTTACTTCACCCAGGTACATTTCCAGCAGTGCGATCTGTTCCGCCATGCGCTTTTTCTTTGTGCCCTGTTGGTCGAAAAATCCCAATACGCCCTGCCCATAAACACAATGACCGGACAACAGGATCAGCAGGATAAATGTGATGGTCTTCATAATTCTTGTTCGTTATAAACCGTACATGCTCTTTAAATGGTCGCGCTCTCGCTGGTCATTGGCCCGGCTTAGGCTGAGCTGTTGCGCGTTGAAGTTGAACTGGCGCAGGTCATCGAGGTTGCGCTGCATCCGCATGGCTGCCTTATGGATAAGCTGCAGCCGTTCGCCATCGCTCATTTGGGTGGTCCTATTGCTGACGGCCATCAATACTTCACCCAGGTTTTCGGCGCTTTGCTGTAGTATGCCATTGTACACATTGCCCATGTATTGCAGCTCGCTTGCTGAAAAATGCCTGTCCTCCCGGAAGAGCCGGTAACTCTGCCGGTATTCCGCTACTAACTGCTGCTGCTGCCGGATCACGTTTTTCACTAGCTCATAGCCGGCAATGACGCCCCTGACGGTTTGCAGCTCCTGGTAATAACCGGCATAGAGTTGTTTTTCCTTGTCCAGCCAGCCCGAGATGTCGTTCAGGTTCGTCAGCGCCATTTTATTTTCCAGCGCTTTCTCCGCATTCTGCAGTTGCAATGTCCGGTTCTGCAACTGCTGGACTTTCAGGTCGATCGCCGTAATGACTTTTTTGACGGCGCCGGTGATCAGGCTGAGTACCGGGACCTGGGCAGATGCATTAGTCGCGCTCAAACAACACAGGCCGCATACACACAGGCCGGCCACCCATAATTTTCGTTTCATAAACCCTCCTTGTTTTTTCCCTGCCTCATTGCTTCAGCCAGGGCTGTTATTCCTTTTTTCATATCTCCGTTATATCGCTGTGCGTATTGCTGCACTTTGACCTTTTCTGATTCTTCGGTGGTATAGGTGAGGTATTCCTCCAGGCTCACTTCGGTCGCATATACCTTGCTGTGGCTGGTGCCTAGTGAAATGAACACTTCCTTGTACATCCTGTCCGGATCATTAGCCTTATTGATGGATAATACCTGGGCTTTTTCTTTGTCGGTAAGCCCCAGCAGTTCCTGCACCTGGTCGAACTTGTTCTGGTACTTGCTTTGGTCCAGCAGTATCTTACAATCCGAGTTATTAATAATGGCTTGCTTTACGACCGGGGAACTGATAATGTCATCCACTTCCTGGGTGACGACAATGGCCTCGCCGAAAAACTTGCGGACGGTTTTAAACAGGTACTTGATGTATTCCGCCATACCTTCTTTGGCGATAGCTTTCCACGCTTCCTCGATGAGGATCATCTTACGGATGCCTTTCAGCTTGCGCATTTTCGATATGAACACTTCCATGATGATGATGGTCACCGCCGGGAATAGTATCGGGTGGTCTTTTATATTATCGAGCTCAAAGACGATAAAGCGCTCATGCAGCAGGTCCAGGTTATCCCTCGCGTTCAACAGGTAGTCGAACTCCCCGCCTTTATAGTATGGCTTCAGTACATACAGGAAATTGTCCATGTCAAAGTCCTTCTCTTTCACCCGGTCATGTTTCAGCTTTTCCACAAAATCCAGTTGCAGGTACTCGTATAAGGTGGCAAAGCAGGGAAAGAGGCTGCTGTCTTTTGCCAGCTTATCGTAGTATCCCTGTAGCGCATTGGATAAGGCGACATACTCTGACCGGCCGAACAGCTCATCATCTTTTTTCCATAGGGACAGCAGCAAGGTCTTGATGCTTTCTTTTTTCTCCGTGTCCAGCACATCGTGGGCACCGATGAAGAAGGGGTTAAACCGGATCGGGTTCTGCTCACTATAGGTGAAGTAGTAGCCTTTTACCAGGTCGCACAGGCCTTTGTAACTGTGGCCAACGTCCACCAGCACGATATGGGTGCCCTGCTCATAGTAGCTGCGTACCATGTGGTTGGTGAAGAACGATTTGCCGCTGCCGGAAGGACCGAGTATGAATTTGTTGCGGTTGGTGATGATGCCTTTTTTCATCGGCTCATCACTGAGGTCCACGCTAACGGGCTTGCCGGTCAGCCGGTCGCCCAGGCGGATACCGATGGGGCTGACAGAGGTACGATAGCCGGTTTCCTGGCTGAGGAAACACACCGCCTGTTCCACGAAGGTGTCGAAGGTGTCATTGACCGGGAAGTCCGCTTCATTGCCGGGTATGCCGGCCCAATAGATCTGCGGAGCGCCGACCAGCTCCTGTTTGGCGGTGGAGTCCAGTTGTGCCAGGCCGGATGACACTAAATTCTTTATATCCTTGAGCCGTGCCAGGTCATCAGTCCAGACCATGACGTTAAAGTGGGCCTTGACCGGGAGCCGCTGCCGGCTGATGGCTTCGTTCAAAAATTCGTTGGTGGCATCGCGGGCAATGGCGTTTTCGCGGGAGTAGTTGGCCAGTGATTGCAGGCGCAGGCGTTTGCTTTCCAGTTGCTGCAGGGTCTTTTGCGCATCCTCGATGAACAGGTACTGGTTGTACATATGGTCACATGGGAGCAGTTGCCCCAATGCTGCCGCGAACCCGATGCTGAAGCGGGTCTTGTCGGTGCCATACTTATCATAGTTGATCCGCGGGCCGCACAGACCGGGCAGGTCAGCAGCATCGGCCAGGGTGTATAATTGCGCGTACTGATCACCGATCCGGAGACCATTACCGAATTCCATATCACGGACAAACGGCCGTTCACCGGCGACACCCAGGGTGCAGTAACGCTCCAGCAGGCCTGCCCGCCGGTCATCGCTGTAGTAGTCATCCTCGGTCAATCGTTCGAGACTGATAAAGCCGCTATCTTCCAGCACGCGCCGGAACTGGCCGGCAGCATCCAGAAAATCCTGGACCATGCGTTCATTGAGCGTGCCCTCCGGAACGACAGACCGCCGCAGCAAATTCGACAGCAATGAATTGACGGCCTTTCTGCCCGCAGGCTTTTTGGTCAGGAACAGGTAACAGTCGTGTTCCAGGAACGGGCGCTCATGGAAAAAACGCTCACTGCTGCGCGACAGAAAGCTGAGGTCGGTCCCGGTAAAATCCGGCTGGTAACTCCTGGTTATAAACCAATCCTGCTTGTGCAGGATGCTGTGCACGGGCAGGAGTTTGACCGCCTTGATCCAAGCCTGGTGAAAGGCTTCGTATTCCTTGTCCGACAAGGTGAATAGCTCCGGCAATGTGGCCTTGTAAGCGATCGTAATATCTCCCTGCTTGGAGACGACACAATCATGCTCCACGCACAGGATCGGTAGTATGTCTGTTAGGTTGCGTTCCATTTGGTCCGTTTTTTAAAGTTTGCGGCCCCGGCGCCTGGTGGTGGGTGCCTGTTGGTGCTGCTGTTTCATTTTCTTATTGTGCCCGATCATTTCCGGCAGTGCCGATTCGGATAAGGGTTTGAGGGTGGCTGTCGACCTTGAGCTGTAAGGGTATTCCAGTAGTACCATTGCCAGGTGGAGGTGGTGTTCCCTTGCTACGGCCACCGGGTCAAGCGCCAGGTCATTGCCTGTTTCTGCGAGCACCACATGCTCCGGCAGTTCGGTAATGTCGGCGGGCGGCAGGTACAATTGGTGCGTTTGGAGGTGATAAAAGCCAACAAAAACATTCCCGGTCTCATACATATCCGTAAAGCGCAATGTCTTCCACGGCTCGGCCGTCTCCCTCAGTTCCCGCAGCCGCCAGTCTACCGTAAAGTCGGTCCCGCCGATCTCAATATGGGGCAGCGCACCTGCCAGCCGGAGCGCCAAAGGCTCATCGACTACATAAATACCCCAGTTATAATTTTGGCACGAAAGGTTGAACTCCCGGGTACGGTGCAGCTGTAGCCGGTCCCTGGATTCGAGCAGTTCCGCGGGGATGATAATCGGTTCCTGCGCTGTCGGCCTCGTCGTTATTTCGGGCGCCACACGGTCGCGTTCCAACACCAGGTAGCTCCCCTCATCTACCAACTCAGCGAAGGGGATTACCTGTCGCCGGTTGTCAAACTGGCGCAATAGCCGCTGCAGATGGTCGATATGATACGGGATGCCATCCAGCAGTATATCGGCGGTTATCGATTGCTTAATTGCTTCTGTGCTCATAGCTGTTTCCTTTCTCACTTACCGGTTTTCTAAATATTTTTCTGCCTCGGCAATGCACGACTTTCGGTACCCGTCTTGCCGCCATTTCTTTCATCAGCCCATATTCTCCGTACCTGGCGCTCATGCGGTAGACCTGGACAAACACCGCCGTGCCGGACGCCAGCACAATCACCACACATAGTATAGGGCTAACACCGATGATGTAGAGGATCGCAAAGAGTATGAGTAGCGCGAGCAATGCCCCACCCAGGTACCAGATATACTGGGCTTTCAGGCCCTTGAACTCAATGCTCTTGTTGATCCCTTTGTTGATACTATATACACTGTTTGACATATCGCTAAAATTTTATAGCCGCATCGACCGGCGTTTGGCGGGCAATTCCTGCCTGACGATGGGCACTATGCGGTTCTCTGTTTCTGTACTGGTTGGATCCAGCACGACGACCGTGGCTTGGGGTGTTTCCCCTTTAGCGGCTGCTGCGTCTTCGGCAAACAGGCCGTCATGCTGCATTAGTTTTTGCTGTATGTTGATGCTGATCTGCCGTTCTATCGACGCCAGGCCCAGCTTTAATTCCGAGAGTGCGTGTTCCTGCTCAAATGGTTTGGCGGCAAGGCTTTCCAGCATCGGGACCTCCCGGTCCAGGTCTTTGAGTTGTGCGGTGTATCTCTCCAGCAGCCCATCCACGCGGTCGATGGCATTGAGAAAATGGCGGGCCGCCAGTTTGGGATTATCGACATTGGGATGGCCCTGGTTGTAGGTGTACTTAATGCTACTTTCCGGCCGCTCGGCATAAAAGCTGTTGTAGTGATGCTCAAACAGCTTCTTGTCCTGTTCCACGAGTTCCTTGTGATGGCGTACATACAGGTCAAATCCATAGAGCTTGCCGACCAGCGGGTTTTGGTCCGGCTTCCAGTTATGGTACAGGCCTATGATGTATTTACCTAAGACCTCCGGATCATTACTGCTGCAACCGGTTAGCTGTACCGGATTGGCCTTTGAGCCATCCTGCTGGTAACGCAAATGGCTTTTATAGACTTGCTGGTCATCGGTTAGCCGCCCGATCAGTCGCTTCGTTTCTTCGCGGCTCTTTTGCCTGTCTTCCAGCTCATACCGGGATCGCGCAAGCTCCTTGAAATGGGCTTTCTTCAGGCTTTCCAGCACGGCAATCTTCTTTTCCAGCTTTGATTTTTCCAATAGCGATGTATCTCCCGATAGAATGGCGATGTATTCCGAAAAGTTCATGCCGCTCTTTTCATCCAGCGCGCCCTCATCAATACTGCGCACATTGAGTTCGCAGTTCTTCATCTGCGCAATGAAGGTTTGCTTATTCTTCAGCAGGTTGAATTTGTAGTTATCGAGCGATTGTTCGGTCGCATAGATGAAGTTGAACACCTGGTTGTTGTAATGGGTCTTTGCCAGCCAGTTGCCCTGCCTGGCCCCCCGTCCGTTCCGCTGCTCCAGTTCAGAAGGCTTCCAGGGCACGTCGATATGGTGCATGGCGACGATCCGCTTTTGGACGTTCAGCCCGGTGCCTGCTTTATCGGTGCTGCCGATCAGGCAACGTATCTCGCCATTGTTCATTTTACGGAATAGTTCCGGGCGGCGCTTGTCATTAAAGTCATGGATAAATGCGATCTCGTAGGCAGGGATATTCAAGTCCCGCACCAGTTTTTCCTTCAGGGCATCATACAGGTTAAACTCATCGGGCTTGGGTGTGCCGATATCACAGAAAATGATCTGGGTGCCTTTGAAGGGGCTGCTGGCATGATAGAGTTCCGCAACCCTGCGGGCACAGACATTTACTTTATTATCCGGGTGGTCGCTGTACTTTTCAGAGATCAACCGCATATCGGCCGCCATCTTTTTAGCGTAGTTGGTCGCTATCAGCATCCGTCCCTTGTCTTCATCCTGGGAAAGCGGGCCCCGCCCGATGAGGGTGCCATCGCCGGTCTTAGCAAACTCCATCAGTTTTTTGATAAACTCCTGCTGTTCCGGGTTAGGTTTGATGTTGACCAGTTGCTCGTTGATCGCGGGCTTATCGAGCTGGATATGGCGTGCCGTTTTGTAGTCAGTGATCTCATTGTAAAAGAGCGCCAGTTCAGGCACTTTGATAAAATGACGGAAGCGTTCCTTGGCGATGATCTCATTGGTAACGGAGAACTCGAAATCCGTGGTCTTCCGCGCGAATACGGCCGCCCAGCCGTCAAAATTCTCTATGCCCTGCCGGGCCATTTCCTTCGGCCGCAGGTATTTGAAGATCAAGTACATTTCGGTCAGCGAATTGGAGATGGGCGTACCGGATAAAAAGGTCACGCACAGGTCGCTGTCAAACTTTTGCTGGAGGGTGCGTACCGCAAACAGCATATTGAGCGCTTTCTGACTGCCTTCGATATTGCCGAGACCAGCTACGCGGTTGTGCCGGGTCGTGAAGGTCAGGTTCTTGAATTTATGCGATTCGTCCACGAACAGGTGGTCGACGCCCAGCTGCATAAAGTCAATGTCCTCGTCGCGTTTGTTATCCAGCTTTTCAGCAACTTCTTTCAGCCTTCCCTCCAGGTTGGTCTTGCGGATCTCCAGCCCCTTCAGCATCCGCCGGGATACCTCACCACCCATCTCCCGGATGGTGGCCAGGTCGCGCTCGGTATTATCGAGTTCGGTTTCAAATATGTGCTTTTGTATTTCGGGTGACTGCTGGATCTTCGCGAACTGATCGTGCGTGATGATGATACAGTCCCAGTTGTTATTTTTGATCTCATGGAACAGGCGTTGCCGTCTGGCTGGTGTAAAATCATCTTCGCCGGGCGCCAGCAGCCGTGCATGGGGATAGGCCTTGCGGTAGGTATTGCGGATGTCGGGGATGTTGGATTTCAACGCCAGGATCATCGGTTTCTGAATAATGCCCAGCCGCTTCATCTCATGAGCGGCAACGACCATGGTCAGTGTCTTACCCAGCCCGACCTCGTGGTCGATCAAGGCACCCCGGTTCTGGACGATGCGCCAGACGCCGTTCTTTTGGGAGCTGTAGAGGTCTTCAATGCCCAGCGCTTTTTTATCGAGTCCGGGAAATAGCTGGTGGCTGCCGTCATATTCGCGCAGCACATAGCAGTTGAAGGTATCATTATACAAACGCTCGAGGCCTTGCTTGTCAACAGCCGGAAGCTCCGACAACCACTCCACAAACCTGGAGCGTATGCGCTCAATTTTTTGATGGGCGAGTTGAATGGCTTCATTGTCCGGCACCCGGACGGTCTTGTCGCCCACTTCCACTTCATAGGTATAGAAGGGCGCCGTATTTTCAAGGGCATGTTCCAGCAGGGTCGTCCCATAGGTGCCGCGACCGGACTTAGGTATCACGGCAAACTCCTGCTGCACTTTGGCGTTGGTGCCGCCAGCCGATACCTTGAAGGAGTCCAGCGAGGGAAAGTACGTTACACTGGTGTCGAGTTCGAACAGGTCGGTGGCAAACCTGTCGTAAATATGGGCTGGTATCCACCGCTCACCGAGGTTGAAGTCGAGCAGTTCAAAAGGGATCGGTTCGGGCTGTACCTTCCGGATCGCTTCCAGGCTGTTCCGCAGGTGCGGGTTATCCGTTTCTTCAGCGGCGCGTTGTTCTGCCACCTGTAGTTTAGCGACGACATTACCGGAGAGGTATTGGTCCCGGGTCTCCCAGCTATTGTTCTGCGGGTTGAGCAGTATATGATGCGACAATGCCTCGATTACTTCCCGGTCGGACAGGCCCGTGGCCGCTTCTATAAAGCCGATATCCACCCTGCCCTTATCGTTGAGGCTGCGGGCAAGCGCCTCCACCGGATCGTCGGTCGTAAAATGGGCCTGGTGGTGTTCGAGCGCTCCCTGTAATATATCGGCCCGGACAAAGTGTTCGCCCTCCCGTCGTTCGAGTGAGGATAATATTTGTAAACCGAACGGACCGTCTTCATCGATCAACCGCTTGTTAGCCGGCAGGTTCAGCAGGCCATACCGGTCTGCAAACAAATCGTATTCGTTCTGCATGGAAGCACGCAGGGCTTCGCTGTTGTTTAGATTATATTCCAGGTAGCTGTCCCTAAGCCGGATGTAGTCCCGGTAAAATGTATTGCGACTATTGCTTAGGGTCAGGGGTGCAAACCTTGCTGTACGTCCCAGTTCGTCAATGGCCGAAATCCTTCCTACTTGCTCCCCTGATACGACCAACATCCCGCCCCGGT
>JAFDZL010000159.1 GCA_018266935.1 Bacteroidota bacterium | reverse complement strand
TTGCAATAAATTGTACAAAAATGGCAAATAGTGGTTTTTGGGCTTGCCAAGCGGCTTTTTTCCTGCAGGAACTTAGAATTTATAAGTGGCTGCAAGGCAGCGATTTGCATCTTTTCGTTCACGAAACAGGCTGAGTTCCTCAAAATTTCGGGCTTAGTGTAAACTACAAAAACCTAACTTTCAGCGTAATAAATGGTCAGAAATGGCCGAAAGACGCACGAACGTGAACGCCGGGCATAATTAGTGGTTAAAATGCAGCAATTTGTTGCCGATGGCACTAAAACGGCGTCATTTGCCTATATTGGCTGTTCGTTTATAAACCGTCTTCTATCTATATGTTCAGCAACCTCGAGCAAACTTTCCGCTGGTACGGCCCGAACGATCCGGTGACGCTGAAGGCTATCGGTCAGACCGGCGCTACGGGTATCGTCACCGCGCTGCACCATATTCCGGCGGGTGGGGTTTGGAGCAGGGAGGAGATCGAAAAACGAAAGCATATCATCCAGGCGGCTGGCCTGAGATGGTCCGTAGTGGAAAGCGTCAATGTACATGAAAGCATTAAGACTGCATCCGCCGATCGCGATCAATACACTGAAAAATACATCGAAACGCTGAAGAACCTGGCGAAATGCGGCATTAAGGTCGTTTGCTACAACTTTATGCCCGTGCTCGACTGGACGCGGACCGATATCGACTATCGTTTGCCCAATGGCGCTTCTGCACTGCGTTTCCATGCGCCCGCGCTTGCGGCGTTCGACCTGTATATTTTGGAAAGGGAAGGCGCTTCTTCCGAGTTCAGTAAAGATCAGCAGGAAAAAGCGAAAGCGTACCTGGATGGTATCAATGCTGATGAAAAGAAGAGGCTAATCCATAATGTAATGGCGGGTTTGCCGGGCACCAAAGATGTGCTGACCGTCGATCAATTCAAAGGCCACCTCGAAAAATACAAAGGCATCGATGCAGCTCAACTGAAAAAGAATTTGACCTGGTTCCTGCAAACAGTAATTCCCGAAGCCGAAAACCTGGGCGTCAAACTGTGCATTCATCCCGATGATCCGCCGTTCCCGATATTTGGGCTACCGAGAGTGATCTCGAAGGAAGCAGATCTGGTTGAGGTGGGAAATGCCTGCCCGTCGCCGTCAAACGGA
Organism: Bacteroidota bacterium; assembly: GCA_018266935.1. GTDB lineage: Bacteria > Bacteroidota > Bacteroidia > Sphingobacteriales > Sphingobacteriaceae > Mucilaginibacter. The sequence goes on along the minus strand of JAFDZL010000159.1, from coordinate 11,738 downwards.
CTAACGTTTTGTACCGGATCATTAGGTGCGCGTGGTGATAACGATCTGCCGGGAATGATAGACCGATTGGGCGCTCATATCCATTTCCTGCACCTGCGGAATGTAAAACGCGAACCGGACGGAAGCTTTTACGAGGACAATCATTTGGAAGGCAGCTCGGATATGTACGCCATTATGAAAAGCGTCGTGCGGGAGCAGAAAAGACGCGCGGACAGCGGCCGGGATGACGTTGCCATCCCGATGCGGCCGGATCACGGCCATAAATTATTAGATGACTTTAATTACGATACTTTTCCCGGCTATTCGGCAATCGGACGACTGAAAGGCCTGGCCGAGTTGCGCGGACTGGAGATGGGCATCAAAAAAACACTGTACCAATAGGATGAAGGCTTTTTTGGACGATGATTTCCTGCTGAACGGCAAAACGGCGCAGCGCCTGTACCACGAGTACGCTGCGGGGATGCCGATCATCGATTACCATTGCCATTTGCCTCCCGATGAGATCGCGGCCGACCTGAATTTCAAAAATCTAACCCAAGCCTGGCTTTACGGCGACCACTACAAGTGGCGGGCCATGCGCGCTAATGGCGTCAATGAGCAATACGTGACCGGGAATGCCGGCGACGAAGAGAAATTCATGAAATGGGCCGAAACGGTGCCTTATACTTTACGCAACCCGCTTTACCACTGGACGCACCTGGAATTGAGGCGATATTTTGGTGTTGAAGATCTGTTATCGACCAAAACTGCGGGGATGATCTATGATCAATGTTCGGCCAAACTGCAAACCAAAGAATATTCAGTAAGGAACTTGCTGGCGAAGATGAAGGTAGAGGTAGTTTGCACTACCGACGACCCACTGGATAGCCTGGAACACCATCAGAAAATCAAGCGAGATAGTTTCAATATAAAAGTATTGCCAACATTCAGGCCCGATAAAGCGATGAATGCGGACGAACCTGCCGCTCTCAATGCGTACGTCGACAAACTCGAAGATGTAACCGGCTTCACCATACAGGACATCGATTCTTATCTTAAAGCACTAAAGTCGCGCCACGATTATTTTGCGGCAAACGGCTGCAAGTTATCCGACCACGGCCTTGAGCAGTTGTATGCCGCCGATTTTACACAGGATGAAATCGATATGATCTTTAAAAAGATCAGGCATAACACCACCCTGATGCCGTTGGAAATATTAAAATTCAAGTCGGTGATGCTGTACAACTTTGCCTTGTGGGATCACGAAAAAGGTTGGGTACAGCAATTGCATATCGGTGCGTTGAGGAACAACAACACGCGCGCATTGACGACACTTGGTCCCGATACCGGCTGGGACTCCATAGGCGACTTTAGTCAGGCGAGGCTGCTGTCGCGCTTCCTCAACAGGCTGGATAAAGAGAATAAACTGGCGAAAACCATCATTTATAATTTAAACCCCGCCGATAATGAAGTGATGGCGGCGATGACCGGTAATTTCAATGATGGCTCGGTGGCAGGCAAGATCCAATTTGGCTCGGCGTGGTGGTTCCTGGATCAGAAAGGCGGAATGACCAGGCAGTTGAATGCCCTGTCCAACATGGGATTGCTGAGCCGCATGGTGGGCATGTTGACGGATTCACGCAGTTTTCTCTCGTTCCCGAGGCATGAATATTTCAGGCGGATCCTTTGCAACCTATTCGGCGAAGATATCGATAATGGTGAACTCCCTATTGATATTGAATGGACCGGCAAGATCATACAGGATATTTGTTATTACAACGCTAAGAACTATTTCGATTTTTAGATGGCCGATTCGCTCAACATAGCTTCAAAAGGCAAGATATTAACGTTTGGCGAATTGCTTTTGCGCATATCGCCGGACGAGGAAGGTCAATGGCTGAAGGATAATCAGTTGCCATTCTTTATTGCCGGGGCCGAGCTGAACGCAGCCACCGCTTTGGCGCTGTGGGGCGTTCCGGTGAAATATGTTACGGCCTTGCCCGACAATGGCATGGTGAAGCAGATCGTAACCTTTGAGGAGCAGCAAAACATTGAAATGTCAGTCCATTACAGTGGCGGCAGACTTGGCCTTTATTTCCTGACCAAGGGGCGCGACCTGAAGAATGATGCGCTCGTTTACGACCGGGCCCATTCGGCATTTTCCGAACTGAAACCCGGCATGATCGATTGGGAAAAAGAGTTTGAAGGGGTAAGCTGGTTCCATTTCAGCGCAATATGCCCGGCTATCAGTCATAATATTGCCGATGTTTGCGAAGAGGCGCTAAGAGTTGCATCAGAAAAAGGCATCATTATTTCCATTGACCTGAACTACCGGTCGAAACTCTGGAAATACGGTAAGGAACCCCTTGAGGTGATGCCGAAGCTCGTTCAATATTGCGACCTGGTGATGGGTAATGTATGGGCCATCGAGGCGATGCTGGGCATTCCGGTGATACCGAATATTCATGAGTCGGGGCAAAGGAGTATCTACCTAAAGGAAGCTTTGAGAACATCAGAGCAGTTGATCAAATTATATCCGAAGTGTAAGGCAGTCGCGAATACCTTCCGGTTTGACTGCAAAGCAGATGTAGATTACTATGCAGCCTTATATACCGGCGGTGAATTTTATAGCTCGAACGAATACAGCGCTTCACATATCATCAACAAAGTGGGCAGCGGCGATTGCTTTTTAGCGGGATTAGTCTATGGTTTCTATCACGATCTGGGTCCTGAACAGACGCTGGAATTCGCGACAGCTGCCGCGTTTGAAAAGTTATTTATAGAAGCAGATGTAACGAACCAATCCGTACACGAAATAATGGCCAGGGCAAATGAAAGCTAAACAGGAAGTATTGGACAGCATCATAAAACAAGGCATGCTGCCCTTGTTTTTTTACGAGGATGCCGAAGTTAGTCTGCAGGTGGTGCGCACGATGTACCGTGCCGGTGTTCGGGTAATGGAATATACTAATCGCGCAAAGGAAGCCTTTGAGAACTTCAAAATATTGAAAGCGGCTGTCGATAAAGAAATGCCTGGCTTTTATTTCGGTGCGGGAACTATCAAAACCAGGGAAGACGCCATAAGATATACCGATGCCGGAGCCGACCTGATCGTCGCTCCGACGATCAATCCTGAAGTTGGGGATATTGTGAGCAGGCTTGGCGGACTTTGGATACCGGGTTGTATGACGCCGACCGAAATTCACGATGCACAGAAGCATGGTGCTGCGCTGATCAAAATATTTCCGGCGAATGTACTTGGGCCGGGATTCGTTTCCGCGGTATCGGATGTGTTCAGGGGTCAACTGTTTATGCCTACCGGCGGCGTGGAATTGAATAAGGAAAATATCGGCAGCTGGTTTAAATCAGGCGTATGCGCTGTCGGCATGGGCAGCCGGCTGATCACCAAAGAGATACTCCAAAACAGGCTTTACGACAAGCTTTATGAGGATACGGTTAAGGCTTTACAATTGGTTGAGGCAGCAAGGCGATGACGAACGAAAAACCCGGTAACTACCGATGGACCATCTGTGCACTGCTGTTTCTGGCAACCACGATCAATTATCTCGACAGGGCAGTTATCAGCCTGCTCCGGCCTTACATCAGCAAAGATCTGCATTGGAATGACGCCGATTACGCGAATGTCGAGATCGCATTTAAGGTCGCTTATTCCATCGGATTACTCTACGCCGGCCGGCTGATCGACAGGCTCGGCACCAAAATGGGGTATTTCTTTTCGACCTTATTGTGGAGTGCTTCGGCCGCATTTCATGCGCTGGTCAGCAGTACGTTTGGCTTTGGGATCGTGCGTTCGGCATTGGGATTGAGTGAGGCCGGAAATTTCCCTTCGGCCATTAAGACCGTTGCCGAATGGTTCCCGAAGAAAGAACGTGCTTTGGCAACCGGCATATTCAATTCAGGCGCCAATATAGGTGCAGTGTTAGCGCCGACAATAATTTATGTCAGCCAGGCCTTTGGCTGGCGGTGGGCCTTCGCCATAACCGGCGCGATCGGGTTTTTATGGCTGGGCTTATGGATGTGGTTTTACGAGATACCATCCCGGCAAAAACGATTAAAACAGCCTGAACTTGAATATATCCTTAGTGATAAAGATGAAAAAGATCAAACTGATAAACTGGACGAAAAGGCATCCTGGTGGAAATTGTTGAGCTACCGCCAAACCTGGGCATTTTCTATCGGCAAATTCCTTACCGACCCCATCTGGTGGTTTTATTTGTTCTGGCTGCCTGATTTTTTGCAGAGCCAATACGGACTAAAAAATACCGCGTTGGTAATGCCCGTTGCCATGGTTTACATTATATCCACAGCCGGAAGTATATTTGGTGGTTATTTGCCCAAGATGCTCATCGAACGCGGCTGGCTGGTATTCAGAGCGCGTAAGACCTCAATGCTTATTTACGCGTTCTCGGTGGTGCCTATCGTGTTTGCGCAGGTGTTAGGCGGCATCAATATGTGGCTGGCGGTGAGCATAATAGGTATAGCCGCATCGGCCCACCAGGCCTGGAGCGCCAATATCTTCACCACGGTGTCCGATATGTTTCCCAAAAAAGCTGTCGGATCGGTAACAGGTATAGGTGGCATGTTCGGTTCAGTAGGGAGCGTCTTCCTGTCGTTGTTCGTCCAAAAAAATATGTTCGTCCATTATCGCGCTATTCACCATATCGAGATCGCCTACTATATCATGTTCGTGGTTTGCGGCAGCGCTTACCTGCTTGCCTGGTGTATCATGCACTTTTTGGTACCCAAAATGAAACCAGTTGACCTGTAACGCCCGCCTAAGCCGTTATTTATCACCCTATAAGGGTGATTGTTTTATTTGCAAAATAAGTGTAATTTGATATTTGCTTTCAGTGTAAGGGATAGTATAGCATAATGCGCCTGGTTTTTACAGAATTCTTTCTTAGCAAAAGCGCAAAAAGCTTTATGCCGGCGCTCGCTTTGCTCCTGTCTTTACCCCTGCTGAGCCATGCGCAGAAATACAACTTTTCCCACTATGATATTGAAGGCGGCCTGATCCAATCCCAGGTGAATAACCTTTGCCTGGATAACGAGCACCGTCTATGGATAGCGACATACGGCGGCGCTTGCCGGTATGACGGTAAGGAATTTGTCCCCTGGGCGCGCCAAAACGGAATGCCGGGTAATTTTGTGAACACCGTATTCGTCGATAAAAGCGACAATGTCTGGTTCGGAACGCAAAGCGGACTTTCAAGGCTTACCAAAGGGAAAATAACTACCTTAAAATTGCCCGCCGATATTGGCGTAGGACGCGTTCGGAACGTCGTACAAGATAGCAGCGGTACGGTCTGGGCCATAATCAATAGCCGCCTTTTCAAGGTAAAGGGGAACACGGTCAGCGAAACCTGGGTTGGCGACACTATCCGCGGCACGTTAAGCTGCCTGTTCATCCATCGTTCAGGCCGGCTGATGGCTGCACTCTACCGGAAAGGCATTTATGTGCTCAATCATGGCACGTGGATCAAAATCACAGGGTTTAAAGCGGCCGACAAGGACCTGTATGTACTTAAGATCATAGCTGACCGGAACGACCCGAATAAGTTATTTCTGCTTACCTATACAGGCATTTACACGATCATCGATAATAAATTGGGAGCCTTCGAGCCAAAAATCACCGCTTCCATTAAAGACTACCTGCTCAGCATGACGCAGGATAATGACAATTGTTTCTGGCTCGGCACAACAAACGGGGTTTACTACCTGAAGAATGAGCAATTGATCCACTTTGGTTCGCGGAATGGCCTGACGGACAATGCAGTAACTGACGTGTACCACGATATTGACAATAATCTGTGGTTTGCGACCCAGGGCGACGGCTTGTTCAGGTACGAAGGCAATCACATCATCACGCTGGATAAATCCCAGGGGATGCCGGATAACGAAGTGGTGATGGCGCTGACGAAAGACAAGAATGGCGGCGTGATCATGGGCATTGATGGTGCCGGATTGATCAGTTTCAGCGGTAATAAGCTCTCGCCGATGAAAATACCGGGTAAGGATCAGCAACTGCAGCGGGTTATCTGCCTTTATAAGGATAGCAAAGGCATCATCTGGATTGGAACGCATGCCGGACTTTGGAACTATGATGGTAAATCCTTTAAGCAGATAGAGCAACTGAGCCCATACGCCGTAAATGGCATTACCGAAGACAGCAATGGTACATTGTGGGTAACGGCCCACGACCATTGCTTTTACATCGAAAATAATAAGGTAACAGAGCTTAAGCCGTTCACGGGATTTGCATCTTCAGTTATCACGGCCGGGCGCGATTCGGTAATGATCGGTACTGATGACGGCATTATGCTGGTCGCCAACAAACATATCGAAAAGGATTTCATCATTGATGCGGTAAAAACTTCGGTAGTATTTTGCATGCTGCAATACAGGGACATGATCGTGATCGGCACGGATGACCGTGGGATATTCACCTGGAACAGAGGTACCGGCGAAGTTAAGAACTATGGACTCAAGGAAGGCTTAAACTCGACCGCTGTTTATAGCCTGGCCGCAGACGATAACGGCGTAATTTGGGCAGGAACCGGTCGCGGCGTCAACCGGCTGTTGTTCAACAAAAACAGCAATCAATTTTTTGTAAGTAACAGCGGCGGCTCGAAGACGCTGATCTTCGAAGCTAACCAAAATGCGGCCCTTTTTGCCGACCACAAAATATGGATCGGCACCACAAGAGGCGTCATCCTGTATGATCCTAATTCTATTGGGGTGTCGGTAGCTCCGCCGCATGTCATTATCGAATCAGCGCGCGTTGTGCCGCAGATACCAAGCAACAGTTGGGAAAATAGTACCGTGATCGCCAATGGCCAAAAGCTATCGCACAGCGACAACCATTTGGCCATCTCTTTCCTGGGTGTTTACTTAAACGATCCAAACGGGATATCTTATCGCTACAAGCTGAAGGGTTTGGACAGTGGCTTCTCTGCTCCGGTAAAAAACAACGTAGTGGATTATCCTTCCCTGCCACCGGGGACGTACACCTTCCTGGTGAAGGCCGAGGCCGCTGATGGTACGCCTTCAGCAAACACCGCAAGTTTTTCATTTATCATTACGCCGCCTTTCTATCAAACAGTGTGGTTCAGGATTGCTGGGGTGATTTTCTTTATCCTGCTGGGCATTATGCTGCAGAATTCAAGATACCGTACGAAATTAAAAAGACAAAAAGTTATAGATGCCGCCCGGCAGGAAGAAAGCCAGAAGATACGTCAGCAAACAGCCGAAGATTTTCACGATGAGTTGGGCAACAAGCTCACACGGATTACAGTACTTTCTGAAATACTGGATACCAAGTTGAATGGTCAGCATGCGGATCAAAAGAAGTTGCTGGAACAGATCAGGCAAAATGCGGCCTCGCTATACAATGGCACTAAAGACGTGCTTTGGGCGCTTAACCCGCAAAGCGATAACCTTTACGAGATATTGAATCATATCAAAGATTTCGGCGATGAACTGTTTACCGATACGGCTATAGCATTTGAATTTAATGGAATCGATGAATCGCTGAGCATGATCCGGCTGCCAATGGAATATAGCCGTAACATACCGATGATATTTAAGGAATTGCTGAACAATATATTGAAGCACGCACATGCAGACCATGTCACCTTAAGCCTGGATGATATGGATAAAAGCAGCATCCGGCTGACGCTGAAAGATAATGGCTGCGGCTTTGAGCAGGCGGAGGCGCGCAGGGGGCAGGGCATCAATAATGTGCTGACGCGGATCAAGCGTGTCGGCGGCGAAATGCGGATCAGATCCGGCAAGGGGCAGGGTACAGAAGTCGATTTAAAAATTAAGATAAACCAGGCGGTAATAAACTAAACAGTCTATGGAAAGGGATATTCAAATAGTAGTGATCGAAGATGACGAGATCATCCGCGAAGGGTACGCATTGCTCATCAGTCGAACCGAAGGCTACCAGGTGGTTAATACCTATGCTTCGTTCGACGAAGCGGCTAAGACCATTACGAATGACTACCCGGATGTGATCCTGCTTGATATCGAGTTGCCTGGCACCAACGGTATCCAGGCTATTCCCAGGCTGAAGAAACTACTGCCCCATGCCTATATCCTGATCCTGACTGTATATGAATCGGAGAAAACCATCTTCGAGGCCCTGGCTAGCGGAGCATCCGGCTATCTTACTAAAAACACGCCCGCGGCCAAGATCGTCGAATCTATCCGCGAGGTGAAGGACGGCGGCGGCCCGATGAGCGTGAACATCGCCCGCATGGTGATCCGTTCGTTCCAAAAAAACCAGGAATCGCCATTGTCCAAGCGCGAGACGCAGATACTGGAGCAAGTGGCTGAAGGTAAGAGCCGCAGCCAGATCGCCAAAGACCTTTTTATCGACCTGGAAACCGTCCGCAGTCATATCAAGAACATTTACCTGAAGCTGGACGTAAACTCGAGGGCCGATGCGATCAAAACAGCCAAGGAAAATAAACTGATCTGATAAAGATTGGTTATAAATTGTATTTTTAGAGGATAATCTTCTAACATGCCTTACACAAATCGAAACCTAAACCCCCAGGCCGCGGTTAAAACGCTACCAATAATTCACATGGCATTGATAACAGGACAGGTATTGTTCTGTGTTGTAGCCTGGTTCGAATTTCCTCAAACCGGTTTTTCACTTGATGGCTCAAAGAATCCGCTTGTCTATGCGGCGCTGATCCTGGCTGCAGGCGGGTTTTTCCTCGGAAATTTTTTATTCAGGCGGCAGGTGGGTAAAATCAGTTCGGATGATTCTCTATCACAAAAAATATCGGCTTATCAAACCGCGTTTATAATTCGTGCCGCGCTGGCGGAAGGGCCCTCTTTGTTTTCGATCGTTGCCTTTATGCTGAGCGGCAATTTGCTTTTCCTGGCAATCACGGGCGCCATTATATTATACTTCTTTACGTTCAGGCCAACCAGGGCGAAAGTTGAAAGCGAGCTTAACCTGGATTATAAAGAGAAAGCTGAATTGGATGGACAGCAAATTGACATCAAATAAATCTCCCATTTTGGGGGATGACCGCCTATAAAAACCACACTATTTTAACCGGATGAATCGAAACGATAAAACCCTTACCACGGCTTTACTCATTGTCCTTATTGTTTCTTCATTTAGCGTTTATGCTCAGAATGATGCGCTAAAGCAAAAAATTCAGGCTAAGCTCGATTCATTTCGTCTGGCCGGTAAATTTCCCGGACTTACACTTGGGGTTGCCCTGCCCGATAACACGATCCTGGCGTTCGCGTCGGGCAGCGCCGATTCGACTAAACATATCCCGATGACGACGGGCAGTTACCTGATGGAGGGAAGCGTGGGCAAAACGTATGTTTCGGCTGTAACCATGCAACTGATAGCGGAAGGCAAATTCAGTTTGGATGATAAGGTATCAAAGTATCTGGGTCATTATGATTGGTACGGCCGGATGCCCAACGCGCAGGACATCACTATAAAAATGCTGATGAACCATACTAGCGGCATCATGCGCTATGAGTTTAAACCCGCCTTCACCAAAGACCTGACCAACAATCCCGACAAAGTATGGAAGCCCGAAGAGTTGCTTGCTTATGTACTGGACGAAAAACCCAGCTTTAAAGCCGGCGAAGGCTGGGAGTACTCAGATACCAACTACATTGTACTGGCTATGATCATCGAGCAGGTTACCGGCAAAAAGTATTACGACCTGATGAAGGAAAGAATACTAAAACCACTTCATCTCACCCAAACAAAGCCTTCCGATCACAGGAAATTACCCGGGCTGGTGCAGGGATACGCTGGCATAAAGAACGATTTCGGGGGCAAAAGTGAAGTTATCGGCGATGATGGGAAGTTCATCATCAATCCGCAATTCGAATGGACCGGCGGAGGTATCTATTGCACCAGCCGCGACCTTGCCAGGTGGGCCAAGCTATTGTATGAGGGTAAAGCATGTGATCCTTCGATGCTGCCTTTAATGGAAACCGGTACAGCGGCTAAAATGCTTGGTCAAAATACCGAATATGGGCTGGGTGTCATTATCCATCATTCAGACAAGTATGGCACTTTTATCGGCCACAGCGGATTCTTTCCCGGTTATCTGACGGAGATGTATTATTTCCCCCAATACAAGATGGCCTTTGCCGTGCAGACCAATACCAGCGATTTCAGCAATAAGAAAATCTCGCCCTTAAAGATATTAGTTGAAATAGCTAAGACGACCTACGAAGAAAGCCGCAAAGCCAATTAAGCGTTCGGCCAAAATTACAAATCACCCTAAAGGGGTGAGCGTAAGCTAAAAGCACCTTAGTAAATTTATAAAGCATAAATTTTACTATGGAACACATTAAGATTTTAGCTAACGGAAACCGGGTAACCAATAGCTCTGTTCTGCAAAAAAACACGACAGAAACCGCGGAAAATTTCACGTTAAGGTTCGTGTTCGGCGGCAGTGAGAACTGCACGATCGGCAGGCGGCAACTGTCCATTCACAATGATTCCTTTGTAGCAATCAACAAGGGAACGAACTATACAGCCCGCGTTGACGCCGATACACCAGTGAGCGTGTTTTCGATCAGTTTCGACGACGATTTCCTCGAGGATTTCAGGGCTGCCTGGCTTGGCGACGACGAGCTCGATGATGATGCCACACAACATCTCAGCGAAACCATCTATTCTTTCAAGGGCGAAATGCGGGCTATTGTCACGCAGTTTAAGGATTACATGGAAAATTGCACGCCAGACAATACCGTGATCGATGAATATATCACGCGTTGCCTGTTGTGCTATTTTGAGATCTATCACGAGGAGATATTGCAAAAGGCAGCTAATCTCAATTTCCTGCATTACAATACGCGCATAGAGATATTGCGCCGTCTGAACCTCGCCAAGGAATACCTTTATGCCAACTACAGCCGCAACATCAACCTCGAAAACCTGGCCGACCATGCCTGTCTTTCGGTAAACCACCTGCTGCGCACCTTCAAGCTGGCCTATAACCAATCGCCGCATCAGTTCCTGATCCAGTTAAGGCTCCAAAGGGCGCAATCGTTATTAACCAAAACCGAATACCCCATCTACGAGATAGTAAACATGGTGGGCTTTAAGTGTACCAGTTCATTCATCCGTTTGTTCCGTACACGGTATAAAACCACGCCGCTCAAGTACCGGAACGTTATTGCCGCGTGATCTTTTTTTCACTGTCATTTTTACCTTTAAAGATTGTCGGATACGGCAATCTTTTTATATTTGCGCCGCTTTTTAAGTCGAAAGTCAACAGTCTAGGGTCCACAGTCAAAAACGACTTAAGACTTTGAACTCAAGACTTAAGACTTCAAAAACGGCCCGTTCGTCTAGGGGTTAGGACGCAAGATTTTCATTCTTGAAACAGGGGTTCGATTCCCCTACGGGCTACTTAGTAGCAGAAAGCCTAAAGCGAAAAGCTGAAGGCTTTCTTGTTTTACGTTGACTGTTATTTACCGCATGGTTACTTACTTTCCGGTAGCTGCACCAGTTTTCCCGTCTCCGCAGGGTCTCCCAACGGGGACCCTGCGGCACAGATGCCGTCAGAATCCTATATTTACCTGATGACCGTCAAAACGCAGCACCAGACCTTAGGCCATAATATTTGGTATTACCCGTCTCCGCAGGGTCTCCCAACGGGGACCCCGCGGCACAGATGCCGTCAGAACCCAAGGCTGCGGCACGTACGCCGTCAGAATCCTATATTTACCAG
>JAFDZL010000158.1 GCA_018266935.1 Bacteroidota bacterium | reverse complement strand
CAGACGGCTGTATGGTTGCCCGCGGCGACCTGGGTGTTGAAATGCCGTTGGAAGAAGTGCCTTTGCTGCAAAAGATGATCATCCGCAAGTGCCGTGCGGAATCAAAACCCGTGATCGTGGCTACGCAGATGCTCGAGTCGATGATCACCACCCCGCGCCCTACCCGCGCCGAGGTGAACGACGTAGCCAACTCGGTGCTCGACGGTGCTGATGCGGTCATGCTTAGCGGCGAAACCTCCGTCGGCGAGTTTCCCGTGATCGTTATCGAAACCATGGCGAAGATCGTGAAGAACGTAGAGGAACTGGGCTACCCCTTCCATACCAGCATCGAACATGTGAATACCATACCGGCCAACTTCCTGAGCGACGCCCTGTGCGGCTCGGCGGTTTACTTAGCCGAACATACCAATGCCGTCGGTATCGTATCCATGACCACCTCGGGCTACACCGCGTTCGAAATATCGAGCCACAGGCCCAAAGCAGGCACCTTCATCTTTACCTCGAACAAGCAACTGCTCAATGCGCTCAGCGTTGTGTGGGGTGTGCGTACCTTTTTTTACGACAAACTGGAAAGCACCGACCAAACCATTGCGGATGTGAACGAGATATTAAAATCTGAGAACCTGGTGGAAACCGGGGATGTGGTGATTAATACTGCGTCTGTGCCGATCACTAAACAAGGAAAGACCAATATGCTCAAAGTGAGCGTTGTGGAATAGTTGGCTCCGAAGGAGTCCCTTTGGGACAGATCATAGTTTGCAGCGAGCATATTTGATCCGCTCATCCTAATAATATTGATCCCGGTTTTGGCCGGGATTTGCTTTTTTATAATGCAACGATTTATTATATTACGACGTAATAATTAATTTTGTCAACTAACTGGTTCTATGCTCGTAAATAATAAGATATCGGTATTGTATGTTGATGATGAGCAGGATAACCTGTTTTCGTTTCTGGCCACGTTCCGGCTCAAATTCAGAGTGCTGACCGCCACAAACGGAGACGATGCGCTGAAACTGCTGGACGAAAAATTAGTGCACGTTATTATTTCAGATCAGCGGATGCCGCAAATGACCGGCGTAGAGCTTTTTGAGAAAATACAGGAAAAACATCCCGATCCCATCCGCGTTTTGCTGACCGGATACGCCGATATGAACGCCGTGATCGACGCAGTGAACAAGGGGAAAATATTTCACTACCTCGCTAAACCCTGGAACGAGGAAGAATTAACCATGACCATCGAGCGGGCTTACAAGGCATGGCAGGACAAACAGGCCCTTAAGGACTCTAATGAACAGCTTGAGTTCCTGCTACGTCAGAAGCTGCTTTCCTGATCAGGCTTTCGTGTATGCTATTGGTATATTGATCTTCTCCAGAAACGACTTGAATTTTCGGCGTGTCAGCGGTTTTTCAATGATCATTTCAACGTTAGGACGTTTGCTCAGCCTTTCGAGCTCACCTTTATTCATGGATGAGGTTACAATTGCGATCTGGTAACTATCTTTTATGTGATCGGGTAGTTCTTCGAACAGGCTAATAAAATTAGAACCATGCATCCTGGGCAACATCAGATCGAGCAAGATAATATGACGATCGGCCGCCGGCGCTTTCTCTAAGGTTATATAATTCAAGGCTGCATCTGCTGTAACAAAAGTTTCAATATCTACCTCGCCTACCATTCTTTTGATAAGTTCTGTAGCAATGTATATATCGATGTCTATATTCTCTACAATAATAAATCCTATCTTCATGTACTTATTTACTTGGAATCGTCAATGTAAAAACTGTGCCTTCGCCCACAACCGAACTCACCCCGATATGGCCGCCCAGTTTGATCAGCGCGCCTTTAACGTTATATAACCCTATGCCCGAACCTGCTTTGTGTGAAGTGGCCCTGGAAAAAAGGTTAAATATTTCTTCAAAATGGCTCTCCGGTATCCCGATGCCGGTGTCACTGATGACAATGGTAGCGATGGCATCGTGCACAGATATGTTAATGTCTATGCTTTTACCGTTGAAGTGTTTTTTCTGATACTTGATCGCGTTCGTCACCAGGTTATTTAATATCATTCTGATCACTATTTCGTCGCTCCTGAAAGGTTCAGGCTGATCGATATGAATATCAAACCTGATCTTGTTGGTGCTGGTATATATGCCATATACATCTTTCAGCTCCTCAGCCACGGCGTTAAAGTCAATATCCGCGATTTTGAGTTCGCCACGGCGCGAGCTGTAGTAGTCGTGCATGCTCGAGATGTAGTCCTCCAACTTAAAAACCGATTTTTCCATCATTCCGAGCAACTCCTTGATCTCGTTGATGTCAGACATTTCACGTCCGATATCAATGGCGCCGAGTATGCCCGTCAGGGGGCCCCTAAGGTCGTGACTTACGCTGTAGGCAAATTTATCCAGCTCGGTATAAGCCAGTTGCAGTTCCTGGTTTTTGACCTGCAGCATCGAGTTGGCGATATAAAATTTATTCCCTTCTTCGATAGCTGACGTAATATCCTGTTCGATCCACGGCTTGCGGATATATCTGAAAATATTGCCCCGGTTAATCGCTGATATAACTGCTTCGATATCGGCATAACCGGTTATCAGTATCCTGATAGGCAGCGGGAACATCGTCCGGATCTGTTCGAAAAATTCGACGCCCGTTTTGCCGGGCATTCTCTGGTCGCAAAAAATGACCCTGATGTCCGCGTTCTTCGCGAGATGCTCTATCGCCTGCGCCGCATTTTCAGCCAAAAGAATGCGGTACTCCGTCCGAAACGCAGCTTTGAAACCGGTAAGGTTATCCGTTTCGTCATCTATATACAGTACTTTGATTTTCTCTGACATAATGATTCGGCTTTAATTTATTTTGACTTTGTGACTTACCGGCAAGCCGATTATAAATTCGGCTCCATTGCCTGGTGCGGAGTTAACCCTGATCGAACCATTGTGCTTTTTGATCGTGTTATAAGCGATGGACATTCCCAATCCTGTACCCTCGCCTACGTCTTTAGTGGTGAAAAACGGATCAAATATCTTTTTCTGCGTTTCTTCGTCTATGCCTATGCCGTTATCGCGCATGCTGATCAGCACATGATCATCCTCAACACTGGTGGTTATGGTAATTTCGCCGCCGCTATTGTCTCCGAAATGTTTATGAACAGCATAAATGCCGTTTGACAATATGTTCAAAAAAACCTGGTTCAGTTTACCCGGATAGCATTCTACCAAGGGTATTTCGCCGTATTGCCGCACTACCTTTATTTTCCCAAGCTGATTGTTAAGAATGATCATGGACGATTCGATCCCCTCGTTGATATCTGCCCGCTTAAGATCATCCTCATCAAGCCTTGAGAATACGCGCAGACCCTTCACAATTTCGGCTGTGCGCGACGCGCCATTATAGATACCATTGAGCAGGTGTGTGACCTCAGTCTGAAGATAGCCGAGCTCCTGTTCTTCTTTATATTGCCCGAGCTGCGCTTTTTTATCGGCGGCCGAACCGTCGGACAAGGCGACACTTTCCATAAAATCAATCGCGTCAAAGATCATGTTAATGTCGCGCCTCAGGGGAGATACATTAGACGTGACAAAATTAATGGGGTTGTTGATCTCGTGCGCAATACCGGCAGTCAACTGACCGAGGGAAGCCATTTTTTCCGATTCTATTAATTGCGTTTGCGTCTGCTTCAGGTCCTCCAGGGCTGTATTTAATTCAGATGTGCGCTCTTTGACCCTGACTTCCAGCAGCACATTTTGCTCGCGGATGATCCTTTCGTTTTCCTGTGCTGTGCGCAGTGCTTCGGCCTGCGACAACTCCTTTTCTTTCTTCAGTACGTTGATACGGTCAGCCAGCGCGATGGGAAGCATAGTAACTTCAAACGCCATGCCCGATTCCATGGTATGATTCGTAAAGGCACTGGAGGGCAAAACACCCAGGTTGCGCAGCGTGAACAGGATGATGCCGGCAAAAAAGATGGTCCAGGCGATCAGGAAATATCTTGCCGGCCGGTATCCCTGCAGCGATATTTTAACGGCGACCGCGTAGATGAGCACGGTTGTGGTCAGGGCTGAAATATCGATCATCCGGTAACTTACCTGGTCAACGCCCGCCAGCCTCAAAACAATGGCCGAACTGTACAAAAAGATCGGCACCGGGAACAGCCTGTTCAACTTTGGCGTACGGTGCCGGGTATCCAAAAATGCCTTGACAAACAGCATGGCGGTTATACCCGCCAGCGCCGGGAAAATGATGATACCCTTGTGAAACAGGACCGGCAGGTCTGAAAACAAAAAACGATAAGTGTAACCACTCAGCGTCGTTTGCGTCAGTCCTATAAAGGTAACGTATAATACATAAAAGATATAGCTGCGATCGCGCGTGAACAGGTAGATAAAAAAGTTATAAGCTACCATTACTACGATAAGCCCAATAAATATCCCCCAAAGAACGTTGACCTTTAACAACGATTCGCCCACATGTGCCGGTGTGCCCAGGATAAGCGGCAGCACCATTTGTTCGGTGCTTTTGACATGTAAATAATAGGTCGCTGTGCTGTCTTTAGGTAACTTGAAATCAAAAAGAAAGTCTTGATGCTGATATTTCCGGCGGCTGAATTTTACCGTATCTGATAATTTTTGAACTTCATAGTGCCCATTTTCAGGATAGTAGAAGTCGCAAACCGTAAGCGTGGGGTACTGGAGCATCAGCATAAGCCGGTCTGACGATGACTCGTTCCGTACCGAAAATTTAAGCCAGAATGCGGACTTGCTCAGCTGCAGATTCGGTGTTTCGATGGCCGACTGCACAAAGCCGCCGGACTTACTGGCCGTTTGCAGATCATAGCTGTCTTTGCTGTCTTCCAGGATCGACACCGACTTGCCGATAATGATGTTCTGCCCCGTGAATACAACAGGCGCCTGGGCAGTTGCCCGGACGGCGAGTAACGCTTGCAGGTAAAATAGTAGAAAAAAGATCTTCTTCATCTAAATCAGGTTCTGCCAGCAAGCTGGCGCGTGACGGATTTACCCTTCTATTATCAAGGTTTTTTCCAACGGTAACCGGTGGCTTTTCAATACAGGCTCGGGCGCCACTGCTATTTTGGCCATGAACACCTCCGCACGATCATCACTTATACCGGTTATATCGCAAAACTTTTCTCTCAAATCTCGTAAAATCGGAACAAACTTAGGATCAAGGCCTTCTCCATTTCCATATACCACCCTTGGAAACAAATAAAGCGGCGATATGAGCGGATGTATGGCCAGGCCAAGGTTAGTAGCCGCCAGCCAGAAACGCTCCATCGAACGGCCACCCTCGAAAAAGCTCTTCAGCTCATGCTTCGGCAGGGTGATCAAACAAAGCGCCGACGCGGCGGAAACCGTACGTTTAGCCAGCATATCCAATGCCTTGCCGCCGCCCAGCTCGTTAATAGCACCGATAACCTGCTCACTTTTAATCACACCGAGGGCCGCCATTTGCGAATTGCTCAGGCCGAGCGTTTTGATGTCGATGCCATCGCGGGTTTGTTCGGCCTCTTCGCTTGTCCAGCGCATTTCATGGTGCACAAAATCATGGTGCCCCTCTTTGCTCAGCAGCCTTACGCGATCGCAAAAACCGATAATTTCGGCCAGCATGCCAAGTGTCTTTTCGTCTTTGAACAACCGGAAATCTGCGCCCGGTATCGACCCGGCGAATGTGGCCAATTGGTCGTAATCGTCAGGTTGTATCTGTGCTTTAGGCGCCTGGTTGCGGTTGGTGAAACGTTTGAAGATCGCATTATCAAGCGGTTCGAGGAATTTTGCCAGTTTTTGATCAGCTACGCGTCTGAAGCGGATTGCAGCCACCAATTTTTCGTTCGGGCCGCCGGTAAATTTGACATATGGCTCCAGTCCTGCTTTTAAAGCATGAATGTGTAAGTTTTCATAAGCTGCGCCGAAAGAAATATAGGATGCCGTTTTGCGATAATCTCCGAATGAAAAAGAACGGTATTCATCATGGAACAAATAAAGCGTTCCGTGCTGATACAGCCATTTCCAGGGTTGATCGTTTCCGGTGGAGGGCGCTGCACAGGCAGCGCGGACCAGCTCGCTGATAAGGGCAGCCGCCGGAATGACGTCTGTTTCCCCGGCCCGGGGCTCGGCTTGCCCGGCCAGCTTTTTCATTTCATTTTCCGTAAGCGGCTGAAAGGGGTTTTCGCGAACTGCCGCCGTTGTATGATGCCGTCCATCACTGACGATCTCGTCAAAATCGATATAATATCTGCCCGAGGCACGGAACTGGTCGAGCAAAATGCGCCTGCAGGCATCTGCTCCCGCGGCGCCGCCTAATGCTACCGAACTTGCCAGTTGCGGCCAGGTATTAATGCTTTGTTCCACCTCGACCATCGACGCTTTGGCGCGCGTCGAAATATTATCGACACCGAGCATTTGCAGGATCACAGGCACTTTGTCCTCGTTGGACAATTCTTTAATATTTTGCGGATTAATGCCGGTAACAGTGCCGTGGAGCAAAGGCCTGCCGGGCTCAAGATCAAAACGCTCTATATCCAGCATACCCCGGTCGCTGGTATCCATCACCACCGGGATTTGCAGCTCGCGGGCTTTGTAGCGCGCTAATATCTTGATATCTAATCCGTCGCACTCGTCCACCAGTATATCCAGCTTGCCTCCTCCGGTAAAAAACTCGTTCATATTGGCGTCGGTCAGCCCGTCAAAGAAACAGGTGACCTTAAGGAAAGGGTCGATTTCCGCTATTTCGCGCGCAGCAATAACCACCTTAGGTACCCCAAGGTTGTGCACGCCGGTGCGGATACGGTTAAGATTGCTCAACTCCAGGATGTCAAAGTCGGCAAGCCGCAGCTCGCCGAAACCGCGCTCCATCGATAGTGTAAGCGCGATGGACTGCCCCACCGAGAGACCGATGATGCCGATCTTCTTGGCCGCCAGCACATCCCTTTCCTGCCGCGTGATCTTATATTGATTCCTGTTGGTCCGGACTTCAACAAACTCGCCCTCATCCAGCAAATGCACCAGCCGGCGGCTCCAGGGGTAATAAACCCATACGCCATAGGCATTAATTGAAGTGCCATTGAGGTGGGCAGCGATCAGGCCGTCATATTCCTCCGGTTTTATCCTTGCCCAGGGTCTCTGGCTTTTGATCAATTCCTTCAGCTGGCCGTATATCTCGTCTGAAACAAACAACCCGTTTTCAGCCGACCGGAGTTTGTCATATACCAACTTATCGTCGGCGTCGCCAAGTCTGAGGATCAGCGGCGCATAAATATGGTTCAGGTTTTCCGGATGGCCGATATAGTTGTCTTGTGCTGTATTCATATATTAATAAGCAAATATAATTTAATCTAAAGGTAAGATACGCCGTAAAAAGAAGCCATTTTTTATAATAAGTTCAACTTCATTTCGCTCCACTCGCTTTCAAGGAAATGTTTGTTAGCCTGGATGATGGTGTTCCGTAAATCCCACTGATCAAGGTTAGGTATCTTCAGTTCATAATGTATTTCGATCGATTTTTTTCGCAGTACCTCTGCACGCACCAGGTTAAGGCTCTCCCTTAACTTCAAAATAGCGTCACGGTCTTCTGGCTGGGCGGTGCTCAAGGTATCAATATTTTCGTGAAGCATTGAAGTTGCTACCAGGTCCATCTTGGGGTAATAAAAAGTTCCGGCGTTGCCGATACTGGTTTCGCGGTGATAGCCTACGCTTTCGGCCATGGCTACGGTGTACTGGGCACAGAGTGCAAACAGCGACGTTAAGCCTATCTGTGTTGAAATAGCCACTGCGGCGCGGGTCAGGAAAATGCTGCCGATGCCATATCCTGCGATCTCGCGCGAGTTCCATAAACCGCATATTTCACCGGTGCCGGTTTGTGCGTATCTCCACACCAGATCTACAACAGCCGGATCAAGGTGGGCGGTGGCTTGCTCTATGGGCAACGGTTCGCTTCCGCCGGCTACGTGCACGCGGGCGCCGCCATATACCTTCTTTCTGTCCAGCGATTCAACGATGATCACAAACGCCGCAGGGTTCTGCGTCCACTCGTGTTTGTTCGAGGTTACTTTGGTCACACCTATACTGGTCAATACATGGGTATGGCCTTCAATAAAAAGCTGACATGCAGCGGGATCATCAATCGCCCTAAACGCCCTTAACCTGACTACCGGTCTTTCCCGGTTCAATTCGTGATCCATTTTATCAGCAATACGCGATAGCTCCAAACCGGTATCTTACCGGTCCGTTGTTCGATCGTTTAAAAAAAATATTTGCTGCAACGCATCCCGCAGTACCTTGAATCACTCTCACTATCATCACACCGCACTTGTCTATCGGCAAGTTTCGTTAACTATTAAAAAAAATTTTGATTGGGAATAATAAACCAGGGTTTACTACTAACAGGGCTGAGGTTGCGCAAATGTACGGCTTTTTACGTAAGCAACAGCTTACAGGTTTAGCCGAAAACTATATTATAAAATGCAGATGATTAAGTTGGCTGATTTAAGGATATATAACCTCGTTTTTGGGCGGAATTTTTATTTTGGACAATGAATTTTAACCAAACTTTAGGAAAATCGTTCAATATTGATTTTTGCCAGCGGCTCGAATATCATTTATCACATACACTCCGAAATGCAGGAATCGGTCAGATTAAATATTTTTGGTGTGATGGTATTGAAGTGCCGGAAAAATTTAGAGATGTCAGAAACTCTAAGCAAATAATGACAGCCGCTTGGCTGGGAATTACAGGACAGGACAAATATCAAATGACCATTACATTAGGAGAGAAAGCTTTTGAAAAGTGCAGCGACCGATCAGACATTACAGATTGTCTGCCGGATGATCAATCATTGGAATGGATAGATATAGATCCAATAAATAAAGTAGCCGTTTTGCAACTATTATAAATTGGTTGATCAAGTTGAAAACCATTCAACCCAATCAACCACTTAACTCAATCAACTCAATAAATCCTTGCTTTGCACGCCTTTTTTACCAGCCTGCTTTTCCTGGTAAAATAATAGTCCCAATAAATTCTTACTATCTTCATATCCTTAAATTTTTTGGTCTTCTATTTTGACCCGATAACGTTTCCGATGGTTTAAATATTGTAATTTTTTATTTTATAAAAATTAAAAATCCGCCTCAGCGTTATTGTTTTACGGGTATTATTTAATTGTCCGAAAAACATAGCAAATTTAAGTGAAAAATTACTTTACTTTTTTCACTTTTTAGTTTTCCACAGATACAATACTTTGTAAAACAACAAATTATAGTTAGCAATTTATAACAATCGACTTCGAGTTCACAGGGTGTGGAAAAAACCGAATTGAGGGGTGTTAGTCAGGATAATAAATTTGATTAAAAACCCCTAAAGATTTTTTAACACGCTAATAACTTAAGGTACACATAGAAAATGGGCAAGAACTCTACAAAAAAAGCAACCGCTCCAGTCCCGATGGCTATCGGGAGCGGAAAAGGGCTGAAAGTACAAAGGTACTTTAGCCAGGATGGAAAAAACGTGTATGACCTGTTCAAATACGAGAAGCGATCATCCGTAATACGCAACCCATCGGGTGATGCCGTATTTGAAATGAAAGATGTCGAGGTTCCGGCCTCATGGTCACAGGTTGCGACGGATATTCTCGCCCAAAAATATTTCCGTAAAGCCGGCGTTCCGCAGCCCGATGGCACCACAGGTTCCGAAAAAAGCATCAAACAGGTTGCCCACCGTATGGCCAATTGCTGGAAGGACTGGGGTATGCGCTATGGTTACTTCGCGTCAACCGAAGATGCTGAGATTTTCTATGATGAGATCGTTTACACTATTGTCGGTCAGCTGGCAGCGCCAAACTCGCCGCAATGGTTCAATACCGGTTTGCATACCTCTTATGGTATCACCGGCAAACCGCAGGGACATTATTATGTTGACCCGATTACCGAAGTGCTGAGCAAATCAACTTCGGCGTATGAGCGCCCGCAGCCGCATGCCTGCTTTATCTTGTCTGTTGAAGACGACCTGGTGAACGAAGGCGGTATTATGGACCTGTGGGTTCGCGAGGCTCGTATCTTCAAATACGGTTCGGGTGTGGGTACCAACTTCTCCAAGATCCGCGGCGAGAACGAGAAATTGTCAGGCGGCGGTTATTCGTCGGGCCTGATGTCGTTCCTGAAAATAGGCGACCGTGCCGCAGGAGCTATCAAATCGGGTGGTACAACCCGCAGGGCTGCTAAAATGGTTTGCCTCGACCTGGATCACCCCGAGATCGAAGGTTTCGTAAACTGGAAAGTTGAAGAAGAAAAGAAAGTTGCCGCTTTGATCGCCGCCGGTTATTCTTCAGATTATGAAGGAGACGCCTATCGCACCGTGTCGGGCCAAAACTCGAACAACTCGGTACGTATCCCGAACGAATTCTTCCACGCCTTAAATTCTGGCAAAGACTGGGACCTGAAGGGCCGCATGACCGGAAAAGTTGTAAAAAGCATTTCTTCGCAGAAATTGTGGGATGATATCGCTTTTGCAGCCTGGGCCTGCGCCGATCCGGGTGTTCAATACGATAGCACCATCAACGAATGGCATACCTGCCCCGAAGGCGGCCGTATTAACGCTTCGAACCCATGTTCGGAATACATGTTCCTGGATAACACCGCGTGTAACCTGGCGTCCATCAACCTGGCGCATTTCTTCGATCCTGAAACACGCATATTCGATGTAAAAGGTTTCGAGCACGCCTGCCGCGTATGGACCATCGTATTGGAAATATCTGTATTGATGGCGCAGTTCCCTTCAAAAGAAGTTGCTGAATTATCTTACGACTACCGCACCTTAGGTTTAGGCTATGCCAACTTAGGTTCGGCCCTGATGGTGAACGGCATCCCTTACGACAGCGACAAGGCCCGCGCAATCGGCGGCGCTATCACCGCTATCATGACTGGTACGGCTTATGCCACCTCGGCTGAGATGGCCCGCGAATTAGGTCCGTTCCGCCGTTACGAGGAGAACAGGAAACACATGCTGCGCGTAATGCGCAATCACCGCTACGCGGCTTATAACTCGACCGAAAACTATGAAGGCCTGGAAATACTGCCCCCGGGCATCAACCCGAAATTCTGCCCCGATTACCTGCTTGCAGCTGCCTGCAACGCATGGGACAAAGCGGTTGATATGGGCGAACAATTTGGCTACCGCAACGCGCAAACCACCGTTATCGCACCAACCGGCACCATCGGTTTGGTAATGGATTGCGACACCACCGGTATCGAGCCTGATTTCGCGCTGGTGAAATTCAAAAAGCTCTCCGGCGGCGGTTATTTCAAGATCATCAACCAGGCCGTTCCTGAGGCCCTTAAAAACCTGGGTTACGATGAGCACCAGATCACTTCGATCGTGAACTACGCCAAAGGCGCGGCTACGCTGAACGGCGCTCCGCATATCAATCCTGATAGCCTAATGGCAAAGGGCCTGACCAACGCCGAATTAGATAAATTGGACAAAGCCATCGTTTCAGCGTTCGAGATCGGCTTCGTATTCAACATGTGGACTTTGGGCGAAGACGTTTTACAGCGCCTCGGCTTTACTGCAGAACAATACAACGCACCCGATTTCAACCTGCTGCGTTCCCTGGGCTTCACCAAAAAACAGATCGCCGAAGCAAACGAATATGTATGCGGCACAATGACCATAGAAGGCGCTCCCTACCTAAAGAAGGAACATTACCCGATATTCGACTGCGCCAATAAGTGCGGCGCCAAAGGCGAGCGCTATATTCATGCGCACGGCCACATCAAGATGATGGCAGCAGCACAGCCATTCCTGTCCGGCGCTATCTCGAAAACTATCAACCTGCCGAACGAGGCCAAGGTTGAGGAGATCAAAGATTGCTATGATCTTTCGTGGAAATTGGGCCTGAAAGCCAACGCCCTTTACCGCGATGGTTGCAAGCTGTCTCAACCGCTATCGACCAAATCTGACAAAAAAGAGGATGCAGAAGAAAAGCTGGATTCAGTAGAGGAAGTATTGGGCGAAGCCGCTAACGTAAAACTCAGCGACCTGACCCCCGAGCAGGTGCTGGAAGCAGCTATGGCCATCATTGAGAAATCAAAAGATACTAACTTCATGCGCCAGTTGTCGCGCGTGGTGCAGAAGAAGCACATGCCGTACAAACGCCGCGGTTATACCCAAAAAGCCAGCATCGACGGGCAGACAGTATTTGTTCGCACCGGTGAATACGAGGATGGCACACTGGGCGAGATCTTCGTGGACATGCACAAAGAAGGCGCCACCTTCCGCTCGCTGATGAACTGCTTTGCTATAGCTATTTCGGTTGGCCTTCAATATGGCGTTCCGCTGGAAGAGTATGTTGAGAAATTCACGTTCACCCGCTTTGAACCGGCAGGTATGGTGATCGGCCACGCCAACATCAAGAGCGCTACCTCGATCATCGACTATATCTTCAGGATGCTGGGTTACGAGTATTTAAACCGTACCGACCTGGTACACGTGATCACCGAGCAAAATGCTGTAGTTGGCAATCCGCAGATGGAAGACGAAGACGTGAACACCGACGACAGCAATGTTTACCAGCAGCCGGCTAAACCCGTGGCAGTTGACAGCGGCAATAGCAGTAAGAAAAGTCTCAGCGTTGACCTGAGCATGGGCGTGCAAAGCGATGCCCCGGCTTGCAATGTGTGCGGTCATACTACCGTGCGTTCCGGCACCTGTTACAAATGCTTAAACTGCGGCAACTCGATGGGATGCTCTTAAGCTGAAAGCGGAAAGACCAAAGCAGAAAGCTAAGGCCTTTCTTAAGATACTGACCCTTAACAAATTGACGTTTCTGTTCAGTTTTATAATGGTTAATGTGTGCGGCCCCCCGATAAATCGGGGGGTTTTTTGTTTGATATTGCTAATCATCAAACTTCGTATGTTTTGTGCGTGAACAATTGGAAAGTGCGCATCACTATTGGGGGCAGCGCAATGCGACTGCCCTCCATGCATCCGTGATATGCGGAGAGTTATTTTTTAATTTACTGCGCCTTTGTTCCATAGGAACATCTGGTTGGTAGAAAAAATAGCATCAATTATTTTCGTTCCGTAGGAACGATTGGTGATTTAAGTACCTTGCATTCAAAATCGAGGTGAAATGGCAAACAGCTACACCCAAATTCACATACAGTTTGTTTTCGCGGTAAAATACAGAGCGGCTTTAATTGGCAATGATTGGAAAGAACGCCTGCACCAATATATTACGGGTATCTTCCAGGAAAATAAGCACAAGATGATCCAGATAAACAGCATGCCCGACCATATCCACATTCTAGCAGGCATTCGCCCACATCAATCTATTTCGTCCTTGATACAAAATGTAAAAACGGAGAGCAGCAAATGGGTGAAGGCGCAAAACTTTTGTCACCACCCTTTTGCCTGGCAGGAAGGATATGGGGCCTTTTCATACTCGAAAAGCCAGGTTCCTGATGTTGTGCGATACATTATGAATCAGGAAGAGCATCACAAGAAGACAACCTTTTTGGAGGAATACAAGAAATTCTTAACGCTATTTGAAATAGATTGGGATGAGCAATATATCTTCAAAGAACTTGAATAGCGACACATACACCAGGCGTTCCTAAAGGAACGCGATTGCCGTTATTAATATTTTCTACCGACGAGTTGTTCCTACGGAACAAGGTCTTAGCTCATGCATCTTGAAATAGAATTATTCCTTATTACGCAGCCTGTCGATTGCTGATATATTCCCTAACTTTAATCAAACCCAATGCAACCCACTATGAAAAAGCTCACATTGTTATTCACAATAGCGCTACTGGTCGTTACAGCAACAGCCATCCGCGCTCAGATATTAACCAAAGACCAGATGATCGCCGACTGGCAGCGCGCGAAGGCCTATACTAAATCTTACCTCGATGCCATGCCCGAGGACGGCTACAGCTTTAAGCCCACTCATGAGATGCGCACTTTCGCAGCGCAGTTCCTGCACCTGGCCGATGGAAACTATTTTTTTGCTGCATCGGCCAGCGGAAAGCCGAGCACTTTCGGGCAGAAATCCGTGGAAAAGACGGTGCCTCAAACCAAAGAGGCCACAACCAAAGCCGTAATGGATAGCTACGATTTTGTGATCAGCTGCATCCAGGGAATGACGGACGCCCAGTTTGCGCAAACAGGAGAATCGGAAGGGCATAAAGTGACGAAAGGAATCATCTTGCTTAAGGCCTTCGAGCATCAAACGCACCACAGGGGGCAAACTGTGGCTTATCTTCGCCTTAAGGGTGTGACGCCTCCTCCCGAGGTTTTGTTTTAAAAACCGGAATAAATACTCATAGTACGGCGACGCGTCTTTAACACCTGCCGGTCATTTTATGCCGGTCGGATATGCACTATTTGATATTTACGTAACTTAGCTGATACAGTATTAAACTTAAAACCAAGCACTTTGATTATGAAAAAATTAGCCATGCTTTTTACCCTGGTGGTAACCGTATTCGCCTGTATCACCGCGCGTGCGCAGGTAAACAAAGACCAAATGATCGCCGACTGGCAACGCGCAAAAGCATTTACTAAAGCGTACCTGGACGCCATGCCGGAAGATGGTTACAAAAGCGTAAAACCCACGCCCGAAATGAGAAGTTTTGCGGGGCAGATGCTCCATATTGCCGATGGCAATTACTTCCTCATAGGGTCAGTGACCGGGAAACCAGGGCCGTTAAAAGGGTCGGCCGAGCAATTGATCCCGCAAACTAAAGAGGCTACCACTAAAGCTGTAATGGACAGCTATGATTACGTCATTAACCTGCTGCAAACTTTGACGCCCGAGCAAATGCAGGCTAAAGGAAAAGTTGAAGGAGCTGAAATAACGGCATCTGTCGCTTTTAACAAAGCTTTTGAGCACCAAACCCATCACCGCGGGCAGACAGTTGCTTACCTGCGCCTTAAAGGTGTTACCCCGCCGGGAGAAATGTTATTCTAACCTCGGCGCGCTACAAAATAAAACGGCCCTTCGATTTTCGAAGGGCCGTTTTATTTTATCTCCGTTATTGATCTTAGTGCGTCATCGGTTCGTCGATATCAGCTTTGTGCTCCATCAGGCCGTCTTTAAATACGTGCCTCGGTTCATCTCTGAAAGGTGACGTGCGGGTATATAATCCGAAAATGAACATCAGCGCGCCCATGCACAGCTGAGGTATAAATACTTCGTAAGTATAGCCGTAGATGAACGGCGTCATCGCCAGGAAAAAGCCAAAAACAACATCGATAAAGCAGTGCATGGATACCGGGAATACTTTGATGACACCCAGTTCAGTGTTACAAAAAAAGGCCATAACCAACTGTAGCCATCCCAAATACCATGGCAGCAACAAAGAAGCGCCATGCTGGTGCTGAAAGCCAAAAAGCCATGGGGAAGCGATCATTATTATTCCTATCGCGTAGTTAAAAAAGCCGTACGCTTTGGTCGATATAAAGGATTTCATGGACGAACGTAATTTTACGCCGCTAAATTAAGTTTTATTCCGGTTGTTTACAATTAAAATAAAAATGCCGCTGTCTGTCAAACTGCCGGCTGTTTGGGCTTTACGATCTTCTACGCTATCCATGAGAACAGGCCCAGTATCAAACCAAAGCCTATGCCGAAAAGCGGTCCCATAAGCAGCATCAGGAGCCGCGGATGGCTTTGCATAGGCATGCTTTGCCCCATTTTGGCTGCATTGGGATGATTCGCAATATAAGTGCTGTAAAATATAATATGCGCCGCCGTGATCCATACACAGTTCACCAGGCTTACGCAAAATCCGTTCAGGAAATATTTGCCCCGGCAGGTTTTTGCAATGACATAGGCACAAAAAACAAAGATCGCCAGCCAAAACACGGGCTCAATTTTTTCGGGTATGAGGGATATGGTGCCAAAAGCCATTATCAACCCAAAAATTGATAATTGAAATATGATTTTCCAGTTCATTGACGAGAGGGTTTTAAATTGGATAAATGGTTTTTCACCGGCAAATCAGCCGGTTAGCATAGTAAAGATATAAAAGTTTTTGAAAAGGCCAATTGTTCCGGGGAGGAACGGTGCTATTTTGCAGGCTTATTATTGGTATCCTTCGACTCGATCAGCACAACGCCATTTATTGCACGTTCGCCATAAAGCAGCACATAAACATTGTCTTTGTCCGGATGCTTTATGATCCGGATGCTTTTTACATTATTCGGGTCAACACCGTTCATTCCCGGTATAGCTTTGCCATCGAGCAGGTATAAGGCATTCGACATGAAGTCGAATTGCCCGCCGGCCACCAGCGTAACCCTCCTTGACGTATCCGGGTTGTTCTCCTTTGCCGTTTGAGGCTGCGGCGTATTATTTTCAGACATCCTGAAGGAAACCTTCGATATCGTGTCGCTGCTATTTTTTTCGCGCACCAGGTCGAAGCTGATCGGCAGCGTATAACGCACCCTTACAGGCTCGCCATTTTGATAACCAGGTTCCCAGCGCGGCGATTTCTTCAATACGCGTATAGCCTCCTCGGCCGAACCATACCCAATGTCCCTTAGCGATTTTACGTCGGATACCGATCCATCCTTCTCGATAGTTAAGGTAATGATCACCTTGCCCTGCACGTTATAACGCATCATTTGCGGCGGGTACTGCAGGTTGGCAGCCAGGAACTGGTAGAAGGCCAGCATACCACCTTTAAACCGCGGTTCGCGTTCAACCGATACAAATATCTGGTCGTTATGTAGCTTCTCAGCGGTTTGCGACCTGGTTTCGAGGTGCGTATCACGCACCGGAATATCACCGGTTGTAATTGCTTTGATTTCCTGTTTCCCTTTCGCCGGCTGCTCTTTTTTCTCAAGGACGGCCGCAGGCGATGACAGCACTTCTTCAGCCTTATGATTGAAAAAACGTATCGTATGGCTTTTGATGATGGTAGCCGATGAAAGTACGAGCATCACCATAAACAACGGCGCCGAAAGCCCGTATTTTAACAGCGCCATATAGGTTGACCGGCTTTTCTGCAGCATTAAAATACGCCTTTTCAGCAGGCTGGTGTTAAAGAAGGTGTTCACCAGGTCGTGCGCCGGCGCCTCTAATGTCTGGCTCAGCAGTAACAGCGCGTATTCTGACTTGCTTGTGCCACTATTCAAGGCCTGCCTGTCGGCAATGAACTCATGGATATGCTTTATCCCTTTTTTATAAATATAGACTATCGGGTTGAACCAGTTGATGATAGCAATAAACTCAATCAGCAATACATCCACTGAGTGCCATTGACGGGCATGCACCATTTCGTGCGCCTCGATAATGTCGCTGCGCTCGGCATTCCGGTCGAGCCTGATGCGATTGAAAAACGAAAAAGCAGTCGTCGATTCGGGCTGATCAATGATCCTGCGCAACGAGATCATTTGCCCGGCAAGCCTGATGACAAGGAACAATATCCCCGTAGCATAAACCAGGAAGATAAGATTACCTATCGTAACCTGCTGCTCTGCCGGAATGGACTGATGCTGGTAAACGCTTATAGGCCGGGCATAGATGGAGATAGTTTGCTGTACCCTTTGCGTGATAAACAGCCTGCTCACCCATTCATAGTGGACAAGCGGGATAAAAAATGAGAGTAAAGCCGAAGCAACCAGGTAGGCTCTGTTGAGATTGAAAAAAGTCTCCATACGCAGCAATATGGCATAGAACCCGTAAAATAAGATAAGATACAGGTTAACTAATAACAAATATTGCCACCAGTACATAGGCTTAGTATTATTTATCCTTCAGCTGCCCGATAAGTTTCATGATCTCATCGGCTTCTTTCAGATCGATCTTTTCCTTTTTCACGAAAAAGGAGAACATGCGTTTCACCGAATTATCAAAATAGCCATGCAGCAATTTATCCGTAGCAAAGCTCTGGTACTGTTCTTTGCTGACAATGGGGAAATACTCATGGCTTTTACCAAACGCCGTATGATCGACAAAGCCCTTGGTCTCCAGTATCCTGACAAAAGTCGATACCGTATTGTAAGCCGGTTTCGGTTCGGGCAGGGCATCGATCACTTCTTTTACAAACGCTTTTTTAAGCTGCCACAACACTTGCATTATCTGCTCCTCGGCCCGTGTCAATTCTTTAATTTCCATGATATCAATCTTTTGCTTTTATGCCTCTCTTCATTTACCCGGCTCACCTAAGATATAAATTAAATTTATAAAACGCAACTAACAGATTAGTTCCGCTGCCCCTGTTATTTTTTCGATTCGATAAGCACAACGCCGTTCAGCGCTTTGTCGCCGTATTTGGCAACGAATTCGCTGTTTTTTGCGGGATGTCTTACTAATTTTATACTGCTTACCGTTGTAAAATCAACATGGTCCAGGTCGGGCACTTGTT
>JAFDZL010000157.1 GCA_018266935.1 Bacteroidota bacterium | reverse complement strand
TATTGCTGGTACAGTTAAGTTTACCGGCTTTCAACGATGTAGTGAGCGTACCAGCATCCAACGGCGTAGCACCAGTTCCGCTGCACATCAATTTTGCAAATCTCTACTGGTGGCTATTCGCTGCGGGGTTTGTGTTGCTTACCGGTTTGTTAGCAGGCAGCTACCCTGCTTTCTACCTGTCATCATTCCGCCCTGCGGAAGTATTGAAAGGAACCTTCAGAAAAATGAATACGCTTGTTACGCCGCGCAAAGCGCTGGTAGTGCTGCAATTTACTTTCGCTATTATACTGATCATCTGCACCATCATTGTTGAAAGTCAGTTGCGTTACGCCCGAAACAGGGATACGGGCTATAAAGCGGGCGGGCTGGTTTATATCTTTTCGCAGGGCGATGTGCAAAAAAACTACAACGTGATCAAAAACGAATTACTGAGTACGGGCGCTGCGATTTCGGTCACCAAAACTTTTTCTCCTATCACAAGGGTTTGGGGCACAATTACCGGTTTGTCATGGCCGGGCAGTACGGATGCCGACAAGCAAATGAACTTCCAGCAGTTCCAGGCTGATGCCGATTTCGCCAAAACAACGGGCGTCCAAATATTACAGGGCCGGGATATCAATATCTACAATTATGTAAGCGACAGTACAGCTGTATTGCTGAACGAAGCGGCCGTAAAAGCAATGCGTTTGAAGGACCCCATCGGAAAACCGATCCGGGGTCAATTTGGCACGATCTTTCACATTGTTGGCGTATTAAAGGATTTCATCATCCAGTCACCTTATGACCAGGTTCAGCCTATGGTAGTACAGGGCCTTGCGACCGGGTATCCCGTCGTGCATTTCAGGCTTAACCCGGCCAACGCTACCGCTGTTAACATCGGCAAAGCTGAAAAGGTATTCAAGCGTTACAACAGCCAATACCCGTTTGAATACTACTTTGCCGATGAGATGTACGCGCGAAATTTCAGGCAGGAGCAACAGGATGGCACGCTTTCTGCGCTTTTTGCCGGGCTAACCATTTTTATTTCATGTCTCGGTCTATTTGGCCTGGCGGCTTACATGGCTGAAAATCGCGTCAAAGAGATCGGCATACGAAAAGTTTTGGGAGCCAGCGTGGGCAGCATAGCCACCCTGTTGTCGGCAGATTTTGTTAAATTGGTATTGATCTCGATCCTTGTAGCCTCACCGGTAGCGTGGTGGGCTACGAGTAAATGGTTGCAGAACTTTAATTACCATATAGCCGTCGAGTGGTGGGCATTTGTTGCGGCAGGAGGAGGAGCTATTTTTATCGCCCTGGTCACTATAAGTTCACAGGCTATAAAAGCAGCATTAACTAACCCGGTAAAAAGCCTCCGGTCGGAATAATTTTTAAGGTACACTAAAGGTCGATTTAGAACGGTAACTTTAACTGAACTTGAGGCCCTGTTTTCTTCATATCAGCACATATGACCTGGTGTCAATGGGAATCTTGTTCTCAGGGCTGACGCTTGCTTTACTTTTAGCATTTATTAAGCGGCAGGGCCAAAGGGCTAACTTGTTTTTGAGCTCAGCGTTAGCCATAACTGTATTGAAAGCCGGCGGTCTTACGCCGATTTTCTTACCTGCTCTCGGACCGTTGCTTTATCTTTACGTCCGAGAGCGAATACACCCGGAACATCGGTTTAGCCGGAAAGATATATTGCATTTTTGTCCGCTGCTTGCGGGATACTGGGCGCCGGTTTGGCTGGTTGTAATTTGGATCGTGGCCTATTTATACCTTTCTCACAGGTTGATACAGAACTTCTATGACCGGCTGCGCCCTATACTGATGGACCGGCCGCGTTTCGCCTTTCGGCGATTAGACAGGACGCTGTTCCTGCTCGGACTGATTTGCCTGATGTGGCTTGTTAATGATATTTTCTGTTTTGCCGTTGCTTTCACCCTGATGGGGATGGCTGTGGAGGCGATGCTGGCACACGACGAGGGCGTTACGCTTGTAACGCCGGTAACCGATCGGCTGGATGCAAGAGAGAAAGGCCGCAGATTAAAGGAAACGGTAGCGAAAAACCGTTTATACGAGGATGCGGAACTTACTTTGGCAACACTCGCGGCAAAGCTGAGTATTCATCCGCACGAACTATCACGGATCATTAATATAGGGCTGGATAAAAACTTCAGCGATTTTATCAATGAATTCCGCGTTCGGGAAGTTACCCGTAAAATGCACAATCCGGCTTACGACCGGCTCACGCTGCTGGGTATCGCTTACGAGTCGGGCTTCAATTCCAAAAGAACGTTCAACCGGGTTTTCAAAGAGATAACCGGCAAAACTCCGGCAGAATATAAAAACTTCATAGAAAAAGAGGCGCCAATAAATAAGTTGGCCCCTCAGTCACGAACGCTTCCGATATTATTGCGCCAGGAAAGCCCGTCAAATTGGGTTCCTGTAAAAGCGCATATGATAAAGAGCTATT
>JAFDZL010000156.1 GCA_018266935.1 Bacteroidota bacterium | reverse complement strand
TACTGCCCGAAAGAACTTTAGTCACCTCGTTGCTGTTTATGCTCAGGTTAGGGCTTATCGAGAAATAAAAATCTTTATTCACCTGCTGTTTCCAGCTTACCTGGAATTCAAAACCTTTATTCTGGATATCAGCCTGGTTAGCCAGTAGGCCGCCAAGAGGACCGATCTCGCCTACTGACCCGGGTATAACGAGGGGAAATACTGCGTTTTTCGTTAGGCGGTTATAGTACTCCGCTTCAAACGATAAATGGTCATCCAAAATGGAGCCTTCGATCCCAAAATCTGTCGATTGCGCATCTTCCCAAAGCGTCATTGGTGCAACAACCGTGTTAATGCTGGCACCGGGTGCAATCGTCTGTGGATTACCAAAGATCGCAGTGTATTGTGTTGGGTCGTTAGTAACTATTTGAACGCTTGGCGTAGTAGTCAGCCCTGCATTGCCAACCCGTCCATAACTTGCGCGCAATTTGAGGGTGTTGAAGACGTGCTGGTTCTTCATGAAATCTTCATTAGTGATTACCCAACCGGCACCGATTGAAGGGAACCAGCCATACGGTGTCGGATAAAACTCCGATGCCCCGTCATAACGGATCGATGCGTTCAAAAGGTAACGATCTGCATAGGAATAATTTACCCGTCCAAGAGCATAATCCTCGGTATTCACATAGTTTGGAGAACCAAGGCCGTGCGGATAAACCACGCCTATGTTAGAGTTGGCCGGGAACGAAGTGTGTAAGTTGCCGCTTTTCGCAAAAGGTACATCCTTGCCGGTTGCCGTCGCATAATCGTTTTCATTGCGCTGGGCGCCATAGCCTGCAAGAACCGTTATGTGGTGTTGACCGATCATCTTATCATAGGTCAGCGTGTTTTCCCATATCCAGTTACGGTCCTCCGTATGATCGAGGCTCAACGTGGATGAATTGCTGTTTTGGCCTCCGGTAGCAAAATACACAGGAGCGTAATTTCTTACTTCAGCCTGAGATAGCTGGCCGCCCACGCTTGTTTTAAATACCAGGTCTTTAATGATGGTATATTGACCATAAATGTTGCCTGTAAACTGGTGGTTCTTGGAATGCTGGTGGTAAAAATCTATGGTAGCCTCGGGGTTATAATTGGCGCCGCCGCCGATATTATAATCCGCCGGATCGCCATATTTGCCCGTATTATAGTAAACGGGAACGATGGGCGCGGCTGTGTATAACTGGTGGAATATGCCCGGGTCAACATCATCCGATCCGCTCGACAAAAGGCTAATAGTATAGCCAAACTTCAAGTTTTTCGTAGCTTTCCAGTCACCCGAAGCATGGCCGGTGTAGCGCATGTAATTGTTGGTCTTTACGATGCCATCCTGGTCAAGATACCCGAACGAGTAATTGTAAGTGTACTTATCGCTACCGCCATTGAGCGATATTTGATGGTTGGTAACAAACGCATTGCGCAGGATCTGGTCATACCAGTTGGTCCCGGTACCGTAGGCCGCTGGGTTAGTGCTGAATGCAGGGACAATACCATTATCGGCATACAACTCGTTGATCATGGTCGCATATTCGGTACCGTCGGCCATTTTCACCTGGTTGGTAACGCTTTGCCAGCCCACATATGCATTATAGTTGATGGTTGGCTTACCGGTCTTGCCACGTTTGGTAGTGATAAGTACAACACCATTGGCCGCTTTGATACCATAAATGGCGGTACTTGAGGCATCTTTCAATACACTGACGCTTTCAATATCGCTTGGATTCAAGAAACTGATATCGTTATACCATACTCCGTCAACGATAAAAAGGGGTTGGGTGTTGCCGAAGATGGTACCCAAGCCGCGGATATTAATCGTGGGTGATGATCCCGGCTGACCATTGTTAATGATTTCAACGCCGGCAACCTTACCCTGCAGCGCACTCACCGCATTGGTCGAGGCCTGTTTGGAAATATCTGACCCTCTCACCACCGCTACAGCACCAGTGTTATCAATTTTTTTCTGGGTACCGTAGCCTACTACAACGACCTGCTGTAATTCGTTTGCTGATGTGTTGAGGGCGACATTGATGGTTGTTTGGCCGTTAACCGGGATGGTTTGTGAGGTGTAGCCAATATAGCTGAATACTAAGGTGGCATTCGACGGCGCACTGATGCTGTAGTTGCCGTTCACGTCTGTCTGGGTACCATTGGTAGTGCCCTTTACATTCACCGATACGCCTACGAGCGTGCTGTGATCGGCGGCGTCAGTGACCTTGCCTTTTACGGTCACACTCTGCGCGAACGCCGGTGTAATAAAGAGCAATAAAAACAGTACCGACACTGAATAAGTAAAAATTCTTTTCATGTGGTAATTTGAGTAATTAAGAATTAGAAATAATTGGTTATGATGTATTGCCCACTAAACAAATGAGATGTTCAATGGTTGTACGAAATTGTTGAGATAATACTTTTTTAACAAAAAAGTAAACTCTACATTATTACGTCATTCAAAAAGTACTTTCTCGTTATCTTAGTCACTATTTTTTTATTTGTTTGACTTATAATAAGTTAAGTTTGGCTTAGTGTATTTTTTACATACTACATTTAAAAAGTTTGATACAATAAGTCGGGAAGCGGCTATGAGAGGTAATGATGTAGTGCTTAAGAGCCTGTGAGAAACCCGGGACGATTCCCGCCGTGCTTAACCGGACGGGTTGAAACCCGTTTTTACAAGATATTATCGAGCATACGGCTCTTTGGATTAGTGGGTCAGACTAAGAGGCGTTGCCCCGGCTACAGCTCGGTGAGAAACTCAACAAGGTTTTTTTATCATGCTCAGCCGAACGGGTTGAAACCCGTTTTTACAAGATATTATCGAGCCTACGGCTCTTTGGATTAGTGGGTCAGACTAAGAGGCGTTGCCCCGGC